>DATABA010000140.1:0-3855 GCA_036259835.1 Actinomycetota bacterium
TCTCACCGAGCGATACAACCCCTTCACCTCGCGGCGACACCACTCCATCCCCCGCGGCCGGCAGCCAGCCATCGGCGGATCCCACGTCCAATTCCGGCTCGGGCTCCACGAACAGCGGCTCATCCAGCTCCGGCTCGGGATCTGATCCATCGGACTCGGGGTCCGGATCGTCGAACTCCGGTCCGGGATCTGACTCGTCGGGGTCCGGATCTTCCGGTTCGGATGACAGCTCGAACTCCGGCTCCGGATCCGATTCGTCCGGTTCGGGGTCCTCTGGCTCCGGTTCCTCGGGTTCGGGCTCAGGCGGAGAAGACGACTAGACGCTTTTCCGGCGGGCGCCGAATGCCCGCTCCATCTCCCGGCGCGACTCGCGCTCCGCGATGGCCTGACGCTTCTCGTATTTCCGTTTTCCTCGACCGAGACCGAGCTCCATCTTGGCCAGGCCTCTGGTGAAGTAAATCTTCAGCGGGATCAACGTGAGTCCGCGCTCCGCCGTCTTGCCGGTGAGTCGGCCGATCTGGTCGCGATGCAGGAGCAGCTTGCGGGGCCGTTTCGGGTCGTACCGTCTGGTATCGGCCATTTCGTACGGCGGGATGTGCACGTTCTCCACCCAGACCGCATTACCGTCGACCCGCGCGTAGGCGTCCTGGAGGCTCGCTCGGCCGGCTCGCAGGGACTTGACCTCCGGGCCGGTGAGAACAATGCCCGCCTCAATGGTTTCGTCGATCTGATAGTCGTGGCGGGCTCGCCGGTTGGAGGCGACGGTTCGGTCGGCGTTCACACCTCGAGGAAGCGCCGCATGGCGAGCAGACTCGCCACGGCCGCCACCAGAACGCCCGCGATCAACAGCGGCGGAACGGTCGCCAGGACGTCCTGGGTCCCGAGCCACGGAAGGAACCGCACCTTCTCCCGAATGTCGTCGAAGAACCAGACCTTCATGATGAACAGCGCGAGGATGGCGGCCGCGGCTCCGAGCAACCCTTCGATGATCCCCTCGATGAGGAAGGGCACGCGGATGTGCCAGTTGGTCGCGCCGACCAAACGCATGATTCCGATCTCCTTGCGTCGGGCGAACACGGCCATTCGGACCGTGTTGCCGATAAGGGCGGCGGCCGACACCAGCATGATGACGGCGACGGCGAACATCCCCACGCGGAACACCGCAGTCACGCTGAACAAGCGGCTGAGAAGCTCGCTGTGGTCGACGATCTGATCGATGCCTGTTTGGCCCCGAAGCCGGGCGTTCACCACGCGGAACTGCTGCGGATCGTCCAGCTTCACTCGGAACGACGCAGGAAACGCGTCCGGTGACACGTTCCGGATGACCTCGGGCTCGTTCCGGAAGATCACTCGCCTGGCCCGTTCATATGCCTCGGCCTTCGACTCGAACTCCACGCTCGCCACCTCGGGCATCCCCCGGATCAGGCTGTCGAGGTGCCGCTGCTGTTCCGGGCTGATCTTGTCCTGGAGGAAGATCGAAACTTCGACGTCCTGGTACGTCGCTTCGATCAACAGGTTGACCTCTCGCTGGGCGAGGAGCGCCATCCCGAGGAGGAAGAGCGCGATAAAGCCGGTGGAAACCGCGGCGAACGCCAAGAGGCCGTTTCGCCTGAGGCCCTGGAACGTCTCCTTGAAGTAGTACTCGAGCCTACGCACCGAACCCGTACACCCCCCGAGCCTGATCGCGTCTGACCTTTCCTTCATCCAATTCCACGACGCGGCGGCGCATCGCGTCAACGATTGCGTTGTCGTGGGTGGCCATGATGACCGTGGTCCCGATCCTGTTGATTCGATCCAACAGTCTCATGATGTCGACCGACGTCGCCGGATCGAGGTTTCCCGTCGGCTCGTCGGCGAGCAGGATCAGCGGACGGTTGACGAACGCGCGCGCGATCGAGACGCGCTGCTGTTCCCCACCCGAGAGCTCGTCCGGGTAGCTGGTCAGCTTGCCGCCCAGCCCCACCAGCTCGAGGATCTCCGGGACCCGCTGCTGGATGACGTGCTTCGGCTTTCCGATGACCTCCAGCGCGAAGGCCACGTTGTCGAACACGGTCCTGTCCGGAAGCAGTTTGAAGTCCTGAAAGACCGTGCCGATGTTCCGGCGGAGGTACGGCACCTTCCACGGTGAGAGCTTGCCGATGTTCTTCCCGGCCACGAAGATCTCGCCCTTGCTGGGCTCTTCCTCCTTGAGCAGGAGCCGGATCAGCGTCGACTTTCCGGAACCGGAAGGTCCCACGATGAAGACGAACTCGCCCTTGCTGACGTCCACGGAGACGTCGTCCAGGGCTCGTTGCGAATCCTTATAAACCTTTGTGACGTGATTCAGCCTGATCATTTCGGGCCTGTGATAGAGGAGGGCTCCGTGCGGAGCGACTCGATGCTAGCAAAGAGGTCCGGGTAAGTGAACTCGATTCGGTAGAATCCAGTCTTTCGACGGAGTAGCCGTGTCTGAGCAAATCTCATCTCTTCCAGATCTATCGGTCGTCGTCCCCGTCTGGAACGGCGAGCACAGCCTGGGACGGCTGCTTCCCCGGCTGCGCTCGGTTCTGGAGTCGATCGGCGTACAGACCGAGATCGTCGTGGTGCTCCCTCCGGATGAGCCCGTCGCCGACCTGGTCGAACGGTTCGGCGCCCGGGTGGAGGAATTCAAGGGAGGCGGGTACGGGCAGGCGCTGAACGCCGGTCTCGCCGCCGCACGCGGCCGGTGGGCCGTGACCATGGACGCCGACTTCTCCCACCACCCCGAGTTCATTCGAACGCTCTGGCTCCGGCGGCGAGAGGCCGACGTGCTCATCGCCTCGCGCTACGTCCCCGGTGCGTACGCCGAGATGCCGGTGTCTCGCCGGGTTGCCAGCCGGACGCTCAACAGGCTGTACAGAACGTCGCTCGCTCTTCCGTACCAGGACCTTTCCAGCGGTTTTCGGATGTACTCGCGGGACGTCGTGGACGACATCGGGCCGGTGAACGCCGAGGGGCTGGACTCTCTGCAGGAAATCCTGGTCAAGGCGTTCAGCCAGGGCTGGAAGACGGTCGAGGTTCCGCTGTTTTATCGCCAGACGCGGATGTGGACCAGCGGCCGATTTGCCGAGATGGGGGCGGGATACCTGAAGACCCTGGGCCGGCTCATGGCGCTTCGAAACTCGGTGAAGGCGGCGGACTATGACCATCGCGCCTTCGACTCGTGGATCCCCCTCCAGCGGTACTGGCAGCGCGAACGATTTCGAGTGATCCGCGGCATGGTCGACGGCTCCAGACGCATCCTCGACATCGGATGCGGCTCCAGCCGAATTCTGCAGAGCCTGCCACAGGCCGTTGGTCTGGACATGCAGATTCGGAAGCTGCGATGGCTTCGAGCTCCCGGACGTCAATTGGTCCAGGGGTCGCTGTCCCAGCTTCCGTTCGAAGACGACTCGTTCGACGCGGTGATCTGCTCGGAGGTCATCGAGCACATCCCTCGGGAGGAAATCGATCTGACGGACATGGTGCGGGTCCTGGCGCCCGGCGGTGCCCTGGTCCTCGGCACGCCGGACTACGGGACGTGGACGTGGCGAACGCTGGAGGGCATGTACAAGAAAGTGTTTCCACAGGGGTATGCCACCGAGCACATCAACCCGTACACCCGCCAGGATCTTCGCCGCGAAATCGAGCGTCTCGGGCTGATCGTGTGGGACGTTCAGTACGTCGCGCGCTCGGAGATGATCTTCAAGGCATTCAAGCCCAAGTAGCTACGCGGTTCCATCTCCGGTCGCCCGCTGTTGCAAATACGCCTGGATGAACTTGTCCAAGTCGCCGTTCAGCACCGAGTCCACGTTCCCCACTTCCAGACCGGTGCGATGGTCCTTCACCAGCCGGTAC
>DATABA010000141.1:0-3092 GCA_036259835.1 Actinomycetota bacterium
GAGGAGCGCCGGGGCGAGCTCCGGCATCACGTCGGCTCCTGGATGAACTCCCAGTTCCTCCACGGCGAGCAGGGCGCCCTCATTTGCGCCTCGAAGATCGTCCAGACCGTTCCGGACGTCGATTCGAAGTTTTACGCCGCCACCCAGGTGATGGACGAAGCCCGGCACGTGGAGACGTACTCCAGGTACCTGCGCGAGAAGATCGAGCTCGCGTATCCGATCAACTCCAACCTCAAGGCGCTGCTCAACGACGTCATCTCCGACCAGCGGTGGGACATGACCTACCTCGGGATGCAGATCATGATCGAAGGCCTGGCACTGGCGGCGTTCGCCATGATCCGCGACTTCTCCGAGGAGCCGCTGGCGAAGTCGCTCAACACCTACGTCATGCAGGACGAGGCGCGCCACGTCGCGTTCGGCCGACTGGCACTGCGCGACTACTATCCCCAGCTCTCCGACGCCGAGCGAGCGGAGCGCGAGGAGTTCGTGGTCGAGGCGTCGTATCTGATGCGCGATCGCTTTACCGCCCACGAGGTCTGGGAACACCTCGGATTTCCGGTGGAGGAATGCCTCGATTACGTCCGCAAGTCAGAGATGATGCAGAGCTTCCGAAAGATGCTCTTCTCCCGGATCGTCCCCACGGTGAAGGACCTTGGACTGTTCGGCCCGAAGGTCCAGAAAGCGTTCCAGGACATGGGCGTCATCGAGTTCGTCAACGTGAACCCGGACGACCTGTCGGCCGCCGATGAAGACATCGCCCGGGATCTGGACCGCCGAAGAGGGAAGCTGACGGAGGAGGAAGCCGCAACCGCCGCGCTCGCCGGGATCGATCCGGCTCGGGCCGAAGAGGTGAAGGCGACCATCGAGACGGGCGCCTCCTCCTAAACGCTGCGGTTCGCCGCCGCAGCGATCAGTGCAGGCCGTCGAGCTCGCGGCGCCGTGCTAGCGTCTCGGACGTGACCACGGGATCGCGCCAGGCGGCGCGCATGTCTCGGCTCGGCACGGAGTCCGCGTTCGAAGTGCTGGCCCGTGCACGCGCGCTCGAAGCGGAAGGCCGCAAGGTCATTCACCTCGAGATCGGCGAACCGGACTTCGATACCCCCCGCCATATCGTCGAGGCGGCGGCCGAAGCGCTTCGCGAAGGATTCACTCACTACGTCGCCGCGGCGGGGCTTCCGGAGCTGCGGGAGGCGGTGGGCGAGTTCTTCGGCCGAACTGGACGCGGTCGCTATCCCGCCGACCGTGTCGTCGTGACGCCCGGCGCGAAGCCGATCATGTTCTACGCGATCCTCGCCCTGTGTGAGGAAGGCGACGAGGTCCTGTACCCGAATCCCGGGTTCCCCATGTACGAGTCGATCACGTCGTTTGTCGGGGCCACGCCTGTGCCCGTTCCACTCAAGGAAGAGAACCAGTTCCGGATGGATCCGGATGAGGTCGCGTCGCTGATCACCGACCGAACGAAGCTCCTCATCATCAACAGTCCGCACAACCCCTGCGGGAGCGCGCTTTCCAAAGAGGACGTCGAGTCGCTGGCACGGCTGGCTATCGAGCACGATCTGTACGTGCTCACCGACGAGGTGTACTGGGCGATCCGCTACGAGGACGACCACGCGAGCATCCTGGCGGTCGACGGAATGCAGGACCGAACCATCCTGCTCGACGCGTGCTCGAAGACGTTCGCCATGACGGGTTGGCGACTGGGCTTTTGCGGCCTCCCGCCGGGATTGGTCGAACCGTTTACGCGCCTGGTCATCAACAGCGTGTCCTGTTCGGCCGCGTTCACCCAGCGCGCTGCGCTGGCCGCGGTGACCGGACCCTGGGAACCGGTCGAGGCCATGGTCAACGAGTTCCACAAGCGACGCGACGTGATGGTGGAAGGTTTGAACCGAATCCCGGGCATCACATGTCAGGAGCCGGCGGGGGCCTTCTACGTGTTCCCCAACATCAGCGAGCTCGGCGTCTCGAGCAAGACCGTCGCGGACGCCTTGCTGGAAAAGGGTGGTGTCGCCGGCTTGTGGGGGACGGCCTTCGGAGCGCGGGGCGAGGGATACATCCGTCTCTCATATGCCAACTCGGTCGAGGCGATTCGAGACGCGCTCGACGCAATCGAAAACACCGTCACCGACCTGAAGGGCTAGCCGGACATGCCGGGCGCCGGCGCCGATGGTCGTTGGCCCGTTCTGGTCACGCGGCGTCTTCCCGCTCCGGCCATGGAGCGCGTGGCCGAACGATGCGACGTCGCGCTGCACGAGGGACCGGAAGCCATCCCCCGAGACCGGCTCCTTCGCGACATCGCCGGAAAGCTCGGGGCGATCACATTGCTCACCGACCGAGTCGACGACGAATTCCTCGACGCTGCCGGCGGTCAGCTCGTGGTCACGTCGAACTTCGCGGTCGGGTTCGACAACGTCGACGTCCCCGCGTGTACCGCCCGCGGTGTCCTGGTGTGCAACACGCCGGACGTTCTGACGGAGACCACCGCGGACCTGGCGTGGACGCTCATGATGTCGGCGGCGCGCCGGATCGCCGAGGGCGATCGGTTCCTTCGCCGAAAAGTCCCATGGATCTGGGGACCGGAGTTCATGCTGGGTCAGGACATCCATCACAAGACGCTCGGGATCGTCGGGTTCGGCCGGATCGGCCACGCCATGGCGAGGCGCGCTCAAGGCTTCGGGATGCGAGTGATCTACTACGACGTGTATCGAGCGGCCGCCGAGCTCGAACAGGAGCTCAACGTCGAATTCGTCGAGCTGGAAGAGCTCCTGGAGACGGCGGACTTCGTCACGCTCCACACGGTGCTCTCGGAGGAGACGCGCCATCTGATCAATGCCGAACGACTGAAGCGGATGAAGCCGACCGCCGTGCTGGTGAACACGTCACGTGGGCCCGTCATTGACGAGTCAGCATTGGCGGATGCCCTCGAGGCCGGGGAGATCTTCGCCGCAGGGCTCGACGTGTTCGAAAAGGAGCCCGAGGTCCATCCGAAACTCCTCGAGCTGGAGAACGTGGTTATCATCCCGCACCTGGGAAGCGCGACGGTGGACACCAGGATCGCCATGGGACTTCTGGCAGCCGACAACCTGATCGCCGCG
>DATABA010000142.1:0-12624 GCA_036259835.1 Actinomycetota bacterium
CGCGGCGATCAGGTTGTCGGCTGCCAGAAGTCCCATGGCGATCCTGGTGTCCACCGTCGCGCTTCCCAGGTGCGGGATGATAACCACGTTCTCCAGCTCGAGGAGTTTCGGATGGACCTCGGGCTCCTTTTCGAACACGTCCAGCCCCGCGGCGAAGATCTCCCCGGCCTCGAGGGCATCCGCCAACGCTGACTCGTCGATCACGGGCCCACGTGACGTGTTCACCAGCACGGCGGTCGGTTTCATCCGCTTCAGTCGTTCGGCATTGATCAGATGGCGCGTCTCCTCCGAGAGCACCGTGTGGAGCGTGACGAAGTCCGCCGTCTCCAGGAGCTCTTCCAGCTCGACGAATTCGACGTTGAGCTCCTTTTCGAGCTCGGCGGCCGCTCGATACACGTCGTAGTAGATCACTCGCATCCCGAAGCCTTGAGCGCGCCTCGCCATGGAGTGGCCGATCCGGCCGAACCCGACGATCCCGAGCGTCTTGTGATGGATGTCCTGACCCAGCATGAACTCCGGTCCCCAGATCCATGGGACCTTTCGGCGAAGGAACCGATCGCCTTCGGCGATCCGGCGCGCCGCCGACATCATGAGCGTCCAGGCCAGGTCGGCGGTGGTCTCCGTCAGGACGTCGGGTGTGTTGCTTACCAGGACCCCCCGTGCCGTGCAGGCAAGAACATCAACGTTGTCGAACCCGACCGCGAAGTTCGAAACGATCACGAGCTGGTCGCCGGCGGCGTCGAGGAATTCGTCGTCGACTCGGTCGGTGAGCAACGTGATCGCTCCTGGCTTTCCGGCGATGTCCTGAAGCAGCCGGTCTCGGGGAATGGCTTCAGGTCCTTCATGCAGCGTGATGTCGCACCGTTCGGCCACTCGCTCCATGGCAGGAGAGGGAAGGCGCCGCGTGATCAGAACGGGCCAACGACCGCCGCCGGGGCTCGCCGGAGCCGTTCGCTACTCCTTGATGTCGGGGACGGTCGCCTCGATCGCGTCGAGCGCGTCCCGAATTGCCTCCACCGAGTTGGCGTATGAGAGACGGATGTATCCCTCGCCCCGCGCCCCAAAGGCCGTCCCCCACAGGCCGGCGACACCACCCTTCTCCAGCAAGGCATCCGCGACGGTCTTGCTCGAGACGCCGAGATCGCTGATGTTGGGGAACACGTAAAACGCGCCCGCCGGTTCTTGGCAGCTGATGCCCGGGATTCGGTTCAACCCCTCGACCATCACGTCGCGCCGCTTGTGGAACTCGTTGACCATGGCCTCGACCGGTTCCCAGGGTCCGGTCACCGCGGCCAGGGCCGCCCGCTGGGTGAACGCGGCCGAACAAGACACGCTGTTGATAACCAGGCGCGTGAACGGTTCGACCAACGAAGACGGAAGGCCACAGAAACCGAGCCGCCATCCGGTCATGGCGAAGGTCTTCGAGCAGGCGTCGAGCAGGATGGTTCGGTCCTGCATTCCGTCGACCGTCGCGATGCTCGAGTGGTCGCTCTCGTAGCGGATCGCCCAGTAGACCTCGTCGGAGAGCACGTACAGGTCGTGCTCGATGGCCAACCGCGCCAGTGATTCGACGTCGTCTTTGGATAGCGCGCTTCCGCAGGGGTTATGCGGACTGTTGAGGATCAGCAGCTTCGTTCGATCTGTGATCAGCGATGCAACTTCTTCAGGGTCCATTCGAAACTGGTGCTCTTCTCGCAGTGGCACCGGTACAGGCGTCGCTCCGACGAACGACGTGATCGATTCGTACATCGGGAAGCCGGGGTCGGGGTAGAGGACTTCGTCGCCGTCCTCGCACAGCGCGAGGATCGCGTAGAACATGATCGGCTTGGCGCCCGGTGTCACGACGACGCGGTCCGCTGGATAGCGCCCGCGTCCAGTTCGGCCAAAGAACTCGCCGACTGCCTCACGAAGTTCGGGAAGTCCGGCGGCGGCGACATAGTGGGTGAATCCTTCGCGAAGCGCCTCGACGGCCGCCTCGACGATGTGGCGAGGGGTATTGAAGTCCGGCTCGCCAATCTCGAGGTGAATGACCTTGCGGCCTTCCGCTTCGAGCGCGCGTGCCCGGGCCAGCACTTCGAACGCGGACTCCGTGCCGAGCCGAGACATGCGCCCCGCCAGGCGCGATCCCGTGGTCACCTCCGAGACGCTAGCACGGCGCCGCCGGCTTCAGCGCGCGAATGCGGAACGGTCGACGCTCAGGAGGAGGCGCCGCTCTCGATGGTCGTCTTCACCTCTTCGGCTCGCGCGGGATCGATGCCGGCGAGCGCGGCGGTTGCGGCTTCCTCCTCCGTCAACTTGCCTCGTCGCCGGTCCAGTTCGCGGGCGATCTCTTCGTCCGCGGCCGACAGGTCGTCCGGGTTGACGTTCACGAACTCGATGACGCCCATGTCCTGGAACGCCTGCTGGACCTTCGGCCCGAAGAGCCCGAGGTCCTTCACGGTCGGCACGATCCGCGAGAAAAGCATCTTGCGGAAGCTCTGCATCATCTCCGACTTCCGGACATAGTCGAGGCACTCCTGGACGGGGAACCCCAAGTGCTCCCATACCTCCTCGGCCAGGAATCGGTCACGCATCAGGTACGAGGCCTGGACCACGAACTCCTCACGTTCCGCCCGCTCGGCTTCCGACAGTTGCGGGTAGTAATCGCGGAGCGCCAGCCGGCCGAAGGCGACATGGCGGGCCTCATCCTGCATGACATAGGTGTTGAGCGCCTTCGCCAGCGGCTCCTCGGAGAAGTCACGAATCATGGCGAAGGCGGCCAGTGCGAGGCCCTCGATCATGATCTGCATGCCGAGGTACGTCATGTCCCACCGCTTGTCCTCGATGACGTCGTTCAGCAGGGCCTTGAGGTGAGGATTGATCGGGTACGCCAGCTCGATCTTCTCGCGGAGGTATCGCGAGTACGTCTCCACGTGCCGGGCTTCGTCCATGACCTGCGTGGCGGCGTAGAATTTCGAATCGACTTCGGGGACGGTCTGGACGATCTTCGAGGCGCAGATGAGGGCGCCCTGCTCTCCGTGGAGGAACTGCGAGTTCATCCACGCGGCCATGTGATGACGAAGCTGGCGCCGCTCTGCGTCATCCATCCGCTCCCAGAGCTCCGAGCCAAAGATCGGGATGTAGTAGTCGGGCGCGTTCTTCTCAGAACCGGGATCGACGTCGATGGACCAGTCCAGCCGCGTCGCGCTGTTCCACTGCTTCTCCTTGCCCTTCTCGTAGAGCGAGAGCAGTCTGTCGCGGCCTTCGTCGTATTCCCAGTTGAAGATGGTCGTCGACCCGCTGGGCACTTCCCACTTGGTCTGGTCGATGGGCAGGGTGTAGATGCGGGTGCTCATGGCTGACGAACCTCCTTGCCGGTGAGGGCTACGGTGAGAATCCTGGCGAGGCCACGAGCCACCGCCTCGGGGGATTGGTCGGGCGGAGTCAGCGTGTATGAGAGAACCACCCGGACCGCTGCATCGACGGCGGAGTCGACGACGTTCGCTCGCACCCAGGCCTTTTGGGTGATGAGCTCTTTGAGAACGTCGCGGGCTCGCCGAATCGCGGGTTCGGCGCGCACCGTGAGATAGGGGAGCAACGTCTCCGGGTCGGTGCTGAGAAGCCGGTCCAGGAGTGGATGTTCACGGGCGAACTGAAGGCAGAACAAGAGTCCGTGACGGAGCGAACTCTCCAGGTCGGGAGCGGCGGCAAAAGCGGCTCGGATGCCGTCGAGGAACTTCTCTTCCTCCTGAAGAACCAAAGCCGTGATGAGGTGGTCCTTCGAAGGGAAATAGCGGTAGACCGTCTGCCTGGCGATGCCCGCAGCTCTCGCAACGTCTTCGACCGTCGTCCGTCCCAGACCCACGTCCGAAATGCAGTCGAAGGCCGCCGCAAGAATTCTCGAGTGTGTGTCGAGCCGAGCGGGTGCCGGTGCTAGGGTGGCCATTGGATGTGACAATATGACGGGTCCTGTCGCATCGTCAATCGCCAGGGAAGTCGGTCTTCCTCACCCCGATTGATAGATTCACGCCGTGCCCGACGAACCAGTTTTGCCGACCAAAGCGCCCCGCCAGTCGGGCCAAGAGCCCACCGCTCGGCTGACCAAGGATGCCTACATGCGGATGAAGGCGGAGCTCGACCGCCTCAAGTCAGAAGGTCGACAGACGATGTCCGAGCGGCTCCTGCGTGCCCGAGAACACGGCGATATCCGCGAGAACGCTGAGTACGACACGGCGAAGAACGAACAGGGGCTCATGGAAGCTCGGATTCGAGACCTGGAACGCCAGCTTCGCGACCCCGAAATCATCGAGGCCGGCGGGGGCGATGAGGTGGCCGCGGGCACGCTGGTGACGCTCCGCTTGGTTGAAGATACGGATGACTCGGAGGATGAGACGTACTTGATGGCGTTGTCGCCGGAGGAGCGGGCGCCGGGCGTTCGAACCATCACGCCCAATTCACCGCTGGGCTCCGTTCTCCTTGGTCGTCGAGTCGGCGACCGCGTGACCTACGAAGCGCCCGGCGGGACATTCGCCTACGAGGTCATTTCGATCACGGCGCATCCGGCCGGATGAGCGAGCCGGCAGCGGCGCCCCCTTCAGTCGGCTGACTCACCGGCATGGTGCCGCTCAAGGGAGGGTTGCCCAAATCTGGATCGAGCGAACAGTTGAACATCCTGTTCGCCATCGCTGAGGCCTACCCCTTCGTGAAGGTCGGCGGCCTCGGCGACGTCGGGGGATCGCTGCCGAAGGCGCTGGCCCGACTTGGTCACGACGTCACCCTGATGCTCCCCCGGTATCCGGGCATGGAGAAGGGACGAAAGGAGCTCTCGCTGGACATCGAGATGGGCTCCGCCGTCGAACAGGTCGATGTCGGCTATCACGGACGACACAAGGGTGTTCACGTCTACACAACGGGAAATCGCCGGCACTTCCCACGGGTGTACGGCTACGCGGACCACCACGTCGACCCCTTCGTCCTGTTCTCCAAGACGATTGTCGACTTTGCGGCGGTGGCACGCCGGCCACCCGACGTCATCCACTGCAACGACTGGCACTGTGGGATCGGGCCGCAATACGCGCGGCTCGGCCCGCATCGCACGACGTTGCGCCGAGCCGTCACAGTCCTCACGATCCACAATCTTTCCTACCAGGGCCGTTTCGGGGCACGAGCCGAATCGCTGATCGGCTTCGGGCGCCGCGGCGGCAGCAGTTTGCTGGCCCGCGGGATCTCCTTCGCCGACGCGGTGAACACCGTCAGCCGGGGGTACTTGCAGGAGATCCTCGCCCCTGGGAGCGGCATGGGGTTGGGCGGACTTCTCCGTTCTCATCCAGGGCCCGTACACGGCATCCTGAATGGAGTCGATTACGAGGAGTTCGACCCCCGTACCGATCCCCATCTCGTCTCGAACTACGATCCGTCTGCCCCAGAAGGGAAGCGACCCAACAAGACGGCGCTTCAACGCCTGGGCGGGCTGGCCGAGGAGCCCGAGACGCCGCTGTTCGGCATGGTCGCCCGACTGGTCAATCAGAAGGGGATCGACCTGTTGTGCGCCGCAGTGGACGCGCTCGTTGGGCGAGGCGCCCAGGTGGTCATCATGGGACTTGGCGAACCGCGCTACGTGCGGGCCATCCGGGCCGCCGCCGCTCGAAATCCCGGGGCCGTCGCCTACCAGAGGACTTCGGCGGAGCCGGACGCCCGGCTGGTGTATGCGGGTTCCGACTTCTTTCTCGCTCCGTCCCTGTACGAGCCCTGCGGCCTGGGGCCGCTCATCGCCCTTCGGTACGGGGCCATTCCGGTGGTGCGACGAACGGGCGGAATGGCGGACACAATCACCGACTACGCGGGCGATGCAGCAAACGGGTTGGGCTTCACCTACCGCGAAAAGAGTCCTCGGGCCATGCTGGCGGCGGCCGACGCAGCGGTCGACCTCTATCGCGACCGCGATGCGTGGGGAGCGCTGACGCGCCGCGCCATGGCTGCAGACTTTTCGTGGGAGCGCCCAAGCCGCGAGTACGAGCTGTTCTATCGACGGGCGCTCGACGCGCGGAACAGGTAGCCATGCCAGCGAAACTCGCGCTGGTCCACCACGCGAATCAGTTCCTGATCACGAACGGATACGACGACCGACAGGGGATCGACGAGATCGCGCAGGGGTACGCCGCAGTTCTGCGTCTGCACGAGGAACACCGCGTCGCCATCAACCTCCACTTGAGCGGCACGTTGATCGAGGCCGCGGCCTGGCAGTGCCCATGGTTCCTGGAGATCGTGAAGGACCTCCGGGCGAAAGGTGTGGTCGAGCTGATCGGCGGCGTGTACGCGGAGACGGTCATGACGCTCTTCGACGCCGATGTCAACATCGCCCAACTCAACGAGCTGTTGTTTCTATATCGGGAGCATCTCGATTGCCCACCTCAGGATGTTCGCGTCAGCTGGGTGCCGGAACGAGTGTGGGCCACCGAACTCTTGGCGCCGGCCTTCACCAGCAAGCAATTGATCAATGGCGGTTATCAGGCCGTTCTGCTCGACGATCGATTGCTCTTCCCCGCCGGGGGGTCGTACGCGGAAAGCCCTCGAGCGGCGTTCGACGCGCTCGGACCCTTCGAGCACGGGAGCAACTTGGGAACGCGAGACGTGCCCGACGCAGCCAGCGTTCCTCATCGCGCCGACTCTCACACCGTGTACGAGATAGCCGGCTCGCGCGGGCTGTTGGTCTTGCCGATCTCCGCGGACGTCCGTCATTGGATTCCGCCGACACGTTTGGAGCACTGGAGCAGCCTGGAGGACATGGCCCAGATCCACGGCGGCGACGATGCAGAGAACTGTTTGCTGATCTACGCGGACGACCTCGAGCGGACCGCCGGCGTCGGGGGGTGGGACGAGCCCCTCATCGAGGCCTATGACGCGTTCCTTCGATGGGTCTCCGAACGGGACGACGTGGTGGCGGTCCCGCTGAGTTCTCCACTCGACTCGCCGGGTGTCCCAGAGCCGCGACCGATCGAACCCGGCACGTTCTTTGAGCTCGCATACGTGTGGGAGGCGGGCGAGGACTACGGCCGCTGGGCTCACGGACCCGCCTGGGCGCCGTACCGCGAGTACCTGGACGCCGCACTGGCCGACGTTGCCGCGGCCGAAGAAGCCGGAGCCGATAAGAGATTGTTGGAACTGTCGCGAAAGCACGTGTTTGCGTCGACGTACGAAACGGCATGGCACGACCCCGGCGAGGCGGGACGGTCGCCTGCGCGATGGGCGAAAGCGGTGGCCAGCCATGCTCGCTCGAGCCATGTCATGACGGCGGCCGCACGCTGGTTCGCCAACGGCGAGACAAACACGAGCGTCCGCATGACAGACCTCGATCGAGACGGCGACGACGAGCTCGTCATCACCAACCCGACCCTGTTCGCGGTCATGACGCCGTGCCACGGGGGCAGACTGCTACACCTGTTCACTCGGGGAGAAGACGGCGGGGCCCTGATGATCGGCAACCCGGCCGACGACTGGCATACCCAAGAGGATCTGAACCGCTACATGGCCGCGCCGCCGAACCATCCCGGCACGTTGAGCGACGTGGGGTTCGAACGGGATCTCTATCTAGTCTCCCGGGTCGACTCAGGAGCACGTTGGGTCCGGGCGGAGATGACGAACGTGGAGCGCGGGAGCCGCCTCTTCGGCGCGCGCAAGGCCGTGGTCGTCTCGAAAACAAATCCGGTGCTTTCGGTGTGCTACCGCCTACCGGCGAACGCGGGCGATCTGGCTATCGATTCCTGTCTGTCACCCGACTACTACCGTCTGTTGAGAGAGGGTCGTCGTGAGCTGATGCCATATGACGGCGCCTGGTGGCGCGGATTCCGCCTGGACGACGCGGCGGTTTGGATCGCGCCCGCCCCGGAGGAGCGCACGGAATGGATCGATCCCGCCGGTCCCGACGTCGGCCACGGGATGAACGTTCGTCTCCTCTCGAAGGACTCTCATTTCCATCTCGTGATCGGCTGCGGGCGGGCGGACAACGAAGCGCTTCGATCCTTCGGTTTGCTCAAGGAGAGCGAACCGGGGGAAGATTAGTTCGGCGCCCCACGCCCCACTGGAGATGCCTGGTGGCTGAAATAACGCTGCAAGACGTGGCGAAGGTCTTCGCGGACGGGACACGCGCCGTCTCCGACTTCGACCTCGACATCTCGGATGGTGAGTTCATGGTGCTGGTCGGCCCCTCGGGATGCGGAAAAAGCACCGCACTGCGGATGGTGGCCGGCCTGGAGGACATCAGCGAGGGCTCAATTCGAATCGGGGACCGCGTCGTCAACGACCTCCCTGCCCGAGACCGCGACATCGCCATGGTGTTCCAGAACTACGCGCTGTACCCGCACCTGTCCGTATACGAGAACCTGGCGTTCGCCCTCAAGCTCCGAAAGGTGCCGAAGAACGAGGTCGACCGGCGAGTCAGGGAAGCAGCGGCAGTCCTCGGCCTGGAGGAGCTGCTGAAGCGCAAGCCCCGGCAGCTTTCGGGCGGTCAGCGGCAGCGGGTCGCTATGGGGCGGGCCATCGTTCGCAATCCGCAGGGTTTCCTCATGGACGAGCCCCTTTCGAACCTGGACGCGAAGCTCCGCGTCCAGATGCGGTCGGAGATTGCTCGGCTGCAGGCCGAGCTCGGCGTCACGACTATCTACGTCACGCACGACCAGACCGAGGCAATGACCATGGGCGACCGGGTCGCGGTCATGCGCAAGGGGATGCTCCAGCAGGTCGACACGCCTCAGACGCTCTACGACCATCCTGCAAACCTGTTCGTGGCTGGGTTCATCGGCTCGCCGGCCATGAACATGGTCGAGGCGGAGCTCTCCTCGGAGAACGGCGCGATGTTCATCGGGTTCGGCGGGTTCCGCCTCCGGCTCGACGACAAGCTCGTCGCTGCGAAGCCGGCCCTGAAGTCGTACGCAGGTAAGAACGTTGTTCTGGGCATTCGGCCGGAGGACATGGAGGACGCTGCCCTCGTCGGCGACGCGCCCCGGGACCGACGCATCTCGGCGAAAGTGGATCTCCGTGAGGCCCTGGGTTCGCAAGTCCTCATTCACTTCACCGTCTCCGCTCCGCTCGTCCTGACCGAGGACACGAAGGAATTGGCCTCCGACGTGGGAACGGAAGCGCTCGAAAGCCTCGAAGAACAGGCGAAGGAGGACGAGAGCACGTTCGTGGCGCAGCTCGATCCCAGGACCGGAATCAAAGAAGGGGAACAGGTCGAGCTGGTAGTCGATACAGGAAGGCTTCACTTCTTCGATCCACAGACCGGGCTGGGCATCTACGGGAACGAAGGGAGCTAGCGCAACCACGTCCTCGATTCCGGGTGGGATAGATGGCGACGATTGAGCGAACCGCTCCGCGGAGCGCGAACGGGGCTTTTTCGTGGGTTCGCCGGTACCAGTTCGAGATCCTGCTCGTCACACCGCTCGTCGCGTATGTCCTGGTTCTGACCGTGGTCCCGATCATCGACACGTTCCGGCTGTCGTTCAGCGCTCCTCGCGGCGCCGACTTTCCGACCCTGGAGAGTTATCGCGACATGATTCGGATAGGCACGTTCAAAAGCGCTGTCATCAACACGTTGATCGTTGCGCTGCTGTCGCTGACCCTGGAGCTCGGGGTCGGGCTGGCCGTCGCTCTGGCGCTTCACGCCAAGTTTCGGGGACGGGGCTTCGTGCGGACGGTCACGTTGGTTCCGCTCGGTGTTCCGACGATCGTCTCCGGCGCGGTGATGCTCCTGATCTTCAGCCGAGCCGGCTACCTCAACTCGATCATGGCTCTGTTCGCCGGCCTCGTGGACAAGATCCCCGGGGTGGATTGGCAGTGGCAGAACATCTCCTGGACGGTTGCGGGCGGCTTCAGGACCCTGCTGACCGTGGCCATCGCCGACATGTGGAAGGTCCTTCCGGTGATGACGCTCATCTTCCTGGCAGGGCTTCAGGCCATCCCGGAGGACGTGTATGAGGCGGCCGACGTGGACGGTGCGACCAAGTGGCAGCGCTTCGCGAGGGTCACGTTCCCGCTGTTGATCCCGTACCTCACGATGGCGATCATC
This sequence comes from Actinomycetota bacterium, assembly GCA_036259835.1. Taxonomy (GTDB): domain Bacteria; phylum Actinomycetota; class UBA4738; order UBA4738; family UBA4738; genus JALYGK01. The sequence goes on from DATABA010000142.1 coordinate 10,043, forward strand.
CTGCGAGCCATCGACGCGTTCCGGATCTTCGAGCTGGCCCTCGTGCTGGCCGGTCCGGAACGCGTTCTGGGGACGTTCATTGGTGAGCGGTACCTCCCGCCGACCAACGATCCGTTTACCGCGGCGGCGGCGTCGATCGTGTTGTTCGGAATGATCATGGTATTCATCGTCCTGTATCTCCGGTTCGTGGCGGCCCGGCAGCAGGTGCGCCTGTGAGCGTCGCGGTCCGCGCTCGGAGCAGACGGGACCCGCTCGCGGCGCCCATGAAGGTCTTGTTCCCGTTTTGGGTCCTGGTGTCGGCGCTGATCGTCCTGTTCCCGATCTACCTCATCTTCATGGTCTCCTTCGCCCCGGGCTCCGCGCTGTTCGGAGAGCGACCGGCCCTGTTCATCACCGACTACACCCTCGAGTGGTGGAAGGGCGTCATAGAGGGCGGAGACTTGGTCCCGCCGCTCGTGAAAAGCCTTTCGGTCGCGACCGCGACCACGCTCCTTGCCATTCTGATTGCGTCCCCAGCGGCCTACGTGATCTCCCGCCTTCCCCCCGGTCTCAGGTACAGCATCGTGATCGGGTTGCTGGTGACCCGGATGTTCCCGGAATTCGCCATCGGGATTTCCGTGGCCACCCGGTTCGCGAGGTTCGGACTGGTGGACGACTATCTCGGCCTGATCCTGGCGCACCTGATCGGGTCTCTCCCGTTTATCACCTGGATCTTGGTGGGAACGTTCGAGACGATTCCCCGAGACATTGAAGAAGCCGCGCAGATCGACGGCGCGTCTCGTATGGGGACCCTCCTTCGAGTGGTGTTTCCCCTGGCCGCTCCGGGGATCGCCGTGGCCTCGTTGTTCGTCTGGCTCTACTCCTGGAACGAATTCCTCTACGCGCGGCTCCTCACCACGAACCAGAACACGCTTCCACTGCAGGTCTTCGTCGCCATCGATCGCGGCGTGACCCAGGAAATGGCGGCGGTGGCCGCAATCCTCACGCTGCCGATCCTGCTCGTGGTGTACTTCCTCCAGCGGTACCTGAGGCCGGGAGCCCTCTCCGGCGCGGTAAAGGGGTGATGTGCGTAGGCAACCAATGGGAAGAAATAATCGTAAGTACATGTGACAGGGCATCGAGCCCAAATTGGGAGGTGAAGGGATGAAAAGAGTCATGCGATCGTGGCTCGCGCTGACTGCCGTCCTGACATTGGTAGGCGCGGCGTGCGGGGGCGGCGGTGAGCAGCAGCAGCCGACGGGTCCTCAGGCGCAGCAGTTCGCCGGGACCACCATCACGTTCAGCACGTCGCTTGCCGAGACGGAGCAGCCGGTAGTCGAGGAAGTGATCCAGCAATTCGAGCAGCAAACGGGGGCGACGGTGCGGCTCGCAGCGATCACGTCGCAAGACCTGCCTCAGAAGCTCAAGGTCGACGTGAACGCGGGACGGAACACCGTCCATCTCTTCGCTCAGGACAACCTGGCGTTGGCGGTTCTGGTGGAGGACGGGCTGGTCGAGGACCTCTCCAACGTGCAGGTGCCCGAGGGTGTGAACCCCGCGCTCATTCCGGAGAAGTTCGACGGGAAGCAGTACTTCCTGCCGTATCGGCCGAACGTCCGCGTGGCGTACGTGAACGTCGATCGGTTCCGTCAGGCCGGCGTTCAGCCGCCGAGGACAACCGACGAGCTGGTGACGGTCGCCCAGAGGCTGCGGCAGGCCGCGGGCGGACAGCCGAAGGTCACGCTGTCGCTCGAGGGTCCGTCGGGCGCTGCCGGCGTCACCATCTCGGAGTGGATCGTGTCCTACGGGGGCAACCCGCTGCTCCTGAACGATGAAGGCTCCGTGCAGGCGTTCACGACGCTTCAGAACATGTGGCGCCAGGGTCTGATCGCCAGGGAGAGCCTGCTGGCGAAGTTCGATACGGAGGTCGACAACCTTCGTGGGGAGACCGCCTGGTTCGCTCAGAACTGGCCGTTCACGACGGCGGAGCTGGCGAAGCAGGGGCTGCTTTCGAAGTTCCAGGTCTACGAGGGATTCGCCGGCCCCGCTCGGGAGGCGCACGTCATCGGTGGCGAGGTCCTCGGCATTCCCAAGGGCGTCACCGGCAAGCAGAAAGAAGCCGCCATCGCGCTCGCCCAGTTCCTGATGTCGAGGCCGGCTCAGGAGAAGCTGGCGGCCGAGAATGCGTGGCCGTCCGTGCGCACCGACGCGTACACGCAGGTGCCCGCGGACCAGCGAGCGACGTTCAACGCGATCAACGCCGCGTTGCAGGATGGTTGGTACCGGCCCAACGTCATCTACTGGTCCGACGTTCAGGACGCCATCAACGAGGCGGTTCGCCGCGTCATCGTGAGGGGCGAGCCGGTCGAGGCAACCTTGAACGAGCTCAACGCCCAGATCGCGCAGGCGGCTAGGGACAAGGGAGCGGAATACCCGCCGGCTTCCTAGAAAGGGAAGACGCACAACCTCGCCACTCTCGCGAGGTTGTGCGTCTTCCATTTCTAGGAAGCCGGCGGGTATTCCGCTCCCTTGTCCCTAGCCGCCTGCGCGATCTGGGCGTTGAGCTCGTTCAAGGTTGCCTCGACCGGCTCGCCCCTCACGAT
>DATABA010000143.1:0-4220 GCA_036259835.1 Actinomycetota bacterium
GCCGAGGATCATGAGCGCACCGCCCACGACGCCAGCGATGAGCCCGGGCAGTAGTGGGCGAGCCGTCGGCCTCGCCGCCGGATATCCAGGTTGCGGTTGATACGCCACGTCGGTCACCTCCATCGGAGCGGCACCTCCGGCCGCCACGCGCGGAGTGTAATCGTGGCTTGGAGCCGCCGCGAACCCCGCGAGCGCCGGCTAGGTAAGAATTCGTCCGGCGTTGTCGATTTCGGCGGTCCTCATCCGACGTACGGGTAGAGAGCCAGGTTCGAACCCGGCGACGGCGCCGGGGCCGGGCTCGGATGAGGAAGGAGGCACGCGATGCGAGTCATGGTGATGGTGAAGGGCGACCCCCAGCCGGGACAGCTCCCGACCGAGGAGCAGCTCGAGGAGATGGCCAAGTACAACGAGGAGCTCATCAAGGCCGGAATCATGCTTGATGGCGCCGGGCTCCACCCCAGCGCCGAGGGCAAGCGCGTGAGGTTCGGCGGGGGAAAGCGCACGGTGATCGACGGGCCGTTCGCCGAAGCGAAGGAAGTCGTCGCCGGGTACTGGCTCCTTCAGGTCAAGTCGATCGACGAGGCCGTCGAGTGGGCCAAGCGCATCCCGTTCGATGGCGGCGACGAGTCCTTCCCGGCGGAGGTGGAGATCCGCCAGCTCTACGAGCTGGACGAGTTCGGCGAGAGCCCTGCCATCGACCACCACCGCGAGCTCCAGAAGGAACTCGACCAGAAGAAGTAGTGGAGGATTCGGAGGCTCATCGAGCGATCGACGCGGTCTGGCGGATCGAGTCGGCCAAGGTCATCGCGGGTCTCACCCGCATGGTCGGCGACGTCGGTCTGGCCGAGGACTTCGCCCAAGAAGCGCTCCTCGCCGCGATCCAACAGTGGCCCGAGTCAGGCGTTCCGGAGAACCCGGGCGCCTGGCTCATGGCCGTCGGAAAGCGGCGCGCGATCGACCATTTCCGGAGGGCCGCAATAGTCGACCGCAAGCACGAGGAGCTCGCCCGAGAGCTGGAAGCGCAGCAGGTGATGGAGCCGAATTTCGACGCTGCCGTGGAAGACGAGATGGGAGACGACCTCTTACGGCTGATGTTCATCGCGTGCCATACCGTCCTCTCGCAGGAGGCCCGGGTGGCACTCACACTCCGGCTGCTCGGCGGGCTCACCACCGATGAGATCGCCCGGGCCTTCCTGGTTCCCGAAGCGACGGTGGCGCAGCGAATCGTTCGGGCAAAGCGGACGTTGTCGGAAGCGAAGGTTCCGTTCGAAATACCTACGGGAGCGGATCGCGAAGCGCGGCTTTCATCGGTGCTCGAGGTGATCTACCTGATCTTCAACGAGGGGTATTCGGCGACCGCGGGGGACGACTGGGTGCGGCCGGCGCTGTGCGAGGACGCGCTCCGACTGGGCCGAATCCTGGCCGAGCTGGTACCGAACGAGTCGGAGGTGCATGGCCTGGTCGCATTGATGGAGCTCCAGGCGTCACGGCTCAAAGCGAGAACCGGTCCGAGCGGTGAGCCGATTCTTCTGCCGGATCAGGACCGAACCCGTTGGGACCACCTCTTGATCCGTCGCGGCCTCGCGGCGCTTGAACGTGCCGAGAAGGTCGGCGGAGGGCTCGGGCCGTACGGGTTGCAGGCGGCGATCGCAGCGTGTCACGCGCGCGCACGAACCCCTGAGGAGACGGACTGGGAGCGCATCGTCGCGCTGTACGACGCGCTTGCCGAACTGACCCCGTCACCGGTCATCGAATTGAACCGCGCCGTTGCAGTGGGAATGGCGTTCGGCCCGGCGGCGGCCCTTGAGCTCGTCGATTCATTGAGGTCGGACCCTGCGCTGAGGGGCTACCACCACCTCTCGGCAGTGCGCGGCGACCTGCTGATGAAGGTTGGGCGCTTCGACGAGGCGCAGGCCGAGTTCAAGCGCGCCGCGGAGCTGACCCGCAACAGACGCGAACGCGACGTGCTGTTGGAGCGCGCCGCTGCCTCGACTACGTAACTCCGGGAACGGCGTCCGGCCTGGCCAAGCGCATCAAGACATCAACGAGCCCCGCCACCATCCGTTCATCGTCCAGCTCCAGCGGCTTTCGCTGAAACGTCCACTCGCAGCGGCGATGGTTTACCAGGGCGTTCATCGCGATGGCCGCAAGGGCTTCCGGGTCCACTCGTTGTAGATGAGGTGCGTCCTTGACCAATCGCCTGACGTAGTCGACGGCCACTCGGTAGCTCAGGTCACCAACCTCGTAGAACTGATCCCTGAGGTCACGCAACTCGTCCCCTTCTTTCTCGAAGACCAGCATCAGTTCTCGTTGGCGATCCACTTCGCGAATGACCCACCGAGCCAGCAACGTGAGTTCGGCGCGAAGGTCTCCGAGCGGCATGAGATCGACAATCCGTCCGACTGTCTGGAGCTCGAGCAGGTGGCGCTCCACGACGGCTGAAAGGAGCTCCTTCTTACTGCCGAAGTGCTTGTAGAGGGCGCCGGAGCGTGGAACGAGTCCGGCAGACTCCTCCACCTCGCCGACGGTCGTGCCGCGAAACCCTCTTTCGGCAAACAGGCGCAGCCCCGACTCGAGGAGCCGCTCGCGGGTGGTCCTGTCGGACTGCATCAAATCAGTCGTTATGATACGGTAATCACGCGATTACCACGGGAGGTGTGGAATGGCTACTCGTCCAATGGCAGTCTCCCCGGGGCCGGCCGTTCGCCAGGCGTGGTCCCCCGCCCGGATCTACCTGGTAGCGTCCGGCGTCTTCCTTCTGGTTACTTCCACGGCAGGTTTCATGATTAACCGAACCTTCCCCATCGGCGCCGAAGAGTTTCGATCGGCGGAGTCGCACCACGTCTTTGGCGTCCTGGAAACGAACGGGTGGCACAACCTCCTGGGGGTCATCGGGGCGCTCCTGGCTCTTGGCTTCGCGATCAGACCGCAATGGTCCCGGTTTGGTGCTCTGTTCAAGGGGTGGATCTACGTCGGCGTAACAGCTGCCGTGGCGATATGGAGCGGCGACACTTTTTGGGTCGCTTCGAACGACGCCGATCAGGTTGTGCACGCCACCCTCGCTGTCGGCGGCCTTATAACCGGTTTCCTGACGCCTCGGTCGCGACCGAAGCTGTAGGGAAGCCGAAGACGGCGAAGGCTTCCCTACTCGTTGAGGCATCAGTCGGGCGCCGGGGTGCTGCGCGCGGGACTCCCAAGGAAGCGTTCACCGCTGGTTGATCGGACGGCGTCGGCGCCGTTTCAGACCGTCCAGTAATAGTTCTAGCCCGAACTCGAACAGCGTTTCGTCCGCCATGGCCTCGGCGGCTTCCGCGACGGCACCGCGAAGGACCGGGTAGAGATCGGCCGGGAGTGCGGAAAGCGCCACCAACGTCTGTTCGCGATCGGCCTGTGGTCGCCGCCCAGGTCCGAAAGCCGAAGAGCCGAACGTGTACACGAAGAGGAGCCGGTAGGCACGCGCCGCCTCCCGGTTATCGAAACCGGCGCCTGTGAGGATTTCCATGCACATCTCGGTGAATCGCAGCGCGCCGGGGCTCAGAAGCGGCCGCTTGTACCGAAGCTCGACGATTGCAGGATGCTCGAGGTGGCTCCTGTGAAGGTTCAGGAACAGTTGGCGGAGGCGCTCATCCCATGAGCGCGGCTTCGATGAGACCTCGAATAGTTGCTGAGCGCCGGCATCGACCAACGCGTCGAGAAGCTCGTCCTTGGTACGGAAATACCCGTACAGCGTCATGGTTCCAATGTCGAGTTCGGCCGCGAGCCGGCGCATCGTGAACTCGTCCAGGCCGACCCGATCGAGGAGAGACAGCGCGGCATCCAGGATGCGGGCCCGCGACAGGCCCAGGCGGGATGGCGGCTCCGCAGGGAGAGCTACCCGCGACATGCGCGGTCCAGCTGGACGTGCCGAATCGGTCGATTTGACATCAAGAGCACCCTACCGTACAAGCGTACGGTAGGTTCGTATCCCAGGCACGAATGGAGAGCGCGATGTCGAATCCTTCCCGACCACAACACACCAGAGAGCGCCCTCACATCGGCAGACGCCCGGCAACCGTGATCAGCCTTGTCGTCATCATTTCCTTCGCGATCGAAGGCGTCGCCGGTGCCTCACACGGGCCGGGAGACGGCCCTCGGATCTATGGCGTCGGAAGTGGCGAGAACCAGTTCCTTATTGCAATCGGCGAGGCACGCCTCAGCGTCGCCGCGCACCTGGACCAGCT
>DATABA010000144.1:0-22088 GCA_036259835.1 Actinomycetota bacterium
TCGATCGAGAGGTCGAGCTCCTGAAGCTCCAGGAGACGTTCCGATCCCCTTGGAGCGCTCGACGTGGAGGCGAGATCTTCGGCGGACATGCCCGGCAAGCTTCCCACACGCCCGCGACCGGGGGAAATGCTAGCGCCGCTCCATTGCTGGGTGGCGGCTCTTGCTCCTACAGTCCCATCACCTTGGATCAGCCCCCTTCGACCACGCAGGCGAAGTGGTTTCCGCACGGCTGCGTGGCATCACCTCATTACCTGGCGTCCGCTGCGGGACTGGCGGTCCTGGCAGAGGGGGGGAACGCTCTCGACGCGGCCATCGCCACGAACCTCACCCTTGGCGTGGTCACTCCGTACATGTGCGGATACGGAGGCGATCTCTTCGCGATTGTCTGGACCGATCATCCGTACGGGTACAACGGCTCCGGCCGCGCGCCGGCCGCGGCCACCCCCGAACGAATACGTGAGGCCGGCGGTGGAACGATGCCGACGTTCGGCCCACTCACGGTGACGGTCCCCGGCGCCGTGGAGGCATGGTTCGCACTGCTGGAGCGGTTCGGATCCCGAACCTTTGGAGATCTCTCGCAAACGGCCCTGAGGTACGCGCGCGAGGGATTCGTGGTCAGCCCTCAGGCCATGTCGAGCATCGCTGTTGCACGCGAACGCTTCCGTGGGTACGAGGAGTGGCAGAAGGTCTACGGCGGCGCAGTCGAAGGGCAGAATCTTCGGCAGCCCGACCTGGCACGGACCATCGAAGTCCTGTGCAACGAAGGCCCGGACGCGTTTTACCGGGGCTCGATAGCAGACGGGATCGTGGACCATCTCCAAAAGCTGGGCGGCGTGATGGCGAACGACGATCTCGACGGGCACCGCGGGGAGTGGGCCGAGCCGCTGGAATCAACGTATCGCGGGGTGGAAGTCCTCGAGATGCCCCCCAATTCGTCCGGCGTGACAGTCCTGGAGGCGCTCGGCATCGTTGAGGAATCAGGCGCTCTACCGCCAGACGGCCCTGAGCGACAGCACCTGTTGATCGAAGCAGCGAAGCTCGCATTGGCCGACCGCGGCGCGTACCTGACGGATCCGGACGCCATGCGAATCGCAGCGGCGGACCTCATTTCGGCTGACTGGGTACGCCGTCGATTCGAATCGATCGACCGAGCCCACGCGTCAATGCCAGCATTGGCGCGGTCCCGTCCCGGTGGAACGGCCTACATGTGCGCCGCAGATTCGAACGGGATGCTGGTCAGCCTGATCCAGTCGAACTGGATGGGCTTCGGCTCCGGAGTCACGGTTCCCCGCTGGGGAGTGAACCTCCACAATCGGGGTTCGTACTTCTCGCTCGATCCCGAAAGCCCGAACATCATCGCCCCTCGGAAGAGGACGCTGCACACCCTGGTACCGGCGATGGCGCGGCGCGACGGGGAGCCATGGCTCGTCTTCGGAACGATGGGCGGTGACGGGCAGGTCCAGACGCACCTGCAAGTGCTCACCCGGAAGGTCGACGACGGTCTGGACGTGCAGGAAGCCATCTCCGCCCCGCGTTGGGTGGTTTCCCCGACGGACTGGTCGGTGACGGCCGAATCCCGTTATAACCAAGCAACGCTGAACGGACTGCGAGAACGCGGCCACGTCCTTTCGGTGACGGATCCGTACGACGCATTGATGGGGCATGCCCACGCCATCGAGGTCGCTTCCAGCGGTTTCTTCGCGGCAACCGATCCGCGGGCAGAGGGAGCGGCGCTGGGATTGTGACGGCATGCGGCTGACCGCGCGACCCGAAAACCCGAGCGAGGCTGTTGCGCTGGCCTTCAACTTGGGGCCGGTTCCCGTCGCGCAGGCGATGTTCGGAATGCCGATCTCCAGAGTGGTCATAGCCGGCGTGCGCCTCGGCATCTTCCAGCGACTGGCGAAGGGACCGGCGACCTCAGGCGAGATAGCCACCGAACTGGGACTGCACGCCGAGGGCGCGGACGAGCTCCTTCGTGCGATCGCGGTTTTCCGATTCCTGAAGCGCTCCGGCGATCGATACGTCCTTGCGCGGCGCGCTCGGCGATGGCTGGATCCGGCGTCAAACCTCTATGTCGGGTCCTTCATTGAGCACTGCGCCGACTACTGGGAGTGGTGGGCGAAGCTCGAGGCTGTGGTCAGAACCGGAAATGCGGTCGAGATCCACGCCGCCGGGCCGGAGGACTCTCATTGGCGCCGCTACATTCGAGGTCAGTTCGAGCTGGCGCGGTTGTCCGCAGGCGAAGTCGCTCGGGCCGTCCGTCTCCCTCCCCGTTCCACGTCGCTGGTCGACGTCGCGGGCGGCCACGGCTGGTTTTCGGTCGAGCTATGTCGGCGACACCCGGACTTGCGCGCAACGGTGATCGATCTCCCTGGCAGCGTGACGATCGGTCGCGAAATCGTCGCCGAGGCCGGCATGAGCGACCGAGTGGAATTCGTCGAAGGAGATCTGTTATCGGACGATCTCGGCGGTCCGTACGACGGAGCGCTCTGCTTCAACATCATTCACCACCTGGCGCCGGCGCAGAACACGGAGCTCTTCCGTCGTTTGCACAACGCTCTTCGGCCCGGCGGGACCGTCGCGGTTCTGGACCTGTTCCGTCCGCCCCGGGAGCGCCGAATGAACACGTCGTCACTTCTTGGGTTGTTCTTCTTCCTGACCTCGGGAACGTCGACATACAGGCCAGATGATCTTCGGCGGTGGCTCCGCGACTCGGGGTTCTCGCAACCGAAGGGCCGGCGCATCAAGCGCATCCCCGGACAGACGGTGTACACCGCCAGCAGATAGCTAGGCTTTCAGGGCGCCTGAACGAAAGGAAGACCGGTGCCGAAGTCATCCGTCAAGCCCGATATCGATGCGTTGTATGGGCTGCCGCCCGAGCAGTTCACGGCGGCGCGTGACCGGCTCTTCAAACAGCTGCGAGACGATGGCAGGAGCGCCGAGGCTCAAGAGGTGAAGTCACTACGGCGCCCCACCGTCCCGGCGTGGGCGGTCAACCAGGTCGTTCGGGAACACCGGCGGGAAGTCGAAGAGCTTCTCGCCGCAGGCGAAGACCTTCGACGGGCGCAGCAACGAGCGCTCTTTGGGAAGGGCGGCGCGGACCTTCGGGAAGGCAGCGAACGCCGCCGGAACGCACTCCGTGCCGTCGCCCAGGCGGCCGAGGCGATGCTGGAACGTGCCGGCCGCGCTTCGGCGCCTCACCTGGATGCGATTCGAACCACGTTCGAATCGGCCTCTCTGGATCGAGAGGCGGCCGCCGAGCTCCTCGAGGGACGACTGGTGAAAGAACTCGATGCGCCGGCCGGTTTCGGAGATGTCACCGGGCTCACGCTGGTCCAGGGGATGGAGGGCACGGACGCGAAGGCGGCCACCAGGCGCGCCGACCAGGAGGCTCGACGCCGAGCCAGGGAAAAGCGCGAAGCCGAAGCGGCGAAAGCGCGAATAGCGGAGCTTCGGCGCGAGGCTCAAAGAGCCGAGCGGGAAGCGGCGAAAGCGGAGCGAGATGCCGACCGAGCGCGGGCCGAAGCGGTTCGATTACGAAAGGTGGCGGAGCAGGCCCGGCAGAAGGCCGACCGTTACTCCAGGGCGTAGTCAATCGCTTCCTCGACGGTCATGGCCTCGCCCCGCGAGCGTGCCAGGGCCTCTTCCTCCTGAGAAAGGACCCGTTCTTCCCGCTCTCCGCTCTGTTGCGTCCAATCCCGTAGTTCCATTCCGGTCGAAGCGCGAACCGTTTCGGCCGCGGCTTCCAACACGACGGCTCGGGCGTAGTCCCTCATGGCCGCCGCTCGCTCGGCAAACGTCTCGAGGCAAAAGACGATGCCGCTGAGGTCGCCGGCTGCGGTAAACAGCTTGAGGGCTTCCGCCAACCAATCTCGCGCCTCCGAAGTCGATCCGTCCCGCACAGCGGCCGAGCCCAACATGTACAGCGTCCATGCAGCTTGGAACTCATCTCCCGCTCGACGCGCCTCTACGAGCGCGGACTCCAAGTGCTGCCGTGCCTCCGCATACTTGCCCTCCACGAAAGCGGTGTTTCCGAGTCCCCAGCGCGCCCTCGACAGACCGGCGGCGTCGCCGACTTCCTCGAAGAGCGACACGCTCCGTTCCATATATGTGCGTGCCACGTCGTTCTCCCCCCGCTGGGCGTAGGGAAAGCTCAAGTTGTAGAGCGCATTCGCGATCAACGCCTTATCTCCGATGCGCTCCGCGAGTTCGAGCGCTTGCTCGTACAAAACCTGCGTTTTCTCCACGTCGGACCTCCAATAGGCGATCCCGCCTGCCGCCTCGAACGCCTTCAGGCGGACCGGTGCGTCCTCTGGAGCCGCCGGGAGCGAGAGCGCCCGGTCGACTCTCATCGCCGCCTCCGGCAGGTGGCCTCGGATCTGCCAGAACCGCCATACCGCCCCCGTGATCCGCAGCGCGATCGTGGTGTGGTCGCCTTCGCAAGCCCAGTCGAGCGCCGCTCGAATGTTGTCGTGGTCGAGTTCCAGCCGGTCCAGCCACCCTTTTCCCTCTCGCCCCAGGAGATGTTGTTCGGCCTCTTCGGCCAGCGTGACGAAGACGCCTGCGTGCCGCCGCCGGATCTGGTCGGCTTCGCCGCTCTCCTCCAGTCGCTCCTTGGCGAAGTCTCGAATCGTCTCGAGCATCGCGAAGCGGGGTCCTCTCTCTCCCTCTTCGCTCACGGTGAGCAGGCTCTTTTCGGTGAGGGAATCGAGTCCCTCCAGCACGTCGATCCCGAGCGCGTCGGCAGGGCCGCACACCGCTTCGACCGTGTCGATGTCGGCGCCGCCGCGGAAGACCGCGAAACGAGCGAACAGTCGTTGCTCCGGTTCCGACAGCAGGTCGGTGCTCCACGCTATGGCCTGTCGAAGGGTCTGCTGCCTGGCGGGGAGGTCACGGGACCCTCCCGCCAACAGAGCCAACCGATCCCCGAGCCGCGCGAGCATCGTCTGGGGCGGGAAGATCCGAATCATCGCCGCCGCAAGCTCGATGGCCAGCGGCAGGCCGTCCAGCCGAGCACAGATCTCGGCGACCGCCGGCGCGTTCTCATTCGTAACCGCAAAGTCCGGTTTCACGCTCCTGGCCCGTTCGATGAACAGCGCGACCGCTTCGTAATGCGACAACGTGTCCAGGTCCGGCAAATGGCGGGGATCCGGGAGCCCGAGCGGAGGGACCGGAAACTCCCGTTCGCCGTAGAGGCGGAGCGGAGCGCGACTGGTCACGATCACCTTCACGCCGGGCGTCGCGTTGAGTAGGTCCGTGACGACCGGTCCGGCGGGGATGATCTGCTCGAAGTTGTCCAGCACCAGGAGCGCTTCCTTGTCGTGGAGGTGGCCGATTACCAGCTCGAGTGGCGGGCGGCTCCCCTGGGTTTCCTTCAATCCAAGGGTCTCCGCAATGGTCGATGGCACAAGCTCGGGGTCTCGGACAGGGGCCAGAGCGACGAACCAGGCGCCGCCGGAGAACTCGTCGCGCGTCGCAGCGGCGACTTGCAGAGCAAGTCGCGTCTTGCCGGTCCCTCCCGGCCCGGTAAGAGTCAAAAGACGTGTCTCGGCGAGGAGCTGACGGCACTGTTCGAGCTCGCGTTGCCGCCCCACGAAGCTCGTCAGCTGAGCAGGAAGGTTGCCGACCGTCGGCCCTGCGGACCGTATGGGCGGAAAGTCGGCCGGCAGCCCTTCGATATCGAGCTGAAAAAGATGTTCGCGCTCTTTCAAGTCCTTCAGGGCGTAGCTGCCGAGGTCCCGCAAGGTTGTCCCTTCTGGCAGCTGCCCGCGAACCAGCGCAGCGGTGGTCTCCGACAACAGGATCTGACCGCCGTGTCCAGCGCCGGCGATCCTCGCCACCCGGTGCAGGTCGATGCCGACGTAGTCGCCGTCGCGCAAGCGACCTTCGCCGGTGTGGATCCCAACACGGATGCGGACCGGTGTCCCGTCCGCTGCGGGCGACTTCGCGAGCCAGCGCTGGATTTCGGCGGCGGCCGCCACCGCGGCAGAGGCCGACGCGAAGACCAGGAAGAACGCATCGCCTTCAGTTCCGAATTCCTGGCCTCCAAGGCGCGCCACAACCTCGCGGACGATCGTCCGATGGTGGTCGAGGACGTCCGCGTACGAGTCGCCGAGCTGCTGCAGGAGCCGCGTCGACCCCTCTATGTCGGTGAACAGGAACGTGACGGTTCCGGTCGGAAGACCCTGCATGTCGGCCTAGCCTCCGCCCTCTTCGGCAAGCCGCTCTCGCGCCTCGGTGATAACCGCCATGGCCTCTTCGCGACTGGCAAAGCCCTCCGTGCCCACCTTCTTTTCCTCGAGATCCTTGTAGATGGTGAAGAAGTGCTCGATCTCCGATCGAACGGTGGGCTGAAGGTCATCCAGCTCTTTGACGTGCGACCACATCGGGTCGCGGAGCGGTACGCAGATGATCTTTTCGTCCCGGCCCTTTTCGTCCCACATCCTGAACAGACCCACCGGGCGGGCACGTATTCGGCACCCCGGGAACGTGGGCTCTCCGACCAGAACGAGCGCGTCCAGGTAGTCGCCATCCGCTCCCAGCGCGCCTTCAATGTACCCGTAGTCCGCGGGATATCGAACCGACGTGAACAGCATGCGGTCCAGCACGATCTGGCCGGTCTTGCGGTCGAACTCGTACTTGTTGCGAGATCCGGTGGGGATCTCGACCACCACCGTCACGTCAGCTGGGTCGGTTCGTTCGCTCTTGGCCACCAGAGCAACCATCGTATTCGACTCCAGGAGGGCCTTTCCCCAGACTGGTTAGGGCCATCGTGCATAATCAATAGCTCGGTGCGAGATCTTGGAGGTCGAGTTCACCATGCCTGAGCAGTCCGTCGCGACGCTGTCGCCCGTAATGCAATCGGCGTCTCCGCTGACGCTGCAGGTTCGGAGGGTGACTGGTGCCCTGGTCGGCCGGCCGGCCGAGACGGAGGCCATTCGTCAGGAGCTGTCGTCAGCGAGGGAGGGTCGTCTCACCTGCGTCACCCTGGAGGGTGAGCCCGGCATCGGGAAGACCAGACTGCTCCTCGCCGCTTCTGATCTTGCAGTCGGGGAAGGGTTCACACCCATTGCGGTCACAGCGGACGAAGAGCTGCGAGGACCGTTCCTACTGGCCCAGGCCCTTTTCAGCTCTCCAGCGTCGTTCGACGTAGCCGGCGGTAGTCCCGCCGAGACCGCCGTTCAGCAGGCTTTGGATGGCCTTATGGGAAACAGCGCGCCGGGGATGGAAGGGCTTCTCCCGGAGCAGAAGCTTATGCGGACGTACGACCAGGCTGCGATGGCGCTTAGGGCCCTCGCCGCAGAGCGGGCGCTTGCACTTCTGATCGACGATCTCCAGTGGGCGGACGAAGACAGCCTTCGTCTGCTGCGCTACGTCGTTCGAGCCAACGCACAAAGTCCGATCTTCCTACTCCTTGCCATTCGGCCGGAGGAGATCGCCCAGGTGAACGAGGCGGTCACCTTGATCGCCGACATGGAGCGCATGGGCTTCGTTCGACGGCTCCGGCTCAACCGCTTCTCCCAAATGGAGACCGCCCAATATCTCGGCCAGCTCCTCGGTGGAAAGGTCAACCCCGCCAGCGCCGCGACGATGCACGCCCAGGCCGAGGGTGTGCCGTTCATCCTGGAGGAACTCGCCCGCGCGTACCGCGATACCGGAATGGTCCAGGAGATCGACGGGGTCTGGAGCCTCGCTCGGAACGCCGACCGGCTGGTCCCTTCGGCCGTCCGAACGCTGATCCAGAGACGCGCGGCGCGGCTCCCCGATGCCACCAAGACTTCGTTGGCCGAGGCGGCCGTTCTCGGGCGAAGCTTCGCCCTTCGTGACCTTCGAGCGGTGAAGGGAGAGCTCGGTGACGAGGAGTGCAGTCCCAGCCTGCTGGCGGAGGCGCTGGCCCCTGCCGTGACGGCCGGGCTCCTCGTCCAGCACCCCGAGGGTTCGCCGGCCGACTACAGCTTTCCGCACGAACAGGTCCGGGAGTGGGCACAAGCGTCGCTCCCCGCCCCGAGGAAGCGAGCCATCCACGCCGCCATCGTCCGAATGTTCACGTCGGGTGGTACGCCGCCGCGAGCGTGCCTCTCGGTTGTCGCGCAGCACGCGTTGGCGGCCGGCAAGGGGGACGCGGCCGCTCGGTTTTCAGCCGATGCTGCGAAGGCGGCGATCGAGACGAACGCGCCCGAGGAGGCACTGCGCATCGTGGAGCGCGGGCTCCCGGTCGCTTCCACTCCCCAATCCCGGGTTGAGCTCCTCAGGATCCAGGACGACGCCCTGGAGATGCTTGGTCGCGCGAGCGACCGCCTCGAGGGGCTCTCTGACCTGGCCGCGCTTGCCGACGCCCTCGGAGATTCGCACCTGGAGCTCGAGGTGACGCTCCGCCGGGCTGCCGCGCTTCGGCTCTCCAAGGAGGAGGACCGGGCTGCTGAGGTCGCCCGAAGGGTTCGAGAGCTGGCCGCAGAACGAAACGACCGAAAAGCCGAGCTGGCCGCCTGCCTCGAGCTCGGACAGGATCTCCTCAGAAGAGAGATCGGCGAGGGCTACAACGATGCGCCGGTCGAGGCAGATCTCGACGGCGCGGCGGAGGCGTTTACCCGAGCCGAGGCCCTAGCAGAGGAACTGGGCGACGAGCGAGCCCTTGCGGGTGCCACGCGAGAACTGGGAACCATCTCGTTCTCTCGCGCGCGGGCGTGGTTCGTTGAGCGCCAGATCTCACGTGACGAGACCTATGTCGAGATCGTTCAGCGCATTGCGTCGGGTGAACAACCGGAGCAGATCCTGCCGAGCCTTCCCATTGCCCCGCTGATCATGGACGCCTTCGGGCGCTTTCAGAAAGCGCTCGATCTCTACGAACGCCTCGGCGATCGCCGCGGCGTGATGGCCAGCATCATCGCGCTCGCCTATCTGAACTGGGGCCCGGATATCCACCTTCAAGGATCGGCCCGCAGAATCGAGGAGATTCGTCGCCTGGCCACTCGACTGAAATCGCTCACCAACGAAACGGACCGCGCGCTCGCCGATATTCAGATGTCCTATGGGGCGCACGTCTATTCACTGGCAAAGGTCTTCCCGGACCTCGCGCTGTCACGTGGAGAAGAGGCGTTTCGGAAAGCGAGAGTCCATGGGGAGCGTGGCGTCGAATTTGCCGCGGCGGGCGGGATTGCCCTCACGCACCTCGAGATGGGAGAGGTCGAGGAGGCCGAGCGGTGGCTGGGCCGCGCCGCCTCGGTCGCCACGAACGCGCCGACGCCGCTTCGGGCGCGCCACCTCGAGACATGGAGGGGCAGGGTCCGGGCCGCTCTCGGCGACGGTCATGGAATGCGCCATCACCTCGAGCGAGCGGTGAGATTGGCCACCGAACAGGGCCTTCCTGCCGCAAGGTGCGAGGCGCTTGCCCGCCTCGCCCTGGAGTCGGCGCGAATGGGCGCCGAACTCGGCGACGAAGAGCTCCTCACGCTCGCCGAACGATCGGCTGAAGAGGCGAAGAACATCCAGAAGAATTTGCCCGGGCACCCTCCGTGGAGGGCTCAGGCCGACGCCGCGATCGCGCGAGTGGCGCTGGCGAGGGGTGAGCCCGAACGAGCCGCAGAGGCTGGACGTTCCGCCCTCGCATCGTTGAACGAGGGACTGCGAGAAGACGTCGACCTCGACATCCTCCTCCCAGCCGCCCGGGCGATTCTTGCCGCAGGAAACGACGACGAGAAGAACGCAATCAGAATGGAGCTGCGCTTGACGCTCGCCGTCATCGCTCAGCGAGTCATGGACGAGGAGGTCCGGGTTCGATGGTTCCGCGGCCCGCTCGCCCAAGAGCTCACCGAGTTGGCCGGTCCCGTCGAAACCGCTCCGTCGGCCGCTCCGACCAGCGATGGTGACCACGCCGGCCTGGACGAGCGTGAGGTCGCGCTGCTGCGGTTGATCACTGAAGGCAAGACGAACCACGAGATAGCCGAAGAACTTCGGGTAACCGAAGACACCGTTGTGCGGGAGCTCGGCGAGATCTTCGCCAAGATCGGCGCCTCCTCGCGGGCCGAGGCCACGGGCTTCGCCTTCATGGCCAAGGTTATCTAGCAATGCTTCGGGTGAGAGTCGACCGTCACAAGTGCATCGCGGCCGGTAACTGCATCACGATCGCGCCGACGGCATTCGATTGGCTCCCGGGTGATTTCGCCAAGGTGGCCGTCGTCGAGCCGACCAGCGTCGAGGAGGAACTGCTGAGAGATGCGGTTCTGTCGTGTCCGACGCTCGCCATCGAGCTCGAAGAGGTCGAAGAGTTCCTTCCGCTTCAGCTCCGGGAGCAGGGGGCCGCCACCCGCCGCGTGGTCAAGACGTTCATGTTCACCGACATCGAGAAATCGACCAACCTGGTGGAGCTCCTCGGCGACGACGCGTGGCAGGACCTACTCCGGTGGCACGACGAGACGCTGCGGTCCATTTTCGCCACGCACAGAGGCGAGGAGATCACCGCGACCGGCGACGGGTTCTTCGTGGGGTTCGACACTCCTGAGGCCGCATTGGCGTGCGCGGTCGCTGTCCAACGAAAGTTGGCGGAGCACCGCCGTCAGCATGGGTTCGCTCCGCAGGTGAGAATCGGCCTTCACGCCTCGGGCGCGATGCAGACTGCGAAGAACATCATCGGCAAGGGCGTTCACGAAGCGGCGAGGATCGCGGGGCTGGCCAGCGGCAGCGAGATCTTCGCCAGCAAGGAGACCGTCGCGGACACCCGTTTCCAGGGCTCCGATCCACGAACCGTGACGCTGAAGGGCTTCGCCGAGCCGGTTGAGATCGTCTCGATCGACTGGCGCTGACCTCACGAGTACGGGTGAGTGAGCCATCGCGGCGGCTGGACCGCCGCGTCCTCTACATGTGGTGGCTCATCGATGGCGTCAGCGCTCTGGTGGCGGTGGTCGCCTTGTGGATCCTCTGGGTTCCTGTCGGCAACCTTCCCTGGTGGGGGGGCGCCGCCATGGCCGTAACCGCCGTCGTTCTGGCGGCGGTGGTCACCCCCATTCGGTTCCGGCGTTGGAGATATGAGATCCGCCAACGAGACGTATTGATCTCGAGAGGAGCGTTGTTCCGTGTTCTTACGCTGATTCCGCTCGATCGAATCCAGTTCGCAGAAACCCGGCAGGGTCCTGTCGATCGATTGTTTCGCCTCAACCAGCTCGTCCTCTATACGGCCGCCGGCCGGGCCGGGCGAATTCCGGGCCTCGATCCGTCCGAGGCCGAAGCTCTTCGCGAGGAGCTGTCGAAGGTTGTCGGACGCCCCACCGTCTAGACCGAGCCGCCTGCACCCCGCCGCCATAGCCGTGTGGGTCATTGAAGGCGTGGGAGGGTTCGGGCTGGGCGCAATCCCGCTGATCCTTCTGAATCGCCGCTGGGCGATGATCCTCCTTGCCGTCCTCGGCTTCGGCGCCCTGTCCGCCATCGTTCGCTATCTCCGGTTCTTCTACATCGTCGAGGCCGACACCATCATTCTCGAAGGCGGCTTCCTGAACAGGTGGCGCCGAGTGATCCCGTTCCCACGGATCCAAAGCGTCGACATGGTGCAGAAGCTTCGTCATCGGGCATTCGGCGTCGTCGAGCTCCGAATTGAAGCGGCGGGTGGGGCGCAGACGGAGGGAGCGCTGGTCGCCCTCGCGCCCGATGAAGCCGAGAGGCTTCGTGGTCTGCTCCTCGTGGGGTCGGAAGTGCCTCCTCGTCCTGACATGGAGTCCCCACCGCTCGCTCGTCTCGGGCCCGGGATGTTGCTCGTCGCTGGGATTACGGGCGGACGGGTGGCGGTGATCGCAGCGCTCCTCGGCTATCTTCAGGAGCTTCTCCCCGATCGGATCATCCAGGACTCACTCAACCGGTTGGAGCGGCTCAGCGGAAGCGGCGTGATGCTCGTCGTGGGGATCGTGGTCACCTTCCTCGTTCTGTCGTTGATCATCTCGATCATCGCGACGATCGTCGTGTACTGGAACTTCACGCTTCGCCGGGAAGGGGGCCGGCTCGTGGTGACTCGCGGACTCCTCGAAAAACGGCGCGCCGTCGTGCCGCTGTCCAGACTTCAGGCCGTCCGGATGGAGGAAAACCTCATCCGGCTCGTCTTCGGAATGGCGTCGCTGAGGGCTGTCAATGCCGGAGTCGCCGGAAGGTCCGACGAAGAACAGCAGACGAGCATGCTGCTCCCCGTGGCAACTCGAGCGCAGGCGCTGGCGGTGGCGGCACACCTCTTGGGCAAGGCGCCCGAAGAGCTCGGCACGCCTTTGGAACCGGCTCCCAGGCGCGCCCTCGTTCGAAGATTCGGTTGGGCGCTCATTCCAGGAATCCTGATCGCAATCGGGGGTTGGCTCTTCTCGACACCGGTCGCTGTGGCGGGCGTCGGACTACTCCCACCGGGTGCCCTCCTTGGATTCGCCTCCTGGCGTTCGCTCGGTCACACCATTGATGCGGATATGGCGGTGACCCGCGGCGGTGTCCTCGTCAGACGAACAGCGTTCGTGCCGCTGAAGAACCTCCAGCATCTGGCTCTTTCCGTTTCGCCGCTCCAGCGACTCCTCGACCTGGGAACGATCAGGATGCATGTGCCGCGCGCAGCGGCGGCCGCGATCGACGTCTCGCAGATTCGAGCGGACCAGCGCTTTCATCTCCTGGCCGGCGTCATGGTCCCGAGGACAGGCGATGCGGGAGAACAGGTTCAGGCATGATGTCGCGAGAAGCTCCTGAGGGGGTGCACTTGAGCGAAGTCACCAAAGCGGCACAGCGAGCACAAACAGCGCCGGACCGGCTGGCTCTCACTGGATTCGCCGTGCTGGTGGTCATCGGCGGCATCAATTTCCCCGCGGTCAAAGCCACCGTTCAGGAGCTGGCGCCCATGTGGAGCGCCGGCGTGCGGTTCACGGCCGCGGCGGCCATTCTTCTCCTCATCGTCGCCCTGGGTCGGCAGCCCTTTCCGAGGGGAAGGGCACTCGCTGGATCACTTCTCTTCGGCGCTCTCTCGTTCGGCGCTTTCTATGCCTTCGCCTACTGGGGCATTCAGCGCGTCCCGGCCGGGGCGGCGTCGGTCGTTCTGGCCTCTGCCCCTCTCGCCACGTTTGTTGCGGCGGTGCTCCATCGGCTGGAGTCCTTCAGGTGGCTGACGCTGGCAGGAGCACTTCTGGCTATCGCCGGGATCGGCATCATGGTCGGCGGACCGGGAGGCGGTTCGGTTTCCTTGGTTGGGCTCCTCGCGCTTTTGGCTGCGGCGATCTGTGCAGGCGAGGCTGGAGTCGTCGCCAAGAAGAATCCGCCGGTGCCGCCAATGGTGATGAACGCGATTGCCATGGGAGTGGGCGGACTGATGCTCCTCGCTCTTTCGTTTGTCAGGAACGAACCGCACACCGTCCCGCGACTTGCGGAGACGTGGTTCTGGCTCGCGTACCTCGTGGTTCTGGGGTCGATCGTCCTCTTTGTGACGTATCTCTTCGTGCTCCGGCGCTGGACCGCGTCGGGAACGTCGTATGTGTTCGTGCTTTTCCCCGTGGTCGCCGTGGCATTTGCGGCAGTGTTTCAGGACGAGCGGGTCACCCTGGACCTCGTCGTCGGCGGACTCCTCGTGATTGCTGGTGTCTATGTGGGCGCTCTCCTCCACGTCGGGAAGCGAGAACCAAGAGGTGAAGCGGTTGCCGAGACTCCGGTGGCCGCGACTACAAGTGAAAACGCCCGTCCAGAGATGGCCGGCGTGCCGGCTGACTGCGTCCACTGCCCATGAAAGCTGCCGAGGAGCCTCGTCCGGATCGGCTCACGCTCGCCGCTTTTGGCGCACTCGTCTTGATGGTCGGGATCAACGGCAATGCGGTAAAAGCCACGGTCAACGAGCTGGCTCCCCTGTGGAGTGCAGGGATTCGGTTCACGGCAGCCGCGCTGATCCTCATCGCCGTTCTATTGATCCGCAGGCAACATCTTCCGCGTGGCCGAGCGCTCTTCGGGGCTGTTCTCTTTGGGACACTCTCATTCGCTGCCTTCTTCGCATTTGCCTACTGGGGTATTCAGCTTCTTCCGATAAGCATCGCCGCCGTTATCTTTGCCTCCGTCCCCCTGATTACATTTCTCGCTGCCGTCCTGCATGGCTTGGAGCCCTTCCGCTGGCTGACCCTCGCTGGGGCACTCATTGTGGTCGTCGGCATCGCGCTCATGGCGGGAGTAGCCAGAAGCGAATCGATCTCAATCATTGGAATTCTGGCTCTGATTGGAGCCGGCGTATCGGCAGCCGAAGGAGCCGTCGTGGCCAAAAGGTTCCCCTTGCTCCCACCGATTGTCATGAACGCTGTCGGCATGACGGCGGGAGCAGTGATTCTCCTGGTCCTCTCCTTCGCCTCCGGTGAGGCACACGAGGCTCCGGCTCAAGGCGCCACGTGGCTCGCCCTCGTCTACCTGGTGCTGCTGGGCTCCATCGCAACGTTCATCACATATCTCTTCGTGCTCGGGCGGTGGACGGCGTCGGGCACCTCGTACGAGTTCGTGTTGGCCCCGATCGTCGCAGTGGTGTTCGCCGCAATCTTCCAGGACGAACGGGTCACCACTGGGCTCGTCGCCGGTGGCGCCCTGGTTCTGGCCGGCGTCTACGTGGGGGCTCTGCTCCACGCGGGCAAGGGAGAACAGAAACGTGCGGCTTCTCGGCCCGACGAAGCCGCCGCCTCCTTACCCGAGGAGACACAGGACCGCCCGGAACTTGCTGGTGTGCCTGCCGACTGCGTCCGCTGTCCCTGATCCCTCGCCGACGTGACGGTTCGTACGGTTCGGCAGCTCGGTGATCCGACACTTCGGGTTGCCGCTTCGCCGATCGCTGATCCGCGATCCCCCACTGTCGCCGCCCTGGCCGACGATCTTTTTGACACCCTTCGAGCCACACGCGCTGCCACCAGCTACGGCCGAGCCATCGCGGCCCCGCAGATCGGAGAGTCATGGCGGATGGTCGTCGCCGACCTCGGCGAACGATGGACGCTGGTCAACCCGACCATCACATGGGCAAGCGACGAACGCCGTGAGTGGTGGGATGCGTGCTTGAGCTTTCTCGACACCTTCGGACGACTCTCCAGGCATGCAGCGGTCTCGGTTCGATGGCAGGACCTGGATGGTAAGACGCACGAGGAGCGCTTCGAGGACGACCTGGCCGAACTCTTGCAGCATGAGCTCGACCACCTGGATGGCGTCCTCGCGGTCGATCGCTTCCTCTCGCCCCGGACAGCGTGCACGCGGTTGGAGTTCGAACGCCGCCACCGCCGGGACAGCCCGTATTCAGTTGCCGCTTCGGGGGGGCCGGATCCTCTCCGGATCTCCCTCGCGTCGATGGAGATTGACCCCGTATTTCTTCATACGCCACAGGTCCACAGTGAGTCGCTGTCCCAACAGCTCGAAATGACCGTGATCTGCAAGATCGAAGCGATCACACCGATCCGGTCATTCAAGGGGCGCGGAGCGGACTGGTTCTTCCGAACAACAAACGACCTCTCACCGGTTGTGTGTGCGTCCGCAGGAAACTTCGGACAAGGCGTCGCGTATGCGGCCCGGTCGCGGGGCATTTCGTGCACGGTCTTCGCCGCCGAGCAGGCGAACCCACTCAAGGTGGAGCGAATGCGCTCGTTCGGCGCCGACGTGCGGCTGGGCGGAAAAGACTTCGATTCCGCCAAGGAAGCAGCCCGCCAACACGCCGCCGACGTAGGGGGGAGGTTCGTCGAAGACGGCGACGAGCCGGCAATCGCCGAAGGGGCGGGGACGATTGCTGTCGAGCTGGGCGGGTTTGGCAAGCTCCTCGATGCCGTCCTGGTACCCGTGGGCAACGGCGCCCTTGTCACCGGCATTGGGGCATGGCTGAAGGCCTACGCTCCCCATACCCGAGTGGTGGGGGTGTGCGCATCCGGTGCGCCTTCGATGGCGGAGTCGTGGCGAACAGGCGAAATCCGTCCCACACCGGACGTCAACACCATTGCCGACGGCATCGCGGTTCGGGAACCGGTTCCCCGCGCGGTCGAAGACATGCGCCAACTGGTGGACGAGGTCGTCCTGGTCGACGACGCGGACATCATCGAGGCGATGCGGCTTGTCCATCGCCACCTCGGCCTGGTGGTCGAACCGGCGGGCGTGGCGGGGCTGGCCGCAGCGGCACGCTACCGAGACCGATTCAGTGGACAGACGGTCGGAACACCGCTGTGCGGAGGAAACGTCACTCCGGACCAGATGAAGGAGTGGTTTCCGGGCTAGGCGTTACGAATTCAGCTTGTTGTGGGCTTCGCGTCCTGCCTCAGCGCTCTTGTCGGCGGTCCTCCTCGCTGCTCGCAGACTGGACTCGGTCGCGTCTCCGAACAGCCCGGCGCCCTGGTCGCTTTTCTCCTCGGCCTTCGCAGATGCCCTGTCGACCCCGTCTTGCAACTTTCTCGACCGGCCGGGGCGAACCACACCGGTGAGGAAGAGAACAAGACAGACCACGACGACAATGCCCGCTCCGACCAGAACCTGCACGAGTAGGCCTACCGGCGCGAGAACCCTCATGCCGTCGTTGTTCCCCCTCGCGGGCCGTCGTTAACCGGTCCTTCGAAGTGGACCTCCATGCACCCGGCGCTCGCGTGTTTCGTCGAAAACTGGCATTCTGGCCCCCGCGATGCCCGCTGCCTCCTTCCTCCGGCGAGCCTTGCCGCTTATCGTCGTCGCGGCGGTCGCCGCCGGATGCACGACAGAGGCGTCGCCCCAGCTCCGTGTCCGAGACCAGGTTCAGCCGAAGCCTTCTGCATCGGCGCCGAAGTGCAAAGCGAAACCCGTCAAGGCTAGTTTCGATTACCCGCGCGGCTTTCCCGGCACCGACCGGGCGTTCGTCCAAAAGGTCACCCGCCAGGCGATCTCGTATTTCGGCATTCGGACCACGAACTGCGTGAAACGCGATCCGGTCGACGTCCGGCTGCTGGCGGCCCGAGGATCGCACAACATCGTCGGCTGGGCCGACTACGGCGACATCGAGATCTACACGGAGTCGCCCGGATGGGCGCAGAACTCACAGGGGTTTCGCGCCCAGACGCTCTTTCACGAGTGGTATCACGTGCTCCAGAGAACGCTCAGCACGGCTCCTCCCCCTCCGACATGGTTCTTCGAGGGTTCCGCGGAATGGGCTGCCCTCGATGCCGCCGTCCACTTCGGCTACTTCGACGACATGGATGAGGTCCGGCCACTCCTTCGGTATGACGCCCGGCAACCTCCCAGACCGCTCGACAAGGCAAAGCCCGCGAACCCAGGGGTCTACTCCCTGTATTTCACGAGCATCGATTTCCTCCTGAAGGAGCACGGCGGAAGGGACCGTCTGCGACAGTTCTGGCAGCGGTATAACCCGGGCGACTCGTGGAAAGCGACGTTTCAGTCGGTGTTCAAGACGAAGGTCACAACGTTCCTGAAGAAGTTCGAAGCGCACCGGGAAGCCGGCTTTACCGATTAGGCGATTCACCGCGTCGCCATCCCCTCACATAACCGGGGACGGTCGGCGAACCACTCCTCGCATCCGGCACGGGCTCCGAAGGGACAAGCCGCAGCGGCAATACGCCGGCCCAGATCGGGAGGTCGATGTCGGCGTCGTCGTCCTTGGGCGGTCCGGTTCGGACCTTCGCGGAGGCCCGATCCAGCGAGAGCCGAAGGACGCTAGTGGCCCGAAGCTCCCTTGCGTTTGGCTGCCGAACATCGTCCCAGCGCCCCGGCATCACGTGTTCGGCAACCGCCCGAAGCGCCTCCAGTTTTTCGGCGCCCTCGACCTCTGCAGCCACTCCGAGCACCACCACCGAGCGGTAGTTCATGGAGTGGTTGAAGGCGGACCGCGCGAGCACCACGCCATCAAGGATCGTTGCCGTGACGCAGACCTCCGTCCCCCCACGAAGCTGGCGAAGCATACGGCTGGCCTGGGATCCGTGGACGTAGAGGACATCGCCGACCCGAGCGTGAAGGGTCGGGATGACGAATGGCTGGCCGTTTGAGACGAACCCGATGTGACAGAAGAGCGCTTCGTCCAGGATCGCGTTGATGGTCTCCCGGTCGTACCGACCGCGCTCCGGGAGACGACGAACGCGTAACGAGTCTTCGACTTCCTCTTTCATCTAAGCGAGCCTAGCGGACGTGTTTCCTATACTCCTCGGGATGGCTGGACCGGCAAGCGTCGACGCGTACCTCGGTGCCGTACCCGACACGCAGCGAGTTGCCTTGGAAAAGCTCCGCAAGACAATCAGGTCGGCCGCGCCCGACGCCGTTGAGACGATCAGCTATCAGATGCCGGCGTTCAAGCTCAATGGCCGTTTCCTCGTCTCCTACGCTGCCTTCAAGGACCACTGCAGCTTGTTCCCGGGCTCGGCAGTGCCAGAGGAGCTTCGGGATGACGTCAAGCCATTCGTGGCCGGGAAGGGAACCCTCCGGTTCAGTCCGGAGAAGCCAATCCCGGCCGCACTGGTCAAGAAAATCGTCAAAACCAGGATCCGAGAGATCGAAGCGAAAAGGGCTCAAAAGGGAAAGTGACACTGTCCGATCGAGCTGATCGCGTGTCGCCCGCGAGGCGAAAAGCCTTCAAGATCATCGCCTGGTTCATGGCGGTGTCCGCGATCGCCTTCGGTCTCTTCACGGCGGTCTTCGCGTTCATCTTCGAAGGTCAGGAAATCCACGCGGTCCACAACGCCGTGGTTGCGGCCCTGCTTCTGGTGATCTCCGCTCCCCCGGCCGTCGCCGCCGCGCGGGCGCCGGAACAAGCGTGGACGCCCCTGTTGCACCTGGCCGCGGTCGGAATAGCGGGCGCCGCCACGATGATTCTGAGCCTGCGCCTGGATATCTTCACGCTGCCCTTCATTGTTCTGGTCGGCGTCCTCCTTCTGTTGCGCGTACCGCGCGGTGCGGTCTTCGGGACGGAACGTCCCAGCGTGGTACTCGCCGTGTTGACACTCGCCGCGCTGGTCCCCTTGCTCGTCTACGCAAGCGAGCAAGCCGAGCTACAACGGATTGACACCACGAGTGAGCACGCGGAGTTCAATCACTGGGTGGAGACTTCGTTCTACGCCGTGGCGATTCTGCTGCTCGGGGCGCTGGCTGCCTTTCGTCCCGCCCAATTCCGGTTCCAGGCATGGAGTGCCGGTGTGTCCCTTGCCGTCCTCGGAGGAATCTCGCTCGCGTACCAGGGGAATCCCTCCGCGCTTGACGCACCGTGGGCCTGGGCAGCCTTGGTCGGAGGGGTAGCCTTCCTCGGCGCGGCGGAGTGGGAAACCACGAGATCGACGCGCGGACGCAGTCCGTAACGATCCGACAGCACACCCATCAACCGAAA
The DNA here is from genome assembly GCA_036259835.1 of Actinomycetota bacterium. Classification (GTDB taxonomy): domain Bacteria; phylum Actinomycetota; class UBA4738; order UBA4738; family UBA4738; genus JALYGK01. The sequence goes on from DATABA010000144.1 coordinate 19,292, forward strand.
GGAGCTCGTGATGCGACGTCAGGCGGTTTGGATCGGTCTTGTTGCGATCATTGCGGCAGCAGCCGGCGTAGTTACCTTCGTTCGGCTAACGAGCAGCGAGGAAACGCCGATCCAGGTAACGCCCACACAGACTCAGGCGTCGGCCTGTCAGGCGGGTCCCCCGCAGGGTGAGACCTTCGATGCTGAGGCCACGAAGCTGTTCATCGAGTTCAACGCCACAGACGAGGACCTGGGTGTGCACGGTTCGTTGGACGCCGACGGGTGGAAAACGTTCTGCTTCTTCGATCCAAACGGGCGCCCCGTGCTCGAAGTTGGCCCGCAGGGCGAGCTCTCCAATCTCGGGATGGCAGCGTTGTTCTTCGAGTCGCGGGAGCCAGCGACGGATGAGTTCTCGTTTGAAACGCTCGCCGCCGCGTTCCCCGAAGGCACGTACACGGTCCGAGGTGAGGCGTTCAACGGCCGAGCCTTGACCGGTGAGGCGACGTTCACGCATGACGTACCGGCAGAGCCCGAAATCACCGCGCCGGAGCTCGTCGAAGAGCCGGAGCAGGCGGAGGCCAGCGCGGGGGTCCCGCTCGACGGTCTCACCGTGACCTGGAACGAGGTCACGGAGACGGTGAACGGCGGATCCGTGAACATCACGGGGTATCAGGTCGTCGTCACGGACGAGGAGGCCGAGGATCCCCACGGGTTCGCTCGACCCGTGTACGACGTCCACGTTCCTCCCACGGTGACCGAGCTTTCGATCGCACCCGAGTTCCTCGAAGCCGATACGGTGTACGAGCTCGAGGTCCTGGCACTCGAGGAAAGCGGCAACCAGACCATCAGCGTCGGCTTCTTCAAGACGGCCTGAGGAAGGGAGAGAGGCATGATCTTCGATTTCTTCGACGAGCTGAACTGGTTGGCCATCGTGGTCGCCACGATCGTGTGGTTCGCCTTCGCCGCGGCGTGGTACTCGGTTCCGGCGATGAGCAAGGCCTGGCAGAAGGCAGCGAACATCGAACAGCCGCAAGGCGGCGGCCCCGTCGCATCTCTCTTGATTGCGACGCTGATCTTCTACTTCATCACGACGGTCGTCATCGCCCTGCTCGTGCGGGCGGTGGGGGCGGACAGTGTTGGAGACGGCCTGGCGCTGGGCGTCGCACTCGGTGTCGCGTTCGGCGTGCTCACGGCGTTCGTGAGCCAGCTGTATGAGCGTAAGGGAACGTACTACTGGCTCATCAACGGACTGGCGCAGCTCATCGCCTGGTCGGCCGTCTCGATCATTCTGGCGGTTTGGGACTGACCAGCGGGTTCGGCGGCTGAGGTTGGTTCGCCGGAACTGAAACCCGAAGCCCGCCGCTCAGACGGCGGGCCCTGCGACCAGGGTCACGTCCGCTTCGTGGGTGCCCCGCGGATCGACCCACGTCACCCGGATCGTCTCTCCCGGCTTGTGGACGTGGATAGCCGACGAAAGCGCCTGGACCGAGCGGACCGTCCTGCCATCGATGGCGGTGATGACCGAGCCCTGAGGTATTTCGGCCTCGGCTGCGGGACCTCCGGCGTAGACGTTGACTACAAGCACTCCGGCCGCCGTACTGAGGCCCAGCCGTCCAGCGATGCCCGGACCAACCTCGTCAGCTGAGATGCCCATGTACCCCACGGGTCCGATGAAGACGGTGGAACTGGCTCGTCCGGCTCGGACCTCGTTCACGATCCGCTGTGATTCGGCCGACGGGATGGCGAACGCCGTCCGGGAAGTCTCATCCCTGAAGAAGGCTCTCCTGGCCGCTGTGATCATGCCGACCACTTCGGCCTTGGAATTCAGGATTGGCCCTCCTGACTGTCCTTCCTCGATGAGCGTCGAGACCTGAATCAGATCGTTCAGCCGACCGAGCACGCCGCCCCCATCACCGACAACGATCGTGCGGTTGAGCGCCGTCACCGTGCCCGAAGACACCTGTGGGCCGCGACCGCGCGCGTTCCCGATCGCGACAACCTCGTCGCCCTCCTGGACGGTCCGCGAGTCGCCGATCCTGACGGTCGGGAGTCCCGAGACATCCTCGATTTGAAGAAGAGCTACATCCGTCGAGGGTGCCGCTCCCACCACCCGAGCCGAGTAACGCCCGGCCCGTCCGTCGATTTCGACCGTGATGCTGGTCGAACCGGACACGACGTGGTTCGCCGTCAGCACCTGGCCGGAAGACGTCAAAAGCATCCCGGTCCCCGCACCTCTCGGGACCTGCCGCTGCCGACCCTCCGAGCTGAACGGGTTGGCGGCGGTGGCCGTGTAGATAGACACGACTGCGGGTGAGACTCGTTCGGCGATCTCCCGGGTGCTGAACTCTTGCGTCGTTTCGTCACGGCTGCCGACGACGACGGGCGAACGGGAATCGCTCCCTCGCAATCCCCACCCGATGCCGATGCCGCTCGCCAGCAGAGCGAGCGCGGCCAGAACGGCAATGAAGGCAGACGGCAATCGCCGCCTTCGGGGGGGATCGCTCGGCTCTGCCGGAAAGCCTCCCGGGAGTCTCGAGGTCTGCTCTTGAGGGTCGTCAAACACTTCGCACCTCCGCTCGGAGTTCATTCCCAATTGCGGGCAGTTTCCGCGCAATTCGACGATTACAGATGGTCGAGCCTCTTCCTGAAGTAATGATTTGAGAAAGCTCAGAATTCCCTGGGAAACAGAAAGGGGCGGAATGTTCCCCTCCGCTACCGTAGGGAATGAGGCGCCTCAGTCAGGAGGCCCAGGCGTACTCACAACGGAGAAAAGGAGAGAACCCACGATGAACTGCCCTGTCGACAACACCGAGCTCAG
>DATABA010000145.1:0-14757 GCA_036259835.1 Actinomycetota bacterium
GGGATCGGGGGTCCTGCGAACGAATCCGTCCTCGGCCAGCTCGTCGACCACCTGCATCATCCGCTGCTTGGTCGTCTGAGCCCGGCCGGCCAGCTCGCTCAGGCGCGTCCCGGTCCTGTCTATCAGGAGCATCGTCCGAACCTGGCTCGGCCTCACTTCATCGATTCCCCGGTCGCGAAGCGCCGCCTCGATCTCCTGGTCCAGAGCTCGGAAGGCGTCCAGCAGCATCCGGTGCAGGGTAACTTCCCTCACTCAGCCATCATGGCGGTGCCGTTCGCGATCGACAAGGGCCTTGACGAATCGGCGGGATAGGCTGGCCGCGTGGAAATCAGGCCGGTTCGGCCCGGCGAATACGACGAGGCGGGGCGCGTCACCGCGATTGCCTACCAGGAACTCGTTCCTCCCGATCCGAGCCCTGGCTGGGTTGAATATCTTGACTCGATCGCCGACATCGCCGGCCGGGTCGACCGAACGACCGTGCTGGTGGCGGTCCAGAACGGCCGCATCGTCGGCTCGGCAACCATCGAGATCGACTCCACCATCGGGGACGACGACCGCGAGCTTCCACCCGACGTGGCGGCGCTGCGGATGCTCGGCGTGGATCCATCCGTGCGGAGAGCCGGCATCGGCCGCGCTTTGGTCCAGGCCAGCATGGACGCCGCACGGGCGCGGGGGAAACGGCGGTTCATCCTTCGGACGACGCATCGGATGACGAGCGCCCAGCGCCTCTACGAGTCGATGGGCTTCCGTCGCGATCCAAGCCTGGACATGTCCTTCCCCGACGTCGAGCTCCTGGGATACCGGATCGATCTCGACGCTTAAACGGGTACCTCGCGCGGTGCGCCTAAGCCCGCGGAACCACCTGGCCGCTCGCGAGCAGCAGCCCATCCTCGATTTCGGCCTCCACCGCGCCGCCCTGGAACTGTTGCTCGTACAGCCGGGCGTACAGGCCTCCGTACCGGAGCAGCTCCTCGTGGGTCCCTCGTTCCACAACCCGCCCTCGGTCCAGAACGAAGATCACGTCGGCCGCCAGGATGGTCGAGAGGCGATGTGCGATGGCGAGCGTCGTCCTTCCCTCCATGAGCGGCCGCAGTGCCTCCTGGACCAGCCGCTCGCTCGTCGTGTCCAGCGACGAGGTCGCTTCATCCAAAATGAGAATGCGCGGGTCCTTCAGGATCACCCGGGCGATGGCGAGTCGTTGCTTCTCTCCACCGGACATCCGGTATCCGCGCTCGCCGACCAACGTGTCGTAACCCTCGGGCAGCTCGGCGATTCGGTCGTGGATGAACGCCGCGCGAGCGGCCGCCTCCAGCTCTTCCTGGGTCGCATCCGGCTTGCCGTACAGCAAATTCTGGCGAACGGTGGTGTGAAACAGATACGTCTCCTGAGTCACCATTCCGATCGCGTCAGAGAGCGAGTCGAGCGTGATCTCGCGAACGTCGATCCCGTCGATCTCCACCGTGCCCCGGTCGACGTCGTAAAACCGGGGGACGAGGTAGGTGATCGTCGTCTTCCCGGCGCCGCTCGGCCCAACCAACGCCGCGAGCTGGCCAGGCTGGATCTCCAGATCAACGTCTTCCAGCGTCCACGGCCGCCGGCCCTGGCCATCTGATCCCATGACCGCGCCCTCGGCGGGGGTGTCGTAGCGGAAGTACACGTTGCGGAGACGAACCTGGCCACGGGTCTCCTCTTTGCGAAGCGGTCGGGCCGTCGGTGAATCCTTGATGTCCAGTGGCAGATCCAGGTAGTCAAAGATCCGCTGGAAGAGCGCCAGCGACGATTGCACCTCGACCGACGTCCGGAGCATTTCCCCGAGCGGGAAGAACAGCCGACTCTGGAGTGTGGTGAACGCCACGATGGTGCCGAAGGTGATGGCCTCGGGGCCGACCCGTCCGGCGTTCACCCATCCGGCCACCAGGTAGACGAACGCGGGAGTGATCGAGAAGAAGGCGTGGATGACGCCGCCGAACGCCCGGCCAATCATCTGCTGGCGAATTTGGAGGTCCGCCAGACGCTTGTTCTCCCGGCCGAACCGATCGACCTCGTATCGCTGTCGTCCGAACGCCTTCGAAAGCAGGATTCCGGACACCGAAAGCGTTTCCTGCGTGATCGCGCTGATCTCGGCCATCGAAGCCTGCGTGGAGGCCGCAGCCTGCTGCCGGGCCTTTCCGACGCGGTAGGTCAGCCACAGGAACAGCGGCATCAGGAAGAGCGACAGGACGGTGAGCTGCCAGGACAGAACCAACATGGCAATGACGGAGCTCGCGATCACGGTGACGTTCTGCAGGATGCTCGCGGCGGTGTCGGTGACCACGGACTGAACGCCCGCGACGTCGTTCGAGAGGCGCGACTGGATCTCGCCGGTTCGCGTCGTCGTGAAGAACCTAAGGGACATGGCCTGAAGGTGCGAGTACAGAGAATGCCGGAAGTCCTGCATCACTCGTTGCCCCACCACGTTCGCCAGGTAGTTCTGACCGATGCCGATCAGCGCGGTGACGATCGGAATCACCACCATCAAGCCGACGAGCCCGTACAGGCGGCTCAAGTTCGGGCACCCCCGACAGAACAACGCGGTGTCGAAGATGACCTTGATAAGGATCGGATTCACCACGCCCAGCGCGGAGGCGGCGACGATCGCCAAAGCCACCAGCCCGATCTGCTTTCGGTACGGCCTGAAGACCCGGGCGACCCGCCGAACGGTTTGACCGGTGACGGGGCCCGTGTCCTGGACGTGGTCGTTCCAGTGGCTCCATCGACGCATGGAGCCAGGATACTTGGGCCGGTCTTGCAGTCGGGTTACCGCGAGAGTTGGATGGCCCGATTCAGCACTGCCTCCAGCATCTCGGCCGTGAGCTTCCCCGTGAACGTGTTCTGCTGGCTCGGATGGAACGATCCGACCAGGACGAACGGTCCGATCGTCGCTTCGGCTCCGTGCGTGAACTTCGGACGCGGACGAGTACGTGGCTGGCCGAGCCGCTCAAGGGCGAGAATGGCTCCATCCCAGGCGAACGCGCCGAGCGGGACCAGGACGCGAAGACGATCCAACAGCTCGATCTCACGAACGAGGTACGGCAAGCAGTTGTCTCGCTCGTCGGTGGTTGGGCGGTTCGCCGGCGGACAACATCGGTTCACGGCGGCGATGTAGAGATCCCGGAGCTGAAGTCCGTCATCCGGGGCAACGGACGCTGGCTGGTTCGAAAGGCCGGATCGATAGACCGCCTGGAAGAGGAAATCACCGGAACGGTCACCTGTGAATATGCGACCTGTCCGATTTCCACCGTGCGCCGCCGGAGCCAGCCCGACGATGAGGATCCTGGCGTCCGAATCGCCGAATCCGGGCAACGGCCGGGCCCAGTAGTCCCAGTCCGCGAACGCCGCCCGCTTCTCGACGGCGACTCGCTCGCGCCATTCGACCAGCCGTGGACACTTCCGGCACACCACGATCTCGGCGTTGAGGCGTTCGAGCGCATGGCGGTTCGTCACGGCGGGCGATTCTAGGAACGACCGGCGTCCATTTAGGTAAATCGGCCGACGGGCCGACCATAAGGGTGAGTGCAATGAACGATCGGGTGAGGGTCATGGTCGTCGACGACTCCCCCAGCACGCGGACGATGCTGCGGGAGGCCCTCGCGCTGGGCGGCGGGATCGAGGTCGTCGGAGAGGCGGGTTCCGGAAAGGAAGCCGTGTCCCGAGCCGATGAGCTCGGCCCTGACGTCATTCTGATGGACGTCCGCATGCCCGACGGAGACGGGGTCGAGGCGGCGCGGAGGATCAGCTCACAGCACCCGGATACCCGAATCGTGGCGCTGACCTGGTCGGACGACCCGAGCACGGTTCGGGAAATGCTGACGGCGGGCGCCATCGGATATGTGGTCAAAGGCGGAAGCATCGACGAGCTGTGCGGCGCCATTCGCCGGGCGGCGACGGGCGAACCCGATCTCGACCAGAAGGTCTTGCCGCACGCCGTCGAGGACCTGCGGCGCCTGCTCGAAGAAGAGCGCGAGCGTCGCGAGCAGGTCGAGCGATTGGCCAAAGCGCGGGGCGAATTCGTGCAGATCCTCTCCCACGAGCTGCGAACACCCCTGACTGTGATTTCGGGCGCTCTGCACATGCTTCAGCAGCAGGGACTGGAGCCCGACATCGACGCGATCGTCGAGAGCGCGATCCGCCGGACGGGCGCTCTGGAGTCCCTGGTCGAAGGACTGGAGCTGGTCGCGCACGGGCCGACGGGCGAGGGTCTCGCGGATCCGAACCAGGCGGTGAAGACCGCCATCAAGCGGCTGCCGTTGCCACCGGACCTCGTGGACGTCGAAGAGGGAATGTGGCCCGGCGTTCCGCAGCCGTATGTGGAGCGGGTTACGTACGAGCTCCTTTCAAACGCGGTTCGGTACGGACGGCGGCCGATCGAGATCCTCGCGAACCAGCGCGACGGTGTGTGCGCCATCGTCGTCAAGGACGCGGGCGGCTGGACACCTCCGAACGAGGACTTCACCGCCTTTTTCCAGGAGGACATGTCGGCCACGCGAATCCACGGAGGTTTCGGGCTGGGACTCTTCCTCACGGCCCGGCTGTGCGAGGCGTGCGACGGCGCGCTCCGGATTCGAAACGTAGACGGGCGAACGGTAGCGCAAGCGACATTCCGGGTCCGGTAGCTACTCTGGACTTCCGCGCTAAAAATCGCTGCAGAGCGAAGCGGTCTAGCGCTGAGACCTCGGTCAGTTGCAGAAAGTCAGCTGTCGGTCTTCGGTTCAGGTCGGCCGGGTTGTTCCGGCACTGTCCCTCGCTTGGGCACCAGGACCTTCCGTCGAAAATACAAAACCTCGACGCCGTCCTGGTTATAGCCGCGGGTCTCTACGGTGACCACGCCGCGGTCGGGCTTCGATCCTGACTCCTTCTTGTCGAGGACGGTCGTCTCCGCATAGAGGGTGTCCCCGTGGAACATGGGAGCGGCGTGGCGAAGCGACTCAACTTCGAGGTTTGCGATGGCCTTGCCCGAAACGTCGGGGACGCTCATGCCCAACGCCAACGAATAGACAAGATTCCCAACAACAACATTGCGCTTGAACTGAGTCTGCTCTTCCGCGTAGTGCGTGTTGGTGTGGAGCGGGTGGTGATTCATGGTGATCATGCAGAAGAGGTGGTCGTCGTACTCGGTGATGGTCTTGCCGGGCCAGTGCTTGTAGACGTCACCAACATCGAAGTCGTCGAAGTACCTGCCGAACGGCCTCGCCTCTCCCATCAGTCGAGCCCCTTCACGCAAGCAAGGGGAAGCGGTCGGCCAGCTCCCCCAACGCCTTCCGGTCCTCCTCGCTGAGCGGGCGCCTTCCGGTCCCCTTCTCGATGAACTCCACTCCGTCCCAGCTCGGAAGAGCCGTGAGGTCTGCCTCGAGCAACCCCAGCAGTATCTCTTGGGTGATGTTGAGGCCACCCTCAGATGGGTCAGGCGGGAGTCCGAGGGCCGTCATGAGGTCAGTTCGGTGGACGGTGACTTCGAGGACTCGCGTTCGGACGAAGTCCTCGAGGGTCAGGACCGGCTCCCACGTTTTCATCTGTCTGTCCGGGTCGGTATTCGCCGCGCGGCCGAGCGCCCGGCGCCACAGTTCGTCCCACGCCGCGGCGAGTTCTTGCCCGGAACCGAAACGGTCGGCAATCTCCTTCGCCCGGTCAGCAATGTGCGTGGAGTCGTAGCTCGGATCGATACGACGCCAGTACGACACGGAGTCCGCGTCGGGCACGACTGGATCGTCGTCATCGAGCGCCCAGTTCGTGCGGTCAATCCCCCGATAGAGATGCCCAAGCAGCTCCTTCACGTTCCATGCGGGCAATCTCGTCGGCCGACTGAAGTCCTCTTCGGAGAGGCCGAGCACCAGTTGCGACGTAAGCTCGCATTCTTCGCGAAGCGCCCCCAAGGTGCCTTCAACCCCGGCGTCGGCACCCCGTCGGGGCGCTGCGCCCTGGTGTTCGATGCGTTCCGCCGCCATTACCCCTCGGCCTTGTGCCGCTCCAGCAGCTGCCGGGCAATGACGATCTTCTGAATCTCGCTGGTGCCCTCGCCGATCAGGAGGAACGGCGCATCCCGGTACAGCCGTTCGATCGTGAATTCCTTCGAATACCCGTAGCCGCCGTGTACTCGCAACGCCTCCGTCACGATCTCGTGGCACGCTTCCGTGCAGAAGTACTTCGCCATCCCGGCTTCGAGATCGGAGCGTACCCCCGCCGACTTCTTCTTCGCCGCCTGGAGCAGCATGAGGCGCGCCGCTTCGAGTTTGGTTCCCATGTCGGCCAGCTTCTCCTGGATCATCTGGTGCTGCGCGATCGGCTTACCGAACGCCTTCCGCTCCTGTGCGTACCGAATCGCCTCTTCGAACGCCCTCGTCGCCAGACCGACCGCCCGCGCCGACACGTTGACCCGCCCGACCTCGATTCCGTCCATCACTTGGCGGAAACCGTCCCCCTCATTGCCCAACAGGTTCCCCACGGGAACGCGGTGGTCCTCGAAGACCAACTCGGTGGTCTCCACGCCGTGGTAGCCCATCTTCTCGATGTTGGGCGGGATGCTGATTCCTTCGAACTTCCTCGCTTCGGGTTCCTTTTCCACGAACAGCAGCGACATCCCGCGGTGCGGTGGGTCGGCTGAGGGGTCGGTCTTGCAGAGAAGCACCACCAGTCCGGCACGAAGGCCATTCGTCACCCACATTTTCGTGCCGTTCACCACGTAGTCATCGCCGTTCCGAACGGCGCGGCACTGAATCGACTGCACGTCGGAGCCCGCCCCTGGCTCGGACATGGATAGCGCCGCTCGCAGTTCCCCTGTAGCCATGTGCGGAAGCCACCGCTGCTTCTGTTCGTCGCTCCCGAACTTCTTGAGCAGGTACACCGCCATGAAGTGCGTGTTGAGGATCCCGGAAAGCGACATCCAACCGCGCGAGAGCTCCACGCCCGCCAACGCATATGTGAGGAGATCCAGGCCCGCTCCGCCGTGCTCCTCGGGGACCGTGAGTCCAAAGAGCCCGAGCTCCTTCATCCCTTCGACGATCTTCTCGGGGAATTCGTCTTGATGCTCGAGCTCGTCCGCGACCGGTATCACCTCGCGGTCGACGAACTCCCGCACCGTCGCGATGACGTCACGCTGTTCATCCGTGAGCTCAATGAGCTCGGTCTCTTTCGTCGAGACCGCCAACTACGACGCCTCCGCCTTGGTGAAATCCTCGAGCGTCTTCTGCCGCTGCAACCCGGCCGCTTGCCCCCTGGCGGCGAGCTGCTCCGCCATCTTTCGGCTTGCCTCGTCGATCATCTCGCTGCCGAACATCACGGCCCCACGCCGCTCCACCTCCGTGGCGTGCCGGTACGCCTCGAGCATGGCTTCGGCCTTGTCGTATTCATCTTGCGTGGGCGTGAAGACCTCGTTGAGCACGTCGATCTGTCCCGGGTGGAGCGCCCACTTGCCATCGTAGCCAAGCGCCTTCGCGCGCGTTGCCATCTCACGGAAACCGTCGAGGTCCTTGATCAGCAGGTATGGACCGTCGATGGCCTGGAGGCCGGCGTGACGCGCCGCGATGAGAATCGTCGAAAGGACATGATGCCAGTGATCCCCGGGATATCCGGGCATCGGCAGCCCTGCGGTCACCGTGGGAAGCCCGAGCGAAGCGCTCATGTCGGCGGGGCCGAAGATCAAGTCCTCGATTCTCTGCGACGCCACCGCAATGTCGTTGATGTTCCGCAGGCCCGTCGCGGTCTCGATCTGTACTTCGATCCCGATCCGCTTCTCCAGGCCCGTGCTGTCTTCGATCATCCGAAGCAGGCTGTCCACGAAGGCGACGTCACTCGCGTACTCGACCTTCGGGACCATCACGCAATCGAGGAACTGGCCCGCGTTCTCGACCACGTCGATGACGTCTCGATAACACCACTTCGTGTAGACGCCGTTGATCCGAACGACCACGGTCTTACCCGTCCAGTCACCCTCTTTGAGCGCCTGGACGACGTTCCCGCGCGCCTCTTCCTTGGCCAGTGGGGCGACGGAGTCCTCGAGGTCCATGAAGACCTCGTCCGCCGGGAGCGACGGCGCCTTGGTGAGCATCTTCGGGGACGAACCCGGAACGGACAGGCATGAACGGCGGGGACGCGTCACGCGAGGGATGCTAGTGCTCAAGCGTTGGATCCGCCAAAGCCGACGCCGCGCCGGACCTTCTTCACGTTCTCCACGGTAACCAGCGTGACGTCGACGACCTGACGCCGGGGTACGGGTTCACCTCGCGCCGCTCTGACCGCAGCCTCGACCGCACGACGACCGAGTTCTTCAGGATCGGTTCGAACGGACCCCTCGAGCCGTCCGGCCTCGATCGCGGCAAGTGCGCGCGCCGATCCACCGACTCCAACGATCGCCACCCGACCAAGGATGCCGAGGCGCCTGGCGGCGTGCACCGCACCGAGCGCAATTTCGTCGTTTCCGGCAAGGACGCCCTCGACCTCGGGGTACGACTCGAACACCTCTGCCGCAATCGAGGCCGCTTGCTTCACATCGACCTCGGAGGTGCGTTGAACCGTGATGGTCACCGTGGGTGTGCGATCGGCAATTTCCTCGAATCCCTGCTGTACCTCGACGTCGGACGGACCGAGACGAGATGGGGCGATCGCGGCCGCTGCCCCGGTTCCGCCCATGCGAAAGAACAGGTACTCGGCAGCGAGCCTCCCGGCGACGACGTTCTCACTGACCACGGAAGCCGTCGCCTGTGGTTCCGGAGTGGTGTCACCCACTGCAATCACCGGGACGTCGGCCTCTCCCGCTAGTTCGTTTAGCGCCGCCACACTGACGCCGCCCGCGTCAATGACCAGCGCATCGACTCCCTGGTCGAGCAACCGATCCACCTGCGGCGGCTGATTCGTCGGATTGTCTCGGGCGTTGCTCACAAGGAGCCGAGCTCCCTGGCGGCGGGCTTCCCGGCGCGCTGCGGTCAACATCTCCCTGAAGAAAGCCGTGTTCGAATTCACGACCGACATCCCGACTGTGACTGGCGATGGCTCCTCGGTGCATGCGGGAACCCCGGCAACGACGCACGCGATGACGAGCGCGATTCGTCTCAACGACACTCGGGTCGGAACCGGAGGGGGTGCGGGCTGTCTACTCGCCCTCCACCTTGGTGGCGGTCGCTCCGCCCGCATCCGGCTCGGCCCCTCGCGTGGTTGCTCGCCCCTTCGACGCTGAGAGCGCCGCTTCCGCCAGCACGTCGAGGCCCTCCTCGAGCTCATGGTCCGAGATCACCAACGGAACGAGATGCCGGAGAACGTTGTGGTAGATCCCACACGACACGGCGACCACACCGCGAGCCATCGCTTCGGTGATGAGCGCGCCCAGGAACTCTTCGTTCGGCTCCTTCGACTCGCGGTCGGTGACGAACTCGACGCCGATCATCGCCCCAAGGCCGCGAACCTCGCCGACTTCCGGAACCTCCTCCGCCACGTGCTCCCAGCGGGCTCGTATCGTCTTTCCAACCTGTTCGGCTCTCTCGATCAGACCTTCGTCCTCGATGACGTCCAGGACGGCATTCGCCGCCGCGCACGCCACCGGGTTGCCGACGTACGTACCGCCGATTGCCGAGGGTCCCGGAGCATCCATGATCTCGGCGCGGCCGACCACAGCCGAGAGCGGATAACCCGAGGCCAGCGCCTTGGCGAGAAGGACGATGTCGGGCTCGATTCCGAAGTGCTCGGAGGCCAGGAACTTCCCGGTCCGCCCGAAGCCTGACTGGATCTCGTCGGCAATGAGCAAGATCCCGTGGCGTCGGCATATCTCGGCCAGGCCGGGAAGGAAATCAGCGGTCGGAACGACGAAGCCGCCCTCGCCCTGAACTGGCTCCACCACCGCCGCCGCGACCGATCGCGGGTCGACCACCGTGACAAAGGCCCGCTCGATTGCCTCGAGGGCCAGCCGGCCCGCCTCCTCGGGATGGGCGCTTCGATATGGGTAGGGGTACGGCAGCCGGTAGACCTCGGGAGCGAAGGGGCCGAACCCGGTCTTGTAGGGCTTGTGCCGGCTGGTGAGGGTCATCGTGAGGAGCGTCCTACCGTGGAAGCCGCCCTCGAAGCCGACGATGGCGGGGCGGCCGGTCGCGGCGCGGGCGAACTTCACGGCGTTCTCCACCGCTTCCGCTCCGGAGTTGAAGAAGGCGGCCTTGCGCTCACCGCCCACCAGGCGAACCAGGCGTTCGGACAGCTCCACGTACGTCTCGTACGGGATCACGGAAAAGTCGGTATGCGAGAAGCGTTCCGCCTGCCGCCGGACCGCCTCGACCACTTTCGGGTGCGAGTAGCCCACCAGGTGGCACCCCAACCCGCCGGAGAAGTCGAGCATCACGTTGCCGTCCACGTCGGTGACGCGAGCGCCTTCCCCTCGCTCGATCACCGCCGGCACGTGGAGATCGAGCGGATCGGCGACCACGCGCTCCTTTCGCTCGATGATCTGTTTCGAATGCGGACCGGGAACGGGCGTGCGCATGTTGATGGAAGTCATTGTTCCTCCTTCAGTGAGGCCGTAGAGAAGCGTACACGGGCGCCAATGGGCGCCTTGCGTTCGACTTCAGACCGCTCGTCGGTACAGACGAACCGCAATCGGCGCGAACAAAACCAGGATGCCGACGCACCAGGTGATCGACTGCCACACATCGGCCGCGACCGGCCCGCCCAGGGTCAGGGCCCGAACCGCAGACGCCGTTACGGACACCGGCTGATGCTCGGCAAACACCTGCAGCCAGTCCGGCATCGACTCGACCGGGACAAACGCCGAAGACGCGAATACGAGCGGGGCAAGAACGGGAAACGCCGCGGCCTGAGCGGTTTCCGGATCACCGACCGCGAGCCCCACTGTGGCGAAGATCCACGACATCGCGTATCCGAACAGCAGCACCAACAGCGCGCCGCCCAACAAATTCACCACGTTCGTATGGATCCGCCACCCGACCAGGAACCCGACGCCCATCATGAGCGCGATCACGAAGATGTTCCGGAGCAAATCGGCAATGGTGCGGCCGGTGAGAACCGCCGATCGGGCCATCGCCAGCGCGCGGAACCGCTCCATCAGGCCGCTCTTGAGATCACTGGCAAGCCCGATGGCGGTGGCGATCGATCCGAACACGACCGTCTGGACGAAGATCCCGGGCATCAGGAAGTCCACGTAGGGAATTGGCCCCGGGACCTCGACCGCCCCGCCGAACACGTACCGGAACATGAGCACGAAGATGACCGGCTGAATGGTGGAGAACACCAACAGCTGGGGAACGCGCCGATACCCGATGAGGTTCCGCTGCACGATGGCAAATGTGTCGCGAACAACGGAGAAGGGGATGCGAACGTCGCGCGCCTCGCGTTGGGCGACTGCTGTGGATGCCGCACTCATGCCGCTCCCCTTCGAGATCGAGCCGGTGCCGGCTCATCCGGTTGCTCCTCGCCCTCGGCGTGGCGTCCGGTGAGTGCGAGGAACACGTCGTCCAGGCTCGGTTCGCGAACCGTCAGGGTGTCCGGCTCCAGGCCGTCGTCTCCCAGGACGCGGAGCGCGGCGATCAGCACCGCGGCGCCCCGATCCGACGTGATCCTGAGGCGATCCTCCTCTCGTTCGATCCGACCGCCCAGCTGCTGCTGAAGCAATTCGAACGCTCGACCGGCGCGGCCCTCTCCGCGAACCTCCATCTCGATCACCGTGTCCCCGAGCTCCGCCTTCAACCGTCCCGGTGTGTCGTTCGCGATCACCCGGCCGCCGTCGACGACGGCGACTCGGCTCGCCAGGCGATCCGCTTCCTCGAGGTACTGCGTGGTGAGGAGAACTGTGGTGCCTTCGCTCACCAGCTCGCGAATCATGTCCCACAGCTGATTGCGGCTGCTGAGGTCCAGTCCCGTCGTCGGCTCGTCCAGGAGCAACACCGGGGGCCTGCCCATCAGCGACGCCGCGATGTCCAGCCGGCGCCGCATACCTCCGGAGTAGGTCCGAAGCGGCCGGTCCGCCGCTCCGGACAGGCCGAATCGGTCCAGCAGCTCCTCCCCTCGCGGCATGATTCGCCGGCGTGGAAGCTGGCTGAGGAGGCCGATCATCCTGAGGTTTTCCCGCCCGGTCAGGTTCGGGTCAACGGCGGCGTTCTGCCCGGCAAGACCGATTCGCCGCCGGACGGCATCGGGCTCACGGACGACGTCGTGGCCTAGCACGATGGCGCGGCCGCCATCTGGACGGAGGATGGTGGCGAGCACCCGGACGGCCGTGGTCTTTCCGGCGCCGTTCGGACCGAGCAGCCCGAAAATGGTCCCCGCCCCAACCTCGAAGGACACTCCGTCCAGCGCCCGAACCGCGCCGAACCGCTTGACGAGCCCCTCGACGAGAATCGCACCGTCGCCCACCGCCGCGATGATAGGAGCGATTTGGAGCACGTCCCGACGATCTTCACGATCGGTCACGGTGCCCGGAGCATCGAGGCCTTTCTTTCGCTTCTGACCGGCTCCGACGTCCGCAGGGTGATCGACGTTCGAACCGCGCCGGCGTCCAGAAAGCATCCCCATTTCGCGAAGGACGCGCTGGCGGCGGAGCTGGAGCGGAACGGCGTCGAGTACGTGTGGCGCAAGGAGCTTGGCGGTTGGCGAAAGCCGGCGCCGGATTCCCGCCACGTCGCGCTCACGTCACCAGGGTTTCGCGGCTACGCCGACCACATGGCGTCCCCCGAGTTCCGCGACGTGGTGACGTGGCTAATCGAGACCTCGCGGGACACGCCTACCGCGGTGATGTGCGCCGAATCGCTGTGGTGGCGGTGTCACCGGCGCATGCTGGCGGACGCTCTTGTCGCCCGGGGATGCGACATCCGGCACATCGTGGAGGGAGGTCGTTTGCAGCCACATCGCCTCCACCCGGCCGCCCGGATGAACGGACAGGACGTGATCTACGACCGAACGTGACAGCGCCCCCGTTCGGGGGTCACCGTTGGGAACCTCACCAGCCGAGCTGGCGAAAGCGTCGAGCCGCGTCGCCGAACGCTTCGAGCGGCTCAATCAGCTCGGCGAGGCGCGCGTAAAGCTCTTCGTATCCCTCCGGTGCCGCGCCGAGCCGCAGGTCAGCCGCCGAGCGCGCGCTCTGGTTGAGAGCGGAGACACAGGACCGCCACGCTTGCTCGGTCTCAGCGGTTCTCCACGCCGCCATCTGGTCTTGAGCCTCTTCGATTCCTGTCTCGAACGCCCACAGTGCCTCGGCGAGCTGCACCCCCGGGCCACGACGGCCGGGCGCCGCGGCCACGAGGGCCTCCTTCGCCCGCTCAACCGATTCGACGACCTCACGGAAGGCAGCGAACGCGCGACGCATTTCTGCGTTCTCGACGGTTTTCTTCGCGTGCCGAGCCACGGTCGGGGATTCTAGGCAGCGTAGAATCTGCTTCTTGTCTGACCAGGTCCTCGTTCGCATCCCCGCGTCCACGCCGCACGTCGGCCTGGTTCGCGCCATGGCGAGTGCGCTCGCCGCGCACCTCAATTTCACCTACGACCGCATCACCGATCTTCAAATCGCCATCGACGAGGTGTGCTCACGGATCATGGCGACCGCCGCGCCGCGCGCGACCCACCTCCAGGTGACGTTCTCAGTTGAAGGGAAAACGTTGACGGTCACCGCGGCCGGCGACCAGCCCGTCCGCGAAGGCGAGGACTTCCTCACCACATGGTCGAAGGCGATCCTCGACTCCGTCACCGACGGCGTCGAGATCGCCCAACAGGACGGCATATCCCGAATCTCGTTTCAGGTCGCAGGAGCCGGGAGAGGGAGCGGCACGTGAGCACGGCCGAACGACACCCCCAACTGCCCAAGCCGGAAGTGAAGCGACTGTTCGAGCAGCTTCGACAAACCGAGGACCCAGAAACCCGGAGCGTTCTCATCGAGTCTCATCTTGGGCTTGTGGAGTATCTGGCGCGGCGATTTGCGGGGAGGGGCGAGCCTCTGGACGACCTGATCCAGGTCGCGACCATCGGACTGGTCAAGGCGGTCGATCGGTTCGATCCGGATCGAAACGTTGAGTTTTCGACGTACGCCACTCCGACAATCGTGGGAGAGCTGAAACGGCACTTTCGGGACAAGGGCTGGGCCGTCCGAGTGCCACGCCGCCTCCAGGAGTTGAACCTTCGGCTGGGTCCGGTCATCAGCAAGCTGTCCCAGGATCTCCAACACTCCCCGACCGTCGCGGAGATCGCGAAAGCAGCAGAAGCGACGGAGGATGAAGTGCTCGAGGCCCTGGACTCCGCCCACGCGTACAGCCTGATCTCGCTGGACGCGGGGACGAACGAAGAAGGGCTCTCCTATCACGAGCAGCTTGGCGACGTGGACGAGGCGCTCGAGGCGCTCGAGGACCGCGTCAGCGTCGCGCCGCTCCTTCGAAGCCTCCCGAGCCGCGAGCGCCGGATGCTCCACCTTCGGTTCTTCAAGGGTTTGACCCAAAGCGAGATCGCCGACGAGCTCGGGATTTCGCAAATGCATGTCTCGCGGTTGCTCGCGAAGACTCTGTCCAAGCTGCGGGCCGGACTGGAAAGCGACGAGGGACCTCCCGGCTGATGCGCCGCCTGCTGCTGGTCGCGAACCACAAGGCGCAGACCGTCAACCGCTATCGCCGTGAAGTGATTTCGACGGCGCTTCGGTCGCAGTTCCAGGTGGATGAGGTCGAAACCAAGGCGCGCGGGCACGCCACGGAGGTGGCGAGGCGAGCTGTGGAAGAGCGTTTTGACGTCGTCGCCGCTTTTGGCGGCGAC
>DATABA010000146.1:0-19367 GCA_036259835.1 Actinomycetota bacterium
CAGCTGGTCATATGACGCCTCGGCCAATCGCGCGACGGCGCCGCGAACGCCTCCGGTCCGCTCGTACGCGTCCATTCGAAGCCACCCCGCCTCGCGTGCCTGCCAGAGTTCAACGAGCGCGGCCGACAGCAGGGGGAGTCCTCCCGGCTCCTCCGCGACCTCCTCGACCAGCGCGTCCACCAACGCACCTTCGACCCGAAGCCCCGTCCGTCTGGCCGGCAGTTCGATCGCTCGCCGGAGTTCCTCGCCGGACATCGGTGGGACCAGTACGTGGTTGGCGATAAGAAGCTCGGAAAGTTCCCGATACGGTGCGCAACGTCCGTAAAAGTCGTCGCGAATGGTCAACACGAAGACGACGCGTTCTGGCCCGCTTACCGCCGCTCTTGTAAGCGTGTCGATGAAGGCGTCCCGTTCGTCTTCATCGGTGCAGAGGGTGAACACCTCTTCGAACTGATCCACCGCGACGACCAGCCGCCCCTCGGATCCGATGGCGTCGATTGTCGCTTCGAGAGTGTTTCCGTCCGGCGATCCGGCGGCGACTCCGCTCAGGGCGCGTTTGATCTCCGCCATAGGGTGCTCTCCGGGGCGAAAGACCACACTCAGCCACCGCTCGCTCCCCGGGAGGAGTCCCGCGCGGAGCGACGGAAGAAGTCCCGCGGCCACGACCGATGACTTGCCGCTCCCCGATGCGCCCACCACTCCGAGGAGTCCCACCTGCACCGTTCGTGCTGCAAGCTCACCGACGAGCCGCTCGCGCCCGAAGAAGTACGAGGCGTCGTTCTCGTCGAACGATGCGAGGCCCTTGTACGGGCATTCGTACCCGGCGGCAAGGTCGCGCTCGCCGCCGTACAGCCGGCCGAGCTTCAACCCGATGACGTTGTTGGCGAACTCGAGTCCAGCGGATTTGCGTCCCCGTCCCTCGGCGAGCCACTCGGCGGCAGCGGCAAGCCGTCTCCCCGCCTCATCACGAGCCCACTCGCTCACCACTTCGTGCACGCGTCCCGGCACGCCTCCCGAGGCTCGGGCGATCGATTCGAGGGGGACGTCTTCAACCTCGTCGCCCACATAGAGGCGAGCGATTCCTTGAACGCCAGTGAGCTCCAGCGGCGCCAGCTTCTCGTGGCCGTCACCGAATCGGTCCGCTTTTTCGATGACGGCGCTCAGGGTCGGTCCTCCGTCAGGGTCCTTCACCAAGCCGAGGACCAGCACCGGCCGGGCGTGGAAGGCATCCTCTGCTACAGCGAGAGCGCGTGCCGCTTCCTCGCCGGCCACTTCGAAATCGTCGAGGACCACCAGAGTCGGTTCGGCGGCCTCGACCGCTTCGCGTACCGCCGACATCGCGACTGCGGCGGCAGTCCCTCCCGGACCGGCGTAGCGAACGCGACCACCCTTCTGGGCCACCTCGGCGGCAAGCTCGGCAGCCAACCTGGTCTTGCCCATCTGCGACGGGCCGGAGACAAAGATGACTCGGCCGCGTCCTCTCTTGGCCTGGCGCCATGTGCCGCGAAGCCAATGCATCTCGCGTTCGCGATCGACCAGTGGAGTGAACGAGTCGAGCTCTGGAGGGAGCTGCGGGGAGATTTCTGCTCTGGTTGCCGCCAGCTGCCCGGCGGGCCGGCCGAGGGGCACCGGCTGCAGGAGGTCGACGGGCGTGTCGAAGCCCTTGAGCTCGGCGGCCCCCCGCTCGTCGAAGCGAACGTCCTCCACCTCACCGGCAAGGTCGGCAACTGCCCGAGTGACCAGGACTTGGCCCGCTACAGCCTGGGAGCACAACCGAGCGGCGGTGTTCAGGGCTACGCCGCGGAATCCGTCCTCGACGGGGATCGCTTCCCCGACGTCAATCCCGATCCCAACGGTCAGCGGCAAGGAGGGGTCTTCAGCCGTTTCTTCCACGCACGTTGCCTGGAACTCGAGAGCAGCGCGCACGGCCTGTGCCGTCGACTCGAACACGGCGAGCGCCTCATCCCCACGCAGCTCGATGACCCGGCCGCGGCGTGCCTCGACGGCATCGCGAGCGAGGTCGGCGAACTTCTTCGCGAGCCGGGCGGCTTCTGCGTCGCCGTGTTCTCGCGTGAACGCGGTGTACCCACGCACGTCGGCGATGAGAAAGGTTCGGACAGTGGTGGTCTGCCCCAAATCTCGGGCTTCCACCTTCAATGAATACCTCCCACTTGCTTGCGCTCGGAGAACCGCAAGCTCTTTGGTCAGGGGGTGATTATTCGTGTTGATCGGTCAACGGGGCAAGGTGATATTCATCACTCGCTTGGGCGGCGTGGATTGGCAACCCGGTCCTTCTGTCGCTGGGCCTGGAGCAGGTCAACCGAATTGAACATCCACAACACCAGGAACGCTTCTAGCCAGGAGCTCAGCAAGTCGCCTGCTGGCCTTGTCCTCCGGTCCGGAAAGTGTGACGACTCCATCTCGGACCTCCGCCCGATACTGCCCCAGCATCAGGACCTCGTCGTCAAGCAGCTCGTTGACCTCGCCCTGGATGGCCGCATCGCTGCGAACCAAGACCTCGAGCAGGTCCCGACGCGTGACGATGCCCACGACCCGGCCGTTCTCGACGATCGGGATCGTGTTGACGTGGTGCCCGAGCATCCGTTCAGCGATATCGGAGACGTCTTCTTCAGGCGGGGCCGTGACCACGTGCAGCGTCATGGCGTCGCCGGCGGTTTCCGGAGATTCCAGAGGCTTGAACGGAGGGAGCAAGTAACGTCGCGTCTCCGGTTCGACGTGCAACCCAAGAAGATCGTTGAGCGACACGATCCCGACGAGCCGGCCATCTTCTTCGACGACCGGAACGGTCGAGATCCGCTTCTCCATGAGCAGTCCCGCGACGTCCTTGATCGGTGTTTCCGGTCCCACGGTGATCACTGGGGCGCTCATGATCTCTCTCGCGATCAATTCGCTGCTCCTTTCGCCCTAAAGACATTCGTGCCGCCGAAGCCACCGGTTCTGTATTTCCCTAAGTCATTCAGGCGGCGAAGAATTCCCTGATGACCGTAACAACGCTTGGGAAGGCCGAAGTTACTGCCGGCCTCTGGGGGGCGGTGGCGAGAGCGTGATGGGGTTCGTCAAGGCCTCGAAGGCACTTCCGCGCATGAGCTGCAATCGGTAGTGGCCGGGCGTATCGATCACGAACGTCGCGGTGAAGTCATCGCTTATCACGGGGTACGAGAGCCACGGCGCCCCGTCCTTCATGACGATCAGGGTTCTGGGCTCGGGGTCGGGCGCCGCGCCGAGCACACGCGCGGTCGCCTCCGCTCTGGTCGCGCGGAGCCGGTCGCCCATGATCCCCTTCGGTCCCTTCCCCGGTCCGTCGAGGCTGCGGGCGGTGAACCGGAGATCCGGCCCGTCGGAGCTGAAGAACTTCACGTAGGCGTGGCCGGCACGAATGGCCTCCTGGACTCCTTTCTCCGACAGCTCCTTCGCGTACACAACGGTGGTGGGTTCACCGATCGGTGACTGCGTGACGGTTTCGTGGCCGGCGTTGTGGGAGTCGCTTGAACCGAGGCCCGTGATCCTGTAGCCCTGGTTCCGGAGCCGGTCCCACCACTCGATGGCAAGTGGGGTGAAGGGGTTGGGTCCCACTTCGTGACCGTCGGGATCCGGCGTTCCCGCGGGCCCGGTCTGGATCTCCATCGCGTCGACCAGGCTCCAGTTCGTCTCCTCGTCGCTGTACTCCCACGAACATCCTCTGCACAGATTGGCGAACATTGGAACGTCTGACGGGAACGTCGTCGGATGGTTGATCTGCGTGAATCCTCCGCCTGCCCGGATGTCCTGGAAGATACGGCTGGCCGGTTGGGCGTCGCGGACCTTCGTCAGCGCTCCGTCCGAGAGTTCGTACACGGAGCCGGTCCGATAGTCGACGAGCGTGACGCTCGCGTGGTTGTTGATGTGTCCTCTGTAAGTGATGACTTCCGCGCTTCGCACGATCAGCTTCGACGGGTAGTCGGCCTGGAACCGGCCGATCTCGTCCCAGTGCCGGTCGGTCACGTAATCGGACAGCGTGATGAAGTCGAGGCCGGCACCGGCGGGACGATCGCTGAACGCGTAGTCGAACGTCTCGCGCATCGTCGCCCCGTTCGGGTTGGAGTGCTCGGCATGCACGTGGAAGTCGCCCTTGTACCAGCCCGGCTGCGATCGGGCGGGGGTGGTGTCGTACGGAGCGGGTTGCCATGGCTGATCGAGGTCCTCGAGGGAACTTCCAAGGAAGATCTCGAGTCGCCATGCCACTCTTCCGTCGAAATCTCCTTCGGTAACGTCAGCCACGGCGGCGACACCCATCTCGGCTGCCCACTCGCCTGCCGGAATGGGGCCGGGCTTGAAGCCCAGCGTGGCCTCTTCGGGAGTGACGAATGCGTTCAGGCGGCTCGAGCCGCCCCATCCTCGGAACTCCTCCACATCGAAGAACCCGTCCGCGCCGCGCGTGCCATACAGCCCGAGGTCCAGCGTGTGCTTGATCTGCGAGGAGGTCGGTGAGTCAGGCTGGTCGTAGCAGAGCTTTACCCGGACGCGGGTGGTCCCGTCCGGCACGTTGAAGGGCACGAGCACGTACGCGCCTTCCATGTCCGACCCAAAAGTGCCTGTGAACACCTGCGTCGGGGTCCCTCCCCCCGGGCACGCCGCGGGCGGAACAGCGGATGCCGGCGCAGTAGGCACGGCGAGCAACGCGACGAGGAGCAGGGCGACCGCGAGCTTCCTCACGGACTCACTGTAGCCACAGTCTCAGAAGGCCGCCTAGGGCTGCGACTTCGTTCGGCGCGGACGTTCCGCGCCTTGGGGCCATTCGATGCCCTCCCACGGGTCGTAGTCGACCTCCAACGGTTCCTGCTCCGGCCTTTGGTTTTCTGGGACGTGCTGGAGGTTGATTCGAATTCGGGTCCACGTCGTGCTTCGGCCGCGCATCGAATCCACCAGGACGTCCGGCGGCTCCAGGTACTTCACGACTTTCTTGTGACGCTTCTTCCACCGCTCCAGCCCTTCGCGCGCCTCGGCTTCCGTCGCCGCCCTCGCGATCTCGATCAGCGGCATGCGGGTTCGCCGCCTTCCCGTCGGACCGACCTTCTTCCCCAGTGCGGGAGGAGGCACGATCCCCCTTCGCTCGCGATCGTCGTCCGATCCCCCGGCGCGGCGCTTCGAGGGCTGAACTCTTCGCGGCTCACCCGGCTGCTTCGCGTACTCCGGCGGCCACGGCGCGTCGCCGAACCCCGCGTCCTCGTGCTGATTCGACAGCTCCAGGAGCGCTTCGAGCGAACCGACTGCTTCGTCGATTCCCTCTGACGGGTCGCCCACCGAAACGAACCGGTCGGGCAGCGTCGCGAGCGTGAACGCCGCCGGGTCGCAGCCCGGCACTTCGTCCCACGTGAGCGGCGCCGACGCGCGCGCGTCCTTCGTCGGGCGCACCGAATACGCGGATGCCACCGTTCGATCCTTCGCGTTCTGGTTGTAGTCGAGGAAGACGCCGTGGCGTTCCTCCTTCCACCACGCCGCCGTGGCCAGGTCGGGCACGCGCCGTTCCACCTCCCGCGCGAGCGCCACGGCGGCCCGGCGAACCTCCGTGAAGGTCCACCGCCGTTCGATCCGCGCATAGATGTGAAAGCCGCGCGATCCGGACGTCTTCGGCCAGCCGGTAAGGCCGAAATCCTCCAGGGTCTCCTTCGTGACCATCGCGACGTCGAGGATCTGCGACCACTCGACACCGGGCACGGGGTCGAGGTCGACTCGAAGCTCGTCCGGGTGATCCAGGTCTTCTGCCCGCACCGGGTGCGGGTTCAGGTCAATGCAGCCCAGATTGATGATCCATGTCAGTTGGGCCGCGTCGCGAACCACGATCTCGTTTGCCGTGCGTCCCGACGGGAACGCCAACTCGACGGTTTCGACCCACTCCGGCCGTGACTCCGGCGCCCGTTTCTGGAAGAAGAACTCCTCGTCTGCGCCATTCGGATAGCGCTTGAGCGCCATGGGGCGGCCGGCGACGCCTCGCAAGGCGCCGTCGGCGACCGTGAGGTAGTACCGAACCAGATCGAGCTTGGTGTGACCGGCGTGCGGAAAGAACACCTTGTCCGGGTTGGAGATGGTCACCTCCCGCCCGGCAACCACCAGGGTTTCCTTGCGTGCCGGCACGCGTTCGAGCCGCGCTCGGTCAGCTCACTGCTGCGGGATCGCGATCACGCCGAAGGGAACGCCGCCCTGCGGGTCCTGGATGATGACGAACCGCCCACCCGGGTAGTCCATGGGACCGGTCATCACCTTGCCGCCGAGCTCGGTCGCCCTGGACGCGGTCCGATCGACGTCCTCGGAAACGAAGTACGTCATCCAGAACGGAGGCGTGTCGGGACTCATCTGCTCCCCGATCTGCAAGGCGCCGCCGATGCTCTGCCCATCGACCTGCCATTCCGTATAGGGCGGCGGACCTTCGCTTTCCTTGGTGGTCCACCCGAAGACGGCGCCGTAGAACCGCTTCGCGGCTTCGAGGTCCGGGGTGTTGAGCTCGAACCATCCGAACGCGCCCGGCTGGTTCTCCACGCGGAAGCCCGACATCGTTATCGGCTGCCACAGGCCTAGCACCGCCCCGCCGGGATCCCGGAAGACGCCGAAGCGCCCGGTGTCCAATACGTCCATGCCACCGACGACGATGTCGCCGCCGTTTTGCTTGACCGCCTCCAAGGTCGCGTCAACGTCCTCGGTCCCCAAGTACGGCATCCAGGCAGCTGGCTGCTCCGGGCCACCCTGCGGCGGCCCGACACCACCGACCATCTGTCCATTGAGGTTGAAGAACGCGTAGTTACCGGCTTCTGGCCCAAGCTCCTGGGTCTCCCAGCCGAACAGCGACGTGTAAAACGACTTGGCCCCGTCCAGGTCGGTGGCCGTGTGCTCGATCCAGATCGGTTTGTTGATTTTGTCCGGTCGTCCGCTCATTTCGCTCCCCCATTGTCGTTCCGAGCACGTTATCGAACGTCGGCGTTATTGGCATCCGCGGCAGTTCAAGCACCTGTTACTCTATGTCTACGGGTAGCGACGCTGCCCCGTGAGGGTTCACTTCCGCAGTACCTCCTTCGGACGGTTCGGCACACAGGGAGAGAGACCTCGCCGACCGCACGCGGCCAGACGTATCGCCGCAGAAGGAGCTCCACATGTCCATGGAAACATTCACTGACCTCGGCGTATCCGAGCGCGTCACGCACACTCTGGCGGCGCGGAAGATCATCGCGCCGTTCGCCATCCAGGAACTGGTCTTGGCCGACGCGCTCGAAGGTCGCGACATCATGGCGAAGTCCCGAACCGGATCGGGCAAGACGCTCGCCTTCGCCATCCCGATCGTCGAGCGTCTCCTTCCAAGCGAAAAACGTCCTTCCGCGCTGATCCTGGTTCCCACCCGCGAGCTGGCCGCCCAGGTCGTGTCGGAGTTCGAAGACATCGCGAGGGCGAAGAGCCTTCACGTCGCTCCGGCCTACGGCGGCGTCAGCATTCGCGAGCAGGCTCGCGCCATCGCCAAAGCCGACATCCTGGTTGCCACACCGGGACGCCTGGAAGACCTCGCCACACGAAGATTCGTACGGCTCGATCACATCCGAATCCTGGTCCTGGACGAAGCCGATCGGATGCTCGACATGGGGTTCGAGCCGCAGGTGGCCGCCATTGCCACCCGCCTCCCGCGCGACCGCCAGACGATGTTCTTCTCGGCGACGCTCGAGGGCGCCGTAGGGTACCTCGCCGCGCGATACACCCGTGATCCGGTCACGCATGAGGTCGAATCGGCGCGGCGAACCGTTGATGAGGCGCAACACCGCTTCCTTTCGGTTACCGAGCACGGCAAGGTGGATGCGCTGGTTCGGTTGCTTCGGGACGAATCTGGCCGTGCGCTCGTCTTCGTTCGAACGAAGCGAGGCGCCGATCGACTGGCCACGAAGCTGAAGGCCAACGGCATCTCGGTCGCCGCGATGCACGGCGACCTATCACAGGCCCAGCGCGAACGCGCCCTGGAGCGCTTCCACTCCGGAAAGGTCCAGGCCATCGTGGCAACCGACGTCGCCGCGCGCGGTCTGGACGTTCAGGACATCGCTCACGTCATCAACTACGACCCGCCGACCGACGACACGGGCTACGTTCACCGGGTCGGGCGAACCGCGAGAGCCGGACGAACCGGGACCGGCGTGACGCTGGTCACACCGCAACAGCAGACCGACGTCAGTCGGATGGCCGCGCGGCTCAGCCTCGGTGAGGACTTCGAACGCGACGGGATGACGGTCGCGCCGCCGCGTGTGGTGTTCTCCTCCCGCGGACGCCGGACCGGCATGACGCGCCGACGCTCTCCCGGGCGCCGCCGCTGAGCGTCGTTGTGACGCTGAACTACGAGTGGCGCGGAGAGTTCGAGAATGAAGAGCTGAACCGACTCCACGCCGAGTGCTTCGACCACCGGATCCTCGAGGACGACTGGAAGGCGCAGGTTCAACGACACAGTCTCGGCTGGGTGACTGCACGCGATGACACCGATCTCATCGGGTTCGTGAACGTGCCGTGGGATGGCGCCGCCCACGCCTTCATTCTCGACACCATGGTGACCTCGTGGATTCGGGGGAGGGGGATCGGCAAACGGCTTGTCGAAATGGCCGTTGACCAGGCGCGAGCTGCCGGCTGCGAGTGGATGCATGTCGACTTCGACGATGACCTGAAGAAGTTCTATTTCGACTCATGCGGATTCACACCGACGAACGCCGGACTCATTGCACTCCGGTAACGCTGAATCCCCTTAGCGAGGAACCGCAAGGTCCGCGAGGACACCGAAATGATCGGTGGCCCACACTCCGCTGACGGGCTGGTCAAAGATCAGCTTGCAGTCCTGGATGTCGAGGTCGGGGGCGCGGTGGTCGCCGCAGCGGACCAAAATGTAGTCGAGGCGGCGGAACGGCCAGTCGCGATTGCGTTCGGCCATCAAGGGGTTGCTCGGCGTGAACGTCTCGCCTGGCTCTCCCGACCGGACGCTCTCCCAGGCATCGCGGTAGCAGACGCTCATGCCCTGAAGCGACTGACGGCCTGTCAGGAAACGCACGCTCGCTGAATCCGGATCGGCGGTGAAGTCGCCGGCGAAGACCACGTGGATCTCCCGATCACGAATGAGATCCTCAACAGCTCGAGCCGCTCTGACTGCTTGGAGCTCGCGTTCGTTCTCGAAGTCCAGCTGCCAATTCGGCACGTGGTTCACGAACAACAGCGGCCCAATGGGCTCGGGCGCCGCCACGTCGGTCACCAGCGTCGTGGCCGCGAAGCCTCTTGTTCGCGCGGTAACCGACTGGTCTACCTCGTGGACGGCGCGAATCGGCCAGCGACTGGCGATTGAGGCGCCCTGGCCTGCTCCCACATCGCCGTCGCCTCCAGGCTCCCGCTCTCGCTGATGAGCGACGTGATACCCATCGCCGAGGAGGTCGATCACCTGGTCGTACTGGTCGGTTTTGATCGCCTCAATGAACGCGACGAGATCCGGCTGAAGCTCGTGAAGACCGTCGGCGAGGATGCGGCGGCGCTGTTTCCAGTGTCCGCGTCGGCCCCACAGATTCAGCGTGACGACGCGGACATAGCTCCGTTCCGCGACGGAGTGCGACGATCCATGGGCGATGGACATCGCGCCGATTATGGGCTCTCGCCGCCCGCCCATAGAATGACGACCCGTGGAACGGATCCCACCTCAAGTGTTCTTGTTTGCCGCCGTAGTCTTCATGGCCCTCGGGATCTGGTCAGCCATCGATCAGAACTGGTCGGGCCTGATCGTCAGTTTGGTGCTTGCGGGGCTCTGTCTCTTTGGCCTGGCACAGCGCCGCAGGATCAGCTGACGCGACCGCGAAGCACTCCGCGGACAACGGCATGACGCAGCTGCTTCTCGACACGTCCAGCCTGATGTACCGGGCCTACTTCGCGCTTCCCAGAACCATCACCAATAAGGACGGGCAGCCAGTGAACGCCCTTCACGGCTACCTCGACATGTGCGCGCAGCTGGTTCGAGATCGCATGCCCAAGTCGATCGTCCACTGCTTCGACCACGACTGGAGGCCGGCGCCGCGAGTCGCCGCCTACAACGGGTACAAGGCGACACGCGCGGTCGACCCCGAGGGGCTCCCGGAACAGTTCGAGGTGCTTCAGGACCTGATCGATGCCACCGGCATGGCTCGCGCCGAGGCCAAGGGGTGGGAAGCTGAAGATGCCATCGGATCGCTGTGCGCGAAGAACACGGACATCGTCGAGATCGTCACCGGCGACCGAGACCTCATTCAGTGTGTCCGAGATCCGAACGTGAAGGTGCTGTTCACGCGGCGAGGCGTGTCGCAACTGGACTTGCTCGATGAGGCGGGCGTGGAGGCGAAGTACGGAGTCCCTCCCAGCCGCTACGCGGACTTCGCCATCCTTCGGGGTGACCCCTCGGATGAGTTGCCCGGCATCAAGGGTGTCGGGGAGGTGATGGCCCGGGCGCTTGTCAGAACGTACCCGTCGCTCGAGGCGTTGCAGCAAGACGCTTTGGCCCCCCGATCACAGGCGGGTCCTCTCCGAAGTGCGGCCGGCCTGAAAGCGAAAATCCGCGACGCTGCCGACTACCTGGCCGCCATGCAGGAGGTGGTCCCGATTCAAACGGACCTCGACGTCGAGCTGATCCAGGGCAAGGGCGACGAAGAACGTCTCGATCAGCTCGCCGAGCAGTACGCGTTGACCGGGCCGGTTCGTCGTCTGCGAGAGGCCTTCGCCGCGGCGCGGGCTCCTAGTCCCACACCGCCAGAAGCACGCCGACGACCAGCAGGCTCACCACGTGGTACCCGGCGCTGATCGCGACCCAGGTCCGCGGATTCGCCTTTTGAGGATCGAAGAGCCCGGTAACGGCCACGACGGCCGCTGCGATTCCGACTCCAGTCACCAGCCCGAGAACGAGGCCTTCACCGACCGTGTCGGTCCCGCTTGCCTTGGCGAGCATCGCCACCGCGATCGTCGTGAGGAGGCACGTGATGAACGGCCCGATGAAGTACGCCGGGCCCGGGCGCTGGTCTGCAGGTATCTCGAAGCCGCCCGCACGCTGCCAGGCCTTTCCGAGGAACGCGTTCGCGAACCAGATTCCGCCGATCGCGAAGTAGACGATGGTCGCCACGATGACGGCGAGCCAGTTCAGATCTCCTAGAACCTCGAAGCTCATTCCTCCCCCCTCCGACGGTCACCACTCCCGTTCGACTGGCAATTCAAGCAAAGTATGGGTTTGCGGCGCCAGTCGCTGTCCGCACTCCGGGGCGCCGCTCATGAGGTGATTACAGGTGGCGAGCCGGAAAGGGATGCACCAGCGAGTCGTGAGGTATGCCCTCTCGCTGCCCGGCGCCTGGGAGGACCATCCGTGGGACGAAACCGTTGCCAAGGTCGGCAAGAAGGTCTTTGCGTTCTTCGGCGACCCGGACGGTGAATACGGCCCGGCGATGACCGTGAAGCTGTACGAGTCCCATGACGGCGCGGTGGGCGTTCCGGGCGCAGAGGAAGCTGGGTACGGTCTCGGCCGTTCCGGCTGGGTCACCATTCGGTTCGGCCCGAAGACGCCGTCGCTCGGTGTCCTCACCGATTGGGTCGAGGAGAGCTATCGGCTGGTCGCGCCAAAACGCCTGGTGGCGGAGCTCGACGCAGGTCGGCACAAAATGTGAACACATTTTGTGCCGAGTTGAACTGACAAATGTGCGCGGTTACTCGGCGGGTTCTGGCCCGTCGACGTTGATCACCGGTGGTCCCGTTCCGCTTCGGGCCGCGATCAACGTTCCTTCCTCTTCCAGGGGGTTCGACTCCCGATGGATCGCTCCTTTCGGGACGTACAGAAAGTCGCCAGCCTCCGCGTCTTCGATCTCCCGGCCACCGGGCCCGAACTCCATTCGGAGCCGGCCTGATACGACGAAGATGGCGGTTTCGTACTCCCCGTGGTGGTGCCACCCTGACGCCATTCCTGGTTTCGTCCGTACCAGCCCGGCCCACATGCCGTCGGTGGTGACGGCCGCCTCGCGGATCATGCCGGCGGTGCTGTCGTCGACCAAACGGTCACTCTTGCGAATCAGACGAATCCAGTTCGACGACACGGCTGCGCCTCCGCGAGCTATTCCTCGAGCGGATCGGTCCGCGGACCGTACGCGGGCATGAGGTCCGCGTACGGCTCGGGGTCGCCATCCCAGTTCAACTGAAGGATCTGGTCGCGGCTCCGGCGGCCGGCCAGCGCTCGGTACAGCTCGTAACGATCCGCGGTTAGGGTCGCTCTCGGCTCTCCCTGGCCGGCGATCCGCTCTTTTCCGTCGTACTTGAGCCGGAGGGCGGGTAAGCCGTTCTGCGCTACGCGAAGGGCGAACGCCGCCGAGTAGCCGACGAAAGCCACGCTCACCCCTTCGGAGTCCCGGTCCCCGGGAACCCCAACGCCGTTGCGGATGTCTTGGTTGTGCGTGGCCAGGTCAGTGACGAGCGCTGCGTCAATGAACGGGGCCGAGCGGGGAAACGGTCGTTCTCCATGAATCATCGGGATGAGGTCGGCAAGCGCCTTGGTCCATTCATCGAGGATCTCGTCCAGGGATCGACCGCGGCGGCTGACGACCTGCTTCTCGGTCATCTCATCCCTCAACGCAGCCTGCGCCGAATCGGTCAGGGACCGGACCACATCCAGCTCGGGCGGCGCGCGGTCGTACGCCACGTCTCCCGCAAGGCCGGCGACGTGCGCCACCACGTCCTGGACACTCCAGCTGGGGGATGCCGGGACCTTCATCTGACGCTGCTCTTCGGAGAGCCCGCGAACAAACTCGGCGACGCTACGCTGCGTGTCCTCGTACGCCCTCGCAAGGTCGAGCATGGCCGGACTGTACCAGCGCCGGGAGTTTCCGTTCGTCCTTCCGTTTCCCCGTCATACCGTGTATGACTGAAGCGACAGATCGGGGCACGAAAAGGAGGCGCGCCATGGGATCAAAGGACAAGGCCGGCTCGAACACCAAGAAGAAGGCGCAGCATAACCTCAAAGAGAAGCGTCAGGCCAAGAAGGCCAAAAAGAGCGGTAGGTGACGGCCGCTTCCCGGGCGAACCTCCCCGAACCGCGTTAGCCAGGTTTGGAACGGTCGCGTCGCTCCCACGTCTCGCGGGCCGCTTGCGCCATCGGATCGCCCGATGATCCTCCTCGGACGACGCTCGACAGAAGCTCCCGATCGGCCTCGCTCATCCGCTTCGCGAATCGAGCCGAGCCGCGCGCAACATACGCCCGGCCGGCAAAGGGGAAGTTGTATGCGCCGGCCAGCGCTCGCGGATAGACCAGACGCTTCCGGCCCTTTTCGAGCGCACGAACGGTGAGCTTCGCGAGCGTCTGCGGATTGCCCAGCGGAGCCCGTTTGAGGACCTCCTCAGCACCCGGGACGAGGCGCGCTTCGCCCTGCATCCCGGTCGCGACTGGCCCAGCGATGACCTCCAGTACGTGGACTCCCGTTCCATACAGCTCCAAACGCAACGTCTCGGTGGCCATGGCGAGGGCGGCCTTGCTCGAGTTGTAGTGCCCCAGCCCACCGAGCGCCAGGACCTGTGCAATTGACGTCACGTTGACCACGGCCCCATTCCCTCGCTCGCGCATCGGCGGAACCAGCTCTTGGATGAGGGCGAGTGGACTCCAGAAGTTGAGCTCAAACGTCTCGCGTCCTTCATCGCGGTCCCCGACTACCCACTGAAGCCCTCCGACGCCACCGCCCGCGTTGTTGACGACGATGTCGACCTTCTCCAGCATGCGGACGGCCTGCGCCGCCAGTTCTTTCGCCGCTCCGCGGACGGAAAGGTCCGTGGGGAGTACCACCGGCTTCTCTCCACGCTTTCGCACCACTTCTTCAGCGAACTCCTCGAGCCGCTCCTGACGGCGAGCCGCGATCCCCACCCGAACGCCGCGAGCCGCGAGCCTCCTGGCCAACTCCCATCCGATCCCGCTCGACGCTCCTGTCACCAGCGCCGTCTTGCCACTCAAGTCCATCGTCCCTCCCGGTGCTCGTTCGAGTGGCTGATTTTTGCAGAAATGACCAAGAGTCAGTACGAAAACCCCCTACCATTGGCACGCCGATCGAGGGAGGGTCTAGTTGCGCCGTTTTGCATGGGCACTTTCCGTCGCGGTCGCTTCCCTGTCGGCCGTGCTCCTTCAGTCGAATGTGGCCAGCGCACAGGTCGACACCGAGCGAATCCGCTCCTTCCACGCCGACATTCGCATCCAAGAAAACGGGACCATCGAGGTCGTAGAGGTGATCGAGTACGACTTCGCCAACCTCGAGAGACGCGGCATCTTTCGAAACATTCCCACCCGTCTTGGCTACGACGAAAAGCGCGACCGAATCTTCCCGATCGAGATCCGCTCCGTGACGGCCTCTCCCGGCACGCCGGACCAGTACGACGTGGTCGAGGAAAGCCCAACGCTCCAGCTCAGGATCGGCGATCCGGATAGAACCATTACGGGCGTCCACCGCTACACCATCAGGTACGAGGTCGAACGGGCGATGAACGCCTTTTCAGAGCATTACGAGCTGTACTGGAACGCGGTGGGGACCGACTGGGAGGTGCCGATCGAGCGTGCCACGGTCCGGTTGACGGCGCCGGCGCCAATCCAACGGATCGCCTGTTTCGTCGGTCCAACCGGATCGACGCTTCCGTGCTCGGACGACAGGTTCGACGGACGCGTGGCCAGCTTCAGCCACACCGATCTGAATCCGTTCGAGGGACTTACCGTCGTCGCGGCCTTGCCGGTCAACTCGGTGGTTCCTCGGCCGTCGCCCCTGCTCGAAGAGCGCTGGAACTTCTTCCGCGCCTTCTCCGTCACCAGGACCACTGTCGCGCTGGCCGGAGGCCTGCTCCTCCTCCTGCTGGCCTGGGTGGCCCGGGTGATGTGGGTCAACGGACGTGACCGGCGGGCCATGGGGTCGCCCATTGACGTCAGCTACGGATCCACCACGGGGGGCGAACAGGCCGTTCCGCTGCTGGAAAGCGGTGACCACCCTGTCGAATACGGGCCGCCCGACGGCCTCCGTCCCGGCCAGGTCGGAACGCTGATGGACGAGGTGGCGAACCCGCTCGACGTGACGGCCACCATCGTCGACCTGGCGGTGCGCGGCTACCTCCGCATCGAGGAGATCCCGAAGAAGTGGATCTTCGGAAAGCCGGATTGGCGGCTGGTGAAGTTGAAAGGACCGGACGACGAGCTGCTGCGGTACGAGAAGCTCCTGATGGACGGCCTGTTCGAGGAGGGCGACGAGGTCGAGCTCTCGGAACTCAAGAAGAAGTTCGTGACGCGGCTCAAGAAAGTTCAGGAGGCGCTTTACTCCGACATGGTGAAGCGCCGGTGGTTCCCCGAACGGCCGGACAAGGTTCGTGAGCGGTGGGTCTTGCGAGGCGTCCTGGTGTTGTTGCTCGGCGCCGGCCTCGTCTGGCTGGCAGCGTGGAGGACGCACTACGGATTGGTCCCCATCCCGGTCGTGCTGGCCGGCCTGTTCATGTTGCTGGGAGCCAACCGGATGCCGCGGCGGACGCCGAAGGGAACCGGCATGGTCCGCCGAGTCAGAGGATTCCGGACCTACATCGAGAGGGCCGAAGCGCAGGAGATGCAGTTCCAGGAGCGGGAGAACCTCTTCTCGAAGTATTTGCCGTACGCCGTCGTCTTCGGAGCGACCGAGAAATGGGCTGCTGCGTTCGCCGGTCTGGATGACCGTCCGCCCGAAACGAACTGGTACGTGGGAACACAGCCGTTCAGCATGAGCAGCTTCGGTCACTCGATCGACAGCTTTTCCACGGTGAGCGCCGGAACCATCGCATCGACGCCGGGAGGGTCAGGAAGCAGTGGCTTCGGCGGTGGTGGTTCTTCAGGCGGTGGCGGCGGTGGCGGCGGTGGCGGTTCGTGGTAGCGGCGTCGCTTGTCGGCGCTTACTGAAGGCAGAACTCGTTTCCCTCTGGGTCCTGCATCACGACCCAGTATTCGCCACGCTCAACTGAGCCGGGGCGAAACACGGTCGCGCCTTCTTTGACCAGCCGTTCGACCTCGGCATCGACCCGCCTCTGTCGCTCCTCCAAAGGCACCTTCGAACCGCCGCTGACATTCAGATCGATATGGACGCGGTTCTTCACGATCTTCTGCTCTGGTACCCGCTGGAAATAGATTCGAGGTCCCTGGCCCTCGGGGTCCTGCACCGCGCTCGCCGAATTCCAATCCTCCTCGGGAATGCCCTGCGCCTTCAGCCAGTCCTCCCACGTCTCGGACCCTTCGGGCGGCGGCGGCAGGACGTAATGGAGTGCGGTAGCCCAGAACCGTGCCAGCCGATCCGGATCGGCGCAATCGAACACGACCTGGATAGGAGTGGCCACCGTCGCTAGAGGCGCCGCTGAGCGCGGGATGCGGCGTAGGTGTCGTCCCCGGCAAAGTCGGCGGCGATCAATGTGTTCTTGACTCGTCGCATCGTCACGGTTGCCCTGCCGTGGGAGTTCGTCGTGGCGCTTGCGACGACCGCCGTGTTCCGCGAGAAATGGATCCTCTTTCCGGCAAGCGGATCACCGATCGCGAAATCCGTGAGCGTTGCTCTAACCCGGAAGTCTCGACCTTTGATCTTCGTCACGTTGTTGCGGACGGGCGTGGAATCGATGTTCCCGATGTCGTCGTTCTTCCGGTCGATCGGCACGCCGCCTGGGCGACCAGTCTTTGTCATCCCCTCGTTGTAGTACCGGGTCACCTTGCCGGCGTTGTGGTCCCACGACGTGTACAGCTCGTCTGGCGGGATGGGATGGACCCGAAGGTGGTACCCGAACACGTAGAAATCGCGGTAGCAGTACTCCGTCTTCGTGGTGTTCGTGCCGGAGTCCGCCCCCCAGACCTCTCGGATGACCCGAACCGGCCCGAAGCGCTCACCAAGGAGCGCCGAATTCGCCTCCCAGTTGACCTGCTCGTCCTCGAAGCCGGTGACCGAGATGGTCGAATCGGGACTTTCCGGGGGCGCCGCGACCGTCGCCATGTGCGGCCGCAGTCTACCCTCTTGGATCACGGCCTCAGCGGCCGTGAACGGAGACCTCGACCTCCCTTGCGTCGGCGGCTGTCCGGCCTTCACCTCGAGGTGAGAACCGAACTCTGGCGGAGCCCGGCGCCATGCCCCGGATCATGAAGACCACGTCCGGAGTCGGCCGCGGCTTCTCCTCGTCCTCGTCGTCCTCCGGGTACGGGTCGGCCGCCCACAGCTTTCGGACCTCCACCGCGGACGCCATCCCTTCGACGCCGTACTCCCACTCGCCGGCCGCGAGCGGAGGAAGATGAACCGACTTCTCTTCGCCGAGCGTCAGCTCGAGCTTCTCAGCCATGGCTGTTCCGAAGACTAGCCTGACGTAGATGACAAGCGACGCACATGAGACGCATCGTCCCGCCCCGGTGGTCGCGGTCGGATTCGGGGTGTCAACGGAGGTTCGCGGCCTGGTGGAGGACCGGCTATCGCCGCTGGCGAAGGTCGTCTTCCTGAAAGAAGATGAGGAGCACCTATCGGAGCTGCTTCAATCGATCGAGATCCTGATCACGTGGAACCCGTGGCGGGAGCTGGGTGACGACGGCGTGGCTGCGTTGCGCAGTCTCCGGTTCGTGCAGCTGATCTCGGCGGGGGCAGATCACGTCCGGTTCGGCGACCTGCCGGAGTCGGTCGTCGTCGCAAGCAACCCGGGCGCCTACGCCGAAGCCATGGCCGAACACATCGTGGGAATGGTGCTCGCGCTGGCGAAGCGGCTGCCGCACCACCACGCCGAGCTTGCTCGCGGCGTGTTCGACCAGCGCACGCGAAGCCGCTCGTTGAAGGGAGCCGTGTGCGGCATCCTCGGGTTCGGTGGCATCGGCAAGGCCACCGCCCACCTCCTCCGCCCCTTCGGCGCCGAAATCGTCGCCGTCAACTCCACGGGACAAAC
Source organism: Actinomycetota bacterium (assembly GCA_036259835.1). GTDB lineage: Bacteria > Actinomycetota > UBA4738 > UBA4738 > UBA4738 > JALYGK01. Next base: position 17,935 of record DATABA010000146.1, read on the forward strand.
TGACGAACCGGTCAGGTTCGCCGGGACGCTGACCAACCTGGACGAAGTGCTCGAAATGTCCGACGTGGTTGTGATCGCGCTCCCGTTGACGCGCCGCACACACGGGCTTATCGGGCGACGCGAGCTCGGGCTGATCAAACCCGACGCGATTCTGATCAACGTCGCCAGAGGCGCCATCGTCGATGAGGAAGCGCTGTACCGCCACCTGGAGACGCATCCCGACTTCATGGCCGGCATCGATGCATGGTGGGACGAGCCGCACGGGCGCGAACCATTCAGGACGAACTTCCCCTTCTTCGATCTTCCGAACGTGCTCGGCTCTCCGCACAACTCGGCGCTGGTACCGGGATTCGAGCTTCCGGCCAGCCAGTTGGCGGTGGACAACGTCGAGCGATACCTCCGAGGCCAGGGGGTTCGGGGAGTCGTTCGGCGCGAGGACTACCCCGCGTAGTCGGGCTGACGCCAGAACCGGCTCATCGCGTCGTAGACCTCTTCTGCCAACCGGTCCCCGCCGCTCATCGTGAGATGAACCCCATCGGGCTGCCGGACTTGCACCTTCTCACCGGACCGCGTCGGGAGGTACGCCGTGTATCCGCCGTTTCGGTCGGCGAAAAGCTTCCAAGCGTCGATGTAGACGACCCCTTCGTGCTTCCGTGCCTCGATGCGGAAGATCTCGTTGAGCATTCGAACGCCGTTCGCCCTCCACCGTTCCGCCACGATCGGCATCCCGACCCAGATCAGCGGCCGGCCACTCTTCGTGATCATCTTCATGATCTTCGCCACACGCTCCTGATACCCCCGCTTCCATTCGGCCGTCCCGAACGGCACACCTCGCCCACCGACGAAGAACCCGTTGCCCGCGTCGTTCACACCGAACAGGGCGACGACGACATCCGGTCGGTGATCACGCACGTTCACCGCGACCTGATACGGCCAGTCGAAGTAGTCCTGCCGCGCCAGACCGGTGGAAACGCGGGCGTCGATCCGGACACGGAACCCGCCGCGGCCCGCCGCGAGCCGCGCGAACGCGTGCCCGAGGTCGGATGCCACGGAATCGCCGATCGTCATCACGCCGATCGGATGGCGCTCGGTCGGTGGTGGGAGCGCGAATGGATTCCGCGCCCTGAGGAACTCCCGCCCAACCTCTGCGTACTGTCCGAGGAACGCCCCCGTCACCACATCGTCCTTCGACTTGGGCTGTCGACTCTTCGGTGGCGCAGTGAAAATCGGTCCGGGTTCGACAATCGGCGCCCGTTCCGGAATGAGGGGCGGAGTCCGAGGCTTCGTGTCCTCGCGTCGCCCGAGCGCTCGGTCGATCCCGGCCCCCAGCCGGTCGAGCCCGAAGAAAGCGCTGATCCGGGCCACCGGGCGCAGGACGACCAACGCAGCGGTGCGACGGATCCCAAGAGGCGAGGCCTCTGCCGTTCGAAGGA
>DATABA010000147.1:0-2790 GCA_036259835.1 Actinomycetota bacterium
CTTGTCTCTGTCGAATCAACGTGTCTCGAACGGCCTCTATACTTGCGTCGTGCCGCGGCTCTGGACCGAGACCATCGAAACGCATCGCCGCGAGGTCCACGATGCCATCCTCGATGGCACGGCCGAGCTCGCGGCCAAGCACGGCCTGCTGTCCGTGACGATGTCCCGGATCGCCGAAGAAACCGGAATCGGCCGGGCAACGCTGTACAAGTACTTTTCCGACGTCGAATCGATACTCCTGGCGTGGCATGAGCGCGAGATCACCGGGCACCTGGAACACCTCTCCCAAGCTCGTGACGCGGCCGACGATCCCCGCAGTCGCCTCAAGGCCGTGCTCGAAGCCTATGCCTTCATCGATCACGAACATCACGGCTCCGAACGCCGCCATCGCCACCTTCAGGACCCCGCTCTCAGCGCTCTCCTCCACCGCGGTGGGCACGTGGCGCGGGCGCACAGACAACTGTCGGCAATGATCCGCGATCTCATCTCGGAGGCCGCACGTACCGGCTCTGTCCGCGGGGATGTCTCCCCCGCCGAGCTGGCGAACTACTGTCTGAGCGCTCTCGAAGCGGCCCGCACGCTTCCCTCAAAGGCTGCAGTCCGGAGGCTTGTGAACGTCACGCTGGACGGGCTCGGGCCCTCCAGAGGATCGCGGCGCCGGAAAAACGCCGGTCCCTGGTACTCTTGATGCACGGGTAGCGGTGCTGCCCCGTGAGGGTTCACTTCCGCAGTACCTCCTTCGGACGGTTCGGCGCATAGGGAGAGAGGCCTCGCCGACCGTACGCGGCCAGACGTGTTGCCGCAGAAGGAGAATCGCATGTCCACCGAAACATTCACCGACCTCGGCGTATCCGAGCGCGTCACGCACACGCTGGCTGCCCGGGACATCAGCATGCCGTTCCCGATCCAGGCACTCGTCTTGGCCGACGCGCTCGAAGGTCGCGACGTCATGGCCAAGTCCCGAACCGGTTCGGGCAAGACCCTCGCCTTCGCGATCCCGATCGTCGAACGTCTGCGGTCGAGCGAAAAACGCCCGTCCGCTCTGATCCTTGTTCCCACCCGGGAGCTGGCCGCGCAGGTCGTCGCTGAATTCGACGACATCGCGAGCGCGAAGAACCTGCACGTCGCGCCGGCCTACGGCGGCGTGAGCATTCGGGAGCAGGCCAGGGCCATCGCCAAGGCCGACATCCTGGTTGCCACACCGGGACGCCTCGAGGACCTCGCCACCCGGAGACTCGTGCGACTGGATCACGTTCGAATCCTCGTCCTGGACGAGGCCGACCGAATGCTCGACATGGGTTTCGAGCCGCAGGTGGCAGCCATTGCCAGCCGCCTTCCGCGCGACCGCCAGACCATGTTCTTCTCGGCGACGCTCGAGGGCGCCGTCGGCCACCTCGCCGCTCGATACACCCACGACCCGGTTACCCATGAGGTCGAATCCGCGCGGCGAACCGTCGACGAGGCGGCGCACCGGTTCCTTCCGGTCACCGAGCACGGCAAGCTGGACGCGCTGGTTCGGCTTCTTCGGGACGAATCCGGCCGCGCCCTCGTCTTCGTTCGAACGAAGCGCGGCGCCGATCGGCTGGCCACGAAGCTCAAGGCCAACGGCATCTCGGTCGCCGCGATGCACGGCGACCTGTCGCAGGCCCAGCGCGAACGCGCCCTGGAGCGCTTCCACTCTGGAAAGGTCCAGGCCATCGTGGCAACCGACGTGGCCGCGCGCGGCCTGGACGTCCAGAACATCGCTCACGTCATCAACTACGACCCCCCGACCGACGACACGGGCTACGTTCACCGCGTAGGGCGAACCGCGAGAGCCGGCCGAACCGGGACCGGCGTGACGCTGGTGACGCCACAACAGCAGACCGACGTCAGCCGGATGGCCGCGCGGCTCAGCCTGGGTGAGGACTTCGAGCGCGAAGGGATGACGGTCGCGCCGCCGCGCATGGTGTTCTCCTCGAGGGGACGCCGGACGGGGATGACCCGTCGCCGGGCACCACGCCGCCGCGGCTAGCGATAACTCCACGCCATGACTCTCACCTATGAATGGCGTGGTGACTTCGCGAACCAGGAGATAAATCGGTTGCACGCGGAATGCTTCGACCATCGAGTTCTGGACGACGACTGGAAGACGCAGGTTGAGAACCACAGTCTTGGTTGGGTCATCGCGCGAGACGGTGAGGAGCTCGTCGGCTTCGTGAACGTGCCATGGGACGGAGCGGCCCACGCCTTCATCCTGGACACCATGGTCACCTCGCGCGCTCGGCGAACCGGCGTCGGCACCAGGCTGGTCGAACGGGCGGTGGAGGAGGCGCGAGGTTCTACTTGCGAGTGGATGCACGTCGACTTCGACGATCATCTGAAGGAGTTCTACTTCCGGGCATGTGGCTTCACCCCCACGAACGCCGGCCTGATTGCGCTGCGCTGATCCTCAAACGGTCTACGGAGGAACAGCAGGATCCGCGACCACGCCGAAATGGTCGCTCGCCCATACTCCGTTGACCGGTTCGTCGAAGATCAACAGGCAATCCCGAATATCGAGGCTGGGTGCCCTGTGGTCGTTACATCGAACCAGGACGTAGTCCAGCCGCTGGAACGGCCAATCTCGATTCCGCTCGGCCATCAACGGATTTCGTGGCGTAAAGGTGAGACCCACCTCTCCTGCACGAACGCTCTCCCACGCATCGCGATAACAGACGCTCATGCCTTCCAAGGACTGACGGCCCGTAAGGAACCGCACGCTGGCTGAATCCGGGTCGGCGGTGAAGTCACCGGCGAAGACCACGTGCA
>DATABA010000148.1:0-20453 GCA_036259835.1 Actinomycetota bacterium
GAGGATGTGACCTGGCTCGGCCGACTGCTCTAGCCGCGCGGCAACGTTCACCGGGTCTCCGGTCACCATGCCTTCACCCGGAGTCGGCATGAGCTGCGCGAGGACCTCCCCGGAGTTCACCCCGATTCGGGCGCGAAGAGCTACACCGTGCTTCGGAAAGATGTCGTCGTTCAGCTGCGTCAGGCGGTCCCGCATCCGCAGCGCCGCTCGGAGCGCCCTGGCGGCGTCATCCTCGTGCGCCTTGGGAACGCCGAACACCGCCATCACCGCGTCGCCGATGAACTTCTCGACGGTGCCCCCTTCAGCCTGGATCTCCTCGCGCATCGCGTCGAAGTAGGCGCTCATCACGTCCTTCAGGCGCTCGGGATCCATCTGCTCACCAAGCGTGGTCGAACCCGTGACGTCGGCAAAGAGCACGGTGACGAGCTTTCGTTCTCGGGCAGGCGCAGCTTCAGCGAGGGTGGTACCGCAGTTCAGGCAGAACCGCGCCCGTTCAGGGTTGTCTTCGCCGCAGTTTGGACACCTCGGCACAACGCCGAAGTGTAGGAGTTAGACCAGCCCGAGGGCCACGATCTCGCGCAACGTGAGCAGGTCCGCGTTCGCGTCTCGAAGGACCGCTCCCACGGGTTCGATCATCCTCACGGTGTGGTCACCGGCCGGCAGGGATGCGATGACTTCCCCCTCCACGTATCCGACGGCTTCCTCCAGGATCGGAGATCCTGTGACGCCGGGCCGCCACTTGACGGATTCGAACTTGCTGGCGTCGCGGGTCGGCTGGCTGAAGTGAGCGACCCAGTCCTCCTGTCCCCGGGCCACGGGGTGAACCGCCAGGGCACGGCTCTGCTCGACCACCTCGTTGGTCACGGTGTCGTTCCGCGTGCACACCACCAGGCGCGGAGGGTTGAGGCTGCAAGGGGTGGTGAACGTCACAAGCGACGCCGAGAGCAGTCCCAGGTGTGACGCGGTCACGATGCAGCCCGTGGTCTCGAACCGGCCAAACAGCGCCTCCAGCTGTTCGCGTTGTGGATCCTCGGTGACGGGCACGACAGGACTATGCGTTACGGTTTAGCTCCATGGACTTCAGCGTTCCGGACGAGTTCCAGGAGCTGCTCACCTCCTTCCGTTCATTCCTCGACAGGGAAGTGGCTCCGGTTGAGGAGCGGTATCGGATCCAGCTTCAAGAAGAGGACATCGCGGACGAGATCCGGGAGGCCGGCCTATCGCTCAGGCGCCGTTCGGCGGATCTCGGGTTCTATGCGGCCCACATGCCGGAATCGGTCGGTGGCTGGGGCCTTTCGAACCTCGGATACACGCTGCTGGTCGAGGAGGGTGGGAAGTCGGGACTTCGCTTTGCCAGCTTCGTGCTTGGCCCGCCCAACCCGGAGGCCCCCAATCCGATCCTCATGGACCTCCCGCAGCACCTCCACCCGAAATACGTCGAGCCGCTGGTCCGCGGCGAGACCACCATGTGCTTCGCCCTCACCGAACCAGAAGCCGGATCGGACGCGCAGGCCATCCGGACGGCCGCGAAGCTGGAAGGTGATGAATGGGTCCTGAACGGTCGCAAGCACTTCATCACCAACGGCGCCAACGCCGACGTCGCCGTGGTCTTCGCCACGACCGACCCGGAGAAGCGCGCCGCGGGCGGAATCACCGCGTTCCTGGTGGAACGAGACGCGCCGGGCTACCAGGTCGGCAGGAAGCAGCGCACCCTGGCCGGCGACACGAACCAGTCCGAACTGGTCTTCGACGATTGCCGCGTCCCTAAGGAAAACGTCATCGGAGAGGTGGGGTTCGGGTTCGGGTCGGCGATGAAATTCCTGAACTCCGGCCGCGCGTACATCGGCGCCTTGTGCGTCGGCGTCGCCGACTATCTCATTCGCATCTGCACCGAGTACGCGAAGGAGCGGCACACGTTCGGCAAGCCGATCGGAAAGTACCAGGCGATCCAGTGGATGCTGGCCGACTCGGCGCTCGAGGCGCACGCCGCTCGGCTCATGACGTACCACCTCGCCTGGTTGGTCGACCAGGGGGACCAGCCCATCCGTGAATCGTCATTCGTGAAGCTCAACAACACCGAGATGGTGAACCGCGTGGCCGACCGCGCGGTGCAGATTTACGGCGGGATGGGACTGCTGACCGAAGGTCCCGTAGAGCGAATCTTCCGGTGGGTTCGAATGCTCCGGATCGTCGAGGGAACCAGCGAGATCCAGCGACTGATCATCGCCCGAACGCTCGGGCTGTAAGTCGGACCCGGTCATCCCCTCCTCGCCGCTGTACTCTCGGCAAATGGCCACAGTGGGTGAGCCGGCAGTCACCACGCCCCGGCCTCGCGGCAAGACTGGCCCCGCCGTCAAGAGCAGGCCCGCCCCCGATTCGCGACGGAAGATCCCTTCGGTCGACGCGCTCATTCGATCGTCACCGGGGCGAAAGGCCGCCGAGAAATTCGGCCACGCCGTCCTTCGAGGCGCTCTTCGAGCGACGATCGACGACATACGAGAAGAAGCGGCCCGCGGCATGGCCGTTCCGGAGGACGCCGTCATCCTGGCGCGAGCGGTCGGCGCAGCCGCACGGAACTACTACGGGATCAGTGAGGTCATCAACGCGACCGGCGTGATCCTGCACACCGGCCTCGGTCGCGCTCCCCTGCCGATTCGAGCCGCCCAGGCCGCCGCCGAGGCTGCGGCCGGTTACTCCGACCTGGAAGTCGAGCGCGAGACCGGAGCACGAGGCAGACGCACGTCCCGCGCCGAAGCGCTCCTCAAAGCGCTCAGCGGCGCCGAGGACGCGCTCGTGGTCAACAACAACGCAGCCGCATTGCTCCTCACGCTGTCGGGGCTGGGGAGTCGAAAAGAGGTATTGGTCTCGCGGGGAGAACTGATCGAGATCGGCGGAGAATTCCGTCTTCCTGAGATCATGAGCGCCTCGGGAGCGAAGCTCCTCGAAGTGGGGACAACCAACCGCACCCGGCCCGCTGATTACCAACGCGCGCTCGGTCCCAAGACCGGCTTGATCTTGAAGGTGCACCCGAGCAATTACCGAGTGGTCGGGTTCACCAATTCGGTTGGACTGGGGGACCTCAGCCGAATGGCCCGCGGCGCAGGGGTGCCATTGGTCTACGACGTCGGCAGCGGCCTCCTGGATCGCCACTCGAGCGTGCCGGCAGACGAACCGAACGTCGTCGACGCGCTTGCCACAGGGGCAGACCTCGTGACGTTCTCCGGGGACAAGCTCCTGGGAGGGCCGCAGGCCGGTGTGGTCGTCGGCCGAGCTGAACTGGTCGATCGACTGAGGCGGCATCCAATCGCCCGGGCCGTGCGCGTGGACAAGATGACCGTTGCCGCGCTGGAGTCGGTACTCAGGCTCTACGCCACCGGACGACGAGCCGAGATCCCGACGTGGACGTTCCTGGCCACGCCGCAGGCCACGTTGCTCAAGCGAGCTCGTGGACTGGCGACGATCTTTGGAGGTGCCAGTGCTCGTAAGAGCGAGGCCGCGGTCGGGGGAGGCTCGGTTCCCGGCTACGCCGTCCCTTCCGCCGAGCTAGTCGTTCCGGTCGAGGCGCCGAACCACGTCGCGGCGCGACTTCGCCTGGGCAGACCACCGGTGTTCTGCCGCGTGGAGGAGTCCTCGCTCGTGTTCGACCTGCGGACGGTGCCCGAGAAGGATGAAGACCGAATGATTCGGGCCATTCGGTACGCGCTCGAACAGGGGTAGAGACGCCGCCCGCTTGAGCGCCACCGACCCTTCCCCGTCAGATGCCGACTCGCCGTCGCTTCACGTCGTTGCCACCGCGGGGCACGTCGACCACGGAAAGTCTGCCCTGGTTCTCCGGCTCACCGGCATAGATCCGGATCGGCTGGCTGAAGAGAAGCGACGCGGGCTCACCATCGATCTCGGGTTCGCCTGGACCACGCTCCCGTCCGGTCGCGAAATCGGCTTCGTGGACGTCCCCGGCCACGAGCGTTTCGTTCGCAACATGCTGGCCGGCGTCGGTCCCGTGCGGCTCGTGCTGTTCGTGGTCGCCGCGGATGAGGGATGGAAACAACAGTCGGAGGAGCACCTTCAGATCGTCGACGTCCTCGGGTGCGACGGGGCCGTGATTGCGGTGACGAAGATGGACCTCCTCGACCGCGAAACGCTCGATCGAAGGACGAACGAGATCAAGAAGAGAGTCGACGGAACTCGGCTGTCGGATGCTTCGATCGTGTGCTGCTCGGCGAGCACCGGCGAAGGAATTGAACGACTTCGCACGGCACTGGACGAGATGGTCGGCGCGGCGCCCGCGCCCGACCGAACCGCTCGCCCGCGACAGTTCATCGACCGCGTCTTCACGATCAAGGGCGCCGGGACCGTCGTCACGGGAACGCTGACGGGTGGGCCAATCGCCGTGGGGCAGGAAGCCGAGATTGTCCCCTCCGGCCACCGCGCTCGGATTCGGGGCCTTCAGACGCACAAGCGGCCGCTGACGACCGCAGTTCCGGTGTCGAGGGTCGCGGTGAACCTTGCAGGGACGCCGAAATCGGAGCTCGAACGGGGTGACGTGTTGACGCTCCCGGGGCGATGGCGCGCCACGTCAATGTTCGAAGGAACCATTCGAACCGTTCGGGGACTGGATCATCCTGTGACGACACGGGGAGCATTCAAGTTCTATGCCGGGTCCGCGGAGCGGGACGCTCGGATCCGGCTCTTCGGGCGATCCGAGCTTCGTCCCGGCGACCAGTCGTACGCCCGCGTGACGCTGTCGCGTCCGGTGGTCCTCGACTTCAAGGACAGCTTCGTTCTGCGCGAGGCCGGCAGACAGGAGACCGTGGCGGGCGGCGAAGTGCTGGACACCCAGCCTCCGGCGCGCTCGGGGCGAGATCCGCTCGCTCGACTTGACGCCAGACGAGACGCGGATCGCGCAGCCTTGGCGTGGCGGATCGTCGCCGACCGTGGTGCCATCAGGGCGTCGGAGTTGAAGGTGCTGGCCGGAATCGGCGCAGAGCACGCCGAACGCCACGGCGCTCTCCGCGTCGACTCGTGGCTGGTGAGCCCCCAACTGCTGGGCCGCGTGACCACGACGCTGATTCAGGTGTTGGAGGCGTTCCACGCGGAGCATCCGCTGCGACCCGGCATGGATGTCGGGGAGTGCCGGTTGCTTCTTATCGATGCGGGGACGGGAGTCTCCGACCCCACGCTCACGGACGCGGTGCTCGGCCACCTCGCTCGAACCGGTGCCATCGTTCGTGACGGTTCGGTACTCCGGCTCGCCCGACACCGACTGTCCACCAAAGGACGAGAAGACGCCGATCGCTTGGTCGGTGAAGTTGAACGGGCCGAACCGACGCCGCCTTCGGTCAGGGAACTCATGGCCGCCGGATTCGAGCGCGAGCTGATTCAAGCAGCGTGCACGGAGGGACGCCTGGTTCGCGTGTCATCCGACGTCGTGGTGACGCCCGGATTTTTGGCCAAAGCCGAAGCGGTGGTTCGCAAACGCGCTGGCGGCATGACCGTTTCGTCGTTTCGTGAAGCACTCGGCACCACGCGAAAATATGCGCTGCCGATCTTGGAGTACTTCGACCAGAGAGGAGTCACCCGTCGCGAGGGCGACGTGAGAGTGCTGAAGGAATAGCCGTGGGCAGCGACCTTCCGACCGGAACGGTCACGTTTCTGTTTACCGACATCGAGGGCTCGACGAAGCTTCTTCATGAACTCGGCGAGGAGAACTACGCGCAAGTCCTCGCCGAGCATCGCCGGATTCTTCGAGACGCGTTCAGCCGCCACGAGGGCGTGGAGGTCGATACCCAGGGTGACTCGTTCTTCGTCGCCTTCCCCACCGCACCCGGCGCACTCGAGGCCGCACGAGAAGCACAGAAAGCGCTGTTGCAGGGTCCGATCCGAGTCCGGATGGGAATCCACACCGGCACCCCGCTGCTGACCAATGGGCAATACGTCGGAGTGGATGTTCACCGCGCGGCCCGAATCGCGGCGGCCGGCCACGGAGGGCAGGTGCTGCTTTCGGCTTCAGCAGCCGTGCTGGTCGGAACGGAGGGACTGCGGGACCTCGGCGAACACCGGTTGAAGGACCTGTCCGCACCGGAGCGAATCTTTCAGCTCGGAGAGACCGACTTCCCGCTCCTCAAGACCCTCTACCAGACGAACCTGCCGATCCCGGCGACGCCCTTCCTCGGACGGGACCAGGAGGTGGCGGACGTGGTCGCCCTCCTCAAAAGAGCTGATGTTCGGCTCCTGACACTGACGGGGCCTGGGGGAACCGGGAAGACCCGTCTTGCCGCGGAGGCGGCTGCACGGTCGTCCGAACACTACCCGCACGGCGTCTGGTGGGTGCCCCTGGCTCCGCTCCGCGATCCCGCGCTGGTGTTGGAAACCGCCCGTGGGGTCCTTGGCGCCGGAGGAGACTTGGCCCGGCACATCCGAGACGCCTCCATGCTCCTCCTGCTCGACAACTTCGAGCAGGTCGTCGAGGCGGGACCCGACCTGGGGACCCTCCTGGCGTCGTGTCCAAATCTCGCGCTGCTCGTAACCAGCCGGCAGGCCCTCCACGTCACCGGAGAGCATGAATATCCCGTGCCGTCGCTGGCCCGAACCGACGCGGTCACCTTGTTCCTGACACGAGCCCATGCTGTCAAGCCCGACTTCAGCGATGACGGAGCGGTCAGCGAGATCTGTCACCGTCTCGAGGACCTCCCGCTTGCCGTGGAGCTGGCAGCTGCAAGGGTCAAGACCCTTTCGCCGCGGCAAATCCTGGACCGGCTCGAAAAGCGATTGGCGCTTCTCACGGGCGGAGCGAAGGATCTCCCAGAGCGACAACGGACGCTGCGGGCGACCATCGAATGGAGCTACGACTTGCTCCGGCCGGAAGAACGACGGCTGTTCGCCCGCCTGGCCGTGTTTCGGGGAGGGTGCACGCTCGAGACAGCCGAATATGTAGCCGAGGCAGACCTCGACGCCCTCCAATCGCTCGTCGACAAGAGCCTCCTGCGATTACGCGGGGATCGGTTCTGGATGCTCGAAACCATCCGGGAGTACGCGGTGGAGCGGCTCGAGGAGTCGGGCGAAGCAGAAGAAGTTCGGCGCCGGCACGCAGAGCACTTTCTCGCACTCGCGGAGGAGAGCGAGCCCCATCTTCTGCGCGACTCGATCGAGTGGCTGAATCGACTGGAAGCCGAGCTCAACAACATCCGTGCGGTGATGGACCGGCTCGAAGACACTGGCAACTATGAACTGGTTCTGCGGCTGGGGGGAGCGCTGCTTCGGTTCTGGTACCTGAAGAGCCACCAAGCCGAGGCGCAGAGACGACTGGAAAGAGCTCTCGGCGCCTCCTCCGCGGAGACGTGGCATCGTGCCAGGGCGCTCCATGCCGCGGCCGCCATGGCTCACGACCTCGGAGACCGGGCGACCACACGCCTTCGGATCCAGGAAGCCATCGCCATTTACCGAAAGCTGGGCGACAAGCGGGGCATCGCGTGGGCGAACCTGAGCGCCGGCCTGGGCCTCGAGGAAGAAGGAGACCTGAAGGGGGCCCTCTCCCTGTTCGAGGAGAGCCGCCAGATTTACCGGGAGCTGGGCGACGAGCACTTCCTCCTGTTGGCAAATGCGAATCTCGGAAGGGTCACGTACGAGCTCGGCGACCGCGATCAAGGAATTGCTCTCCACGAAGCCAACGTTCGCCGGGCCCGTGAACTGGGAAATGAACGCGTCGAGGCCGGGGTACTGAGTCAGCTGGGCACCATGCTGGGCGAGGTGGGTCGGCTCGAGGAAGCCACCGCAATCGTCGGAGAGGCGATTCGCATCGAGCACCGCCGCGGCAATGTCATGGAGGTGGCCATCGGCCTCAGTCGCCTGGCTTCGGTCATGACGCTCAGGGGGTTGGCCGATACCGCTGCGCGGCTGCTTGCCAGCTCCCAGTCGCTGACACAACAGCTCGGTTCGAGGGGACTGCCTTTTGGATCGGTGAGAAGGAACGAGGAGACCCTCGCACGCCTCCGGACTCAGCTCGACGCAAGCGCGCTCGCCCAGAATCTCGAGAAGGGGAAGCGGCTAACGATCGACGACGCCGTCGCACTCGCACTTGGCGAGATGGAAGAACCGGCCGTCGGCCAAGAGGGACAACGATGACCCAAGACCTTCCCACGGGAACGGTCACGTTTCTGTTTACCGACATCGAGGGCTCCACGAGGCTCCTCCACGAACTCGGTGTCGAGGAGTACGCGAAGGCGCTCGGTGAACACAGGCGGGTGCTCCGCGAAGCCTTTGACCGCCACGGCGGCACGGAGATCGACACCCAAGGTGATTCATTCTTCGTCGCATTCCCTACCGCACCCGGAGCGCTGAAAGCGGCGCGCGAAGCACAGGAAGCGCTTTCGCGGGGTCGGATCCGCGTTCGGATGGGGATCCACACCGGAACGCCCTTCGTGGACGAGGGACAGTACGTCGGGGTCGATGTCCACCGCGCGGCTCGGATCGCGGCGTGCGGCCACGGAGGCCAGGTGCTGATCTCTGCGTCCACGGCTGCCCTGACCGGGACCGAGGGATTGCGGGACCTCGGGGAGCATCGCTTGAAGGACCTCTCTGCCCCCGAGCGCATCTATCAGTTGGGCGATCATGAATTTTCACGTCTCAAGACGCTGTACCAGACCAACCTTCCGATTCCAGCCACGCCGTTCCTCGGCCGACAAAGCGAGCTCCCAGAGGTCGTGGAGCTGCTGCAGCGGGAGGAGGTTCGACTCGTCACATTGACGGGACCCGGTGGGACGGGAAAGACACGGCTCGGTCTCCAGTCGGCCGGCGCGGCCGCGGATTCATATCCGGACGGAGTCTGGTGGGTACCGTTGGCGCCGGTTCGCGATGCCCAGCTCGTGGCACCCTCGATCGCCCGAGCGCTGGGGGGAACCGTCGATGTCGCCGAACACATCGCCGACAAACGCATGCTGATCTTCCTCGACAACTTCGAACACATCATCGACGCGGCGCCGCAGGTCGGTGAGCTGATCGCGCAATGCCCCCGGCTCGACGTACTGGTGACGAGTCGAGCGCCGCTTCGGGTCGCCGGTGAATGGGACTACGCCGTCGAGCCGCTCCGCGAGGCGGAGGCCATGGAGCTTTTCACGCAGCGGGCTCGCGCCGTCCGGCGCGACTTCGAAGGCAACGGCGCGGTGGCAGAGATCTGCCGCCGGCTCGATCACCTGCCGCTCGCGGTGGAGCTTGCCGCAGCTCGAGTGAACCTCCTGTCGCCAGCGGACCTCCTTCAGAGGTTGGACCGCCGGCTCCCGCTCCTCAAGGGCGGCACGCGAGACGCACCCGAGCGGCAACGGACCCTTCGAGCCACGATCGAATGGAGCCACGACCTCCTTACCCCAGAGGAACAGCAGCTGTTTTCGCGCCTTGCCGTCTTTGTCGGCGGGTTCACTGTGGAGAGCGCTGAGGCTGTGTGCGAGGCGGACCTCGATTCGCTCGAACGCCTCATCGAACACAGTCTCGTTCGGCGGTGGCAGAGCGGCCGGCTCGGCATGCTCGAGACCATCCGCGAGTTCGCCGCTGAGCTCCAGGAAGCGTCAGGCGAAGCCGGCGAAATCCGCCGACGCCATGCAGAGCACTTCCTCGAGATCGCCGAGTCGGCGAACCTTTCGATCCATTCTCTCGGCCGCGGGCCGCAGCGGCACGAACTCGTCATTCCGGAGCAACACAACATCCGGGCAGCGATCGATTGGGCCGCGGAGCGGGACCCCGAGCTCGGACTTCGGTTGGCCGTCGCCCTGGAGAACTTCTGGATCACGAACGACCCGAGCGAGGGCGCCCGCCGGTTCGCCGCGCTCCTCTCGCGTGCGGACGACATCGACATCTCTCTGAAAGCCAAGGCGCTCCGCGACTACGGTGCGACGGTCGATGTCGCTGGGGACTACGACAAGGCTGCAGACCTATATGGACAGAGCCAACAATTGTTCGAGCAGGCGGGCGACGAGAGCGGGGTCGCAACAGGGATCTTTCGACTCGGAATCATCGCTCATGTCAAGGAAGACCTGGAGGAAGCAGGGCGCCTCTACGAGGAAAGCCTCGAGATCTTTCGTCGGATCGGGGACCCGATCGGCGAGTTACAGGTGCTCGGCAGCCTCGGCGACCTCGAGTTCGAACGCGGGAATCGGAGGCGCGGCCGCGAGCTTACGGAGGCGAGTCGCGTGCAAGGTCTCGAAATCGGATGGGTGTGGTGGGACGTCTCGAAGTCCGCGATCCTCGCAAAGGAGGATCTCACCGAAGGCAACATCGTCGAGGGCGAAGCCCGCGCACGAGAAATGCTGCGGCGAGCCCATGAAATCAGAGACCGCAAGAGCACGGTGAACGGCCTCGGCCTGCTCGCCTGGGCGGCCGCCGAACGCGGAGACACCGAGCGTGCCGGGGCGTTGTGGGCGGTGGCCGAGGCAGAAGCGGCGAGGGCGCCGATTGCTCGGTGGGACGTATGGCGCCCCATTCTCGCCCCGCACATGCCCGAAAGCACGCCGGACTCTGCACCGCTTTCTCTCGAAGAAGCCGTGCAGTTCGCGCTATTTGGCGACGCGTGAGCCGCTAGCCGATCTCGGCGATCAGATCGACCTCGACGGGAGCGCCGAGGGGAAGCTCCGCCACGCCAACCGCTGCGCGGGCGTGAGGGCCGGCCTCTCCGAAGAGGTTGACGAAGAGGTCACTTGCTCCGTTCGCCACCTTTGGCTGATCCGTGAACGAGGCGGCGGAGGCCACGTACACCGTCAGTTTCACGATTCTACGAACGGAGTTGAGCGAACCGATCTCGGCTTTCAGCGCCGCGAGCAGCTGAAGCGCACAGCGACGGGCCGCTTCGGCGCCAGCGTCGACGTCCAACTCCTTGCCGAGCTTCCCGGTCCACATCGGTTTGCCCTCGTCGGACGCGACCTGTCCCGACACGAACGCCAGGTTTCCGGTGACCACGACCGGAACGTACGAAGCAATCGGAGCAGGGGCGTCCGGCAGCTCGATCCCTAACTCCTGAAGTCGTTCCTCGGCTCCCACGGCGGTAACGCTACCGCGGACCAGCGTCAGGACGCTTGGCGCTCCCGAATCAGGGGGCGCCGTTCCTGCTCGTTGAGTCCACCCCAGATCCCGTACAGCTCGGGAACGGTCAGCGAGTACTCGAGGCACTCGAATCGAACCGGGCAGCGTGCGCAGATGGACTTGGCTCGTTCTTCTCGAACGACTCGTTCCTCTTTGGTCTCTGCTTCACTCGGCGGGAAGAACGTCGTGGTGTCCTCGCCTCGGCACGCCGCCCGCCATTGCCATCCGTACGCCCAGCTCTCGATCGCCACCGTAGAGGCCGTGGTCGGCCGTTTCCCCCTTCCGCTGCTCGCCGTTGATGTGTACGACGCTTTCGGGGGGTCTATTCGTTCCCGGGCGTGAGGAGGATCACAGAATCGACATACAACCGACCCCGGATTGTCGGACTGAAACCCGCTGACCAGGCGTCCTGTCGAACTCGACTCAAAATGTGTTCACATTTTGAGCCGACTTTGAGATGAGTCAGGCGGGCGAGCCGACCGCCTTCGCTGCGCGGGCTGCAGGGTGCGCGAGCGGCAGCGCGACCCTGAAGGCCGCTCCGGCTCCCGGCGCGTCCTCCACCCACACCAGCCCGCCGCACACGGCCGCCAGCTGACGGACGATCGGGAGCCCCAGGCCAATCCCTGGACGACCGCTCGGTTCCAGCCCAGTAAAGCGCTCGAAGATCCGTTCGCGCAGCTCGCAAGGGACCCCCGGACCTGAGTCCACGACCGACATAATCACTTGCTGATCCGTCGGCTCGACCTGTACTCGGATCGGCGGCTTGCCGTACTTGTACGCGTTGTCGATCAGGTTCACCAGGATCTGTTGAAGGACGTCGGCATCGGCGAGCACATGACAGCCCTCCGGCGCCACCACCTCGATGGAACCGAACGCATCCGCGTAGGTCCGCGCCACGACGTGGGCGCACGCCGCCACGTCGACCGCGTCGCCGAATGGTCCGGCTCGTCGATCCCGCTCGAGCTCAGCCGCCTCGAGCAGGTCTTCGATCTGCCGGTCGTACAGGGAGGGGTTTTTCCTTGGCATGGTTTTGGCCTTTGCCCGACCTATCGGGAAATGGCCGAAATTTGTTGAGAAGAACGCGCTATTCGGGCTCTTCCTCGACCCGAAGGATGAGTCCGTCGATCCCCCGAACGCGGATCCGGGCGCCTTTTGGAATAGGCCCATTCATCGATTTGGCCCGCCACATGGTCCCCTTCACGAAGACCGCCCCCTCCGGATCCAGGTCGCCGCGCGCCTCGCCGACCAGACCGACCAGCCCCACCTGGGAGCTTCGAACCCGCTCCCGCGCCCTCAATGCCACGGTCAGCGCGAATCCAAAGAACAAAGCCCCGCCGAGCGTGGCCACCACGATGAGCCATGGAGCGAGGTCGATCGCATCCGGGGCGGCGCTCCACGCCAGCACCGAACCCCCGGCGAACAGAACCGTCCCGGCCACCGTCAACAGCCCAACCCGCCGGATTAGCACGTCCAGCCACTGAAGACCGGTTCCGGCAAGGATCAGCCCCAGCCCGACCCAGTTGACCGGGACGATGCTCAGCGCATACACCGCCAGCGCCAGGGCCAACGCGGCGCTGAAGCCCGCCACCCCGATCCCCGGCTGGGTGACTTCGAAGGCAATGCCCCACAACGCGAACACCAAAAGGACGTACACGGCGGTCGGCGTGCTCACCGCGTGAAGGATTCGGCGGATGGGACCCATGTCGTGAAAGCGAACCTCAACCTGCCGGCCGCCCCGATTCAAGGTCACGAGGGTGACGGCTCCCCGCCCCGTCTCTACCCTTCGGCCGTCCAACTTCACCAGGAGATCCCTGATGTCTGAGGCGATCAGGTCGACGGCCCTCCCCCGGAGTGCGTCACCGGCGGCCCGGTTGCCGAGGCCCGCGCCGGGGGCCATCGCGGTCACCGAGGCGGAAAAGAACACCGATTGAGCGGGCCCCTCCACTCGCGAGCCGCTGGGGGCGATCCACGCGACAACCGGCACAGACGTGCGCCGGATCACATCCACCAGGCTTCCGGCGTTCCGGCCGTACCCCCAACGTGAGTCCATTTGGAGGATCACCGTCGGTGGGTCGCCGGCCGCCTCTGCCAGCACTTCGCGAAGAAACCCCGTCAACGCCGGATCGATGACCCCCTGCACCTTCACGACGTGCACGATGGGGCGTGCGACCTCCGAACCCTGCGCCGACGCGGAGTCGATCCTCAGCGTAACCGCGATCGCAAGCAGAAGGAGGAGGAGAAGGAGAAGGGAACGGCGCACCGAAAAAGATTCTACGGACGCGCGGAAGCACCGAACGCGACGATGCCGAGCTTCGAAGCGGGATGGGCTAGACGGCTGGAGCGAGCTCCGGTACGGCTGTGGGCGTTCCGCTCCGCCACATCGACCGGCGTTCCTTGCCGTTCAGGCCGCCCCACACACCGAACTCGATGCGCGTCTCCAGTGCGAACGCCAGGCACTTCGCTTGCACCTCACAGCGGGAACAAATGGCCTTCGCCCTTCGCTCCGTCCGTACGTGGGTGTCGAAGAACATGTCCGGGTCGTACTGATTGCAGCGGGCTTCTTTCTGCCAGTTCATTGGAGCCGTAAGCGTACGGATCTTCGGGGGATGGGCGAATAGCCCATCAGGGTCATTTTGGGGACAAACGCGTCTTAGGTCCTTGCGCGCAGCGGCGCAGGCGGGTCTAGACCGTTTGGTCGAGGCGCCCGCGAACCCTGGCCTGGACCGCTTTCCCGTCCACGCGGCCCTTCGCCTTACCCATCACGTACCCCATGACCTTTCCCATGTCACCCGAGCCCGTCGCGCCGGTCGCCCGGACAGCCTCCTCGATCAGCGCCCCGAGCTCCTGATCCGATAGCGCCGCCGGCAGGTAAGACTCCAGGACTCGTTGTTCCTCACGCTCGGTCGACGCGCGGTCTTCCCGACCGGCCTTCTCGTAGGCCTCGATGGCCTCGCGCCGGCGTTTCACCTCGCGCGCGGCAACCTCGACGAACTCCTCGTCCGACAGTTCGTGGCGAAGTTCGACCTCGCGGTTCTTGACTGCCGCGGTGAGCAGCCGAAGGGCACCCAACCGAACGGCGTCACGTTCTTTCATGGCCGCTCGCATCTCCGCTGCGAGCCTCCTCTTCAGCGATCCCTCTTCGTCGCCCACTTACAATCGCTCCCCCATGCCGGCGGTCAATGTACTCGGATTGCTGCTCAGGCCTGTCGCCGCCGCGGTCGCCATCGGGTCGGCGTGCGTCGCATACGGGGTCTTCATCGAACGCAGGTGGTATCGGCTGTCCCGATACAGCCTGCCCGTCCTCCCACAGGACGCCTCGGGATCACTGACGGTCCTTCACCTCTCGGACCTGCACTTCATGGCCAAGGATGCCGGGAAGAGTCGGTTTCTCGCGTCGCTTCCGCGTCCGGACGTGGCCGTGTTGACGGGGGACATACTGGGGGAACCGGCCGCCGTGGAAACGGCGGTTGCCGCCCTTCGGCCCCTTCGGGGAACGGTGGCTTCGTACTTCGTGCTCGGATCGAACGACTACTTCGCTCCGCGCCCGCTCAACTACGCCGCATACTTTCGGGGGAAGCGCCAACACCGGAAAGGCACTCCGGGTCGCAGCGGCGACCTCATCGCCCAGCTGGAGGCGGATGGATGGACCTACCTCAAGAACCGAAAGACGTCAGCTCGGCTCGACGGGGTAAGCGCCGAGGTCGTCGGTATGGATGACCCTCACATCGAACGGCAGGACCTGCGCGTCGCGTCGCGGACCGCACCAAACGCGTTTGGCCTTGCCGTTGTGCACTCCCCCGACCCGGCACCCGAGCTCGCCGCCCTTGGCTATCAGCTGATCCTGTCCGGTCACACCCACGGCGGCCAGGTTCGGTTTCCGTTCGTCGGCGCCCTGGTCACCAACAGCACCATTCCGACTCGGCTTTCCATGGGGCTTTCCCGGTTCGGACGAACGATCCTGCACATCTCGCCTGGCCTCGGGACCAGCAAGTACGCCCCGTTCCGGTTCCTGTGCCGCCCAGAGGCGACACTCCTCGAGCTCACTCCAGCACGCGCTTGAAGATTCGCTCGTAGCCCTCGACCATCGCCTCCTTACTGAACATCGCTTCGACCCGCTTTCGGCACGCCGCCGGATCGATCTGGTCGAGCTCCGCGATCGCTCTCGTCGCCTCCGTCGGGTAGTTCTCCCCTGAGACGATGAATCCCGTCTCGCCGTCGGCGACGATCTCCGGGACCGACCCACGCGGCGTCGCGATGACCGGCGTGCCGCACGCCATCGCTTCCGTCATGACCAACCCGAACGGCTCCTCCCAGTCGATGGGAAAAAGGACGGCACGGGCTTCGTGAAGGAGCTGGAGCTTCGCGTCGGTTGTGACCTCCCCGAGAACCGTGACGTCGCTCCCCAACTCCGGGACGACCACGTTTTCCCAGTAGTCCCGCTCGGCCGGCTCGGCGATCTTCGTGACCAGGGCCAGCGGCATACCGGCTTCCCGCGCCGCCCGGACCGCTCGAAGAACGCCCTTGTCCTGCGTGGCCCGTCCCAGGAACAGGAGAAAGTCCTCCTTGTCCCCGTCGAACGGATATGCGGCCAGGTCGATCCCGTTGTAAACGACCCCGGCGTAGTTCAGCTCGGGCATCTGGGCGCGGTGCGCCTCGCTGATCGCCACGAACCACACTCGGCCCTCCACCTCGGAGTAGAGCAATCGCATCTCCGGGGTGAACGCGTTGTGGATGGTGTGTACCACCGGAACCCCGAGCACCGACCCAACCGCGAGGGCCGAATAGGGAGAGTGCACGTGGAACAGATCAAAGCGGCCGGTGTCTCGAAAGGCATGGAGGGTGTGAACCGTCTCGAACCGTGGGTCGTTGATGGCCTTCGAGCCGGGGGCCGTGGGGAACACGAAATCGAGGCTCGCCTTCGTGATCGAGTCGCCGGTGGCGAAGAGCGTCACGTCATGGCCTCGCTCCACCAGGCCGTCCGCCAGAAGAGCCACAATGAGCTCCACGCCTCCGTACCCCTTCGGCGGAACCGACAACCACGGCGGGGAGATCTGGGCGATCCTCATCACCAGCAGCGTAGACTTGTTCGGTCGGCCTTTGCGCCGGCTTCGGGACGTAGCGCAGTTTGGTAGCGCGCAGCGTTCGGGACGCTGAGGTCGCGGGTTCAAATCCCGCCGTCCCGACTCAGGAGCCAAAAGAATCGGGGAGTGGACCCCTCACTCTTACGCAGCTAACATTCGCGGCACCGGAGGAGCGGGGCGCTGTGCTGCGCATCGCTCCTCGTTTGTCGGTCCCGAGTAGGCGACATCCCGGACTCCAAATTGCGAACTAATCAAAACGACCTGAAATTGCCGCGCTCGGGCTCGGGCGACCAGAGAGCCGTACGAACACGGCTCCGCCTCCCCACCAATCTCCGCGCCTACGTCCTTCAAGCTCTGCCCCTTTTCGTGGGCGTGTCGATTGTTCAGGCGTCGAACTACCTGTTTCACATGGTGGTCAGCCGTTTCCTGGGACCGGCGGACTACGGCGCCCTCGCGGCACTTCTCGGGATCGTTCTGATCATCACTGTCGCGCAGGGGGTCATCCAGGCAGCGGTGGCGAAGAAAGTTTCCGTCCTGAGGGCGGAAGGAAGGACCGAGGAGATCCTCTCCCTTGGTGCGGGAATGCTCAAGGCCGCCTTCGCTTTCTCGCTCACCGCTTCGGTGGTCCTTTTCCTGTTCTCTCCCGCCATCGCGAGCTTCCTCCATATCGGATTGGCTCCGGCTCTGCTGCTCGCGGTCTACACGCTTGTCGGGGCTCTGGTGAGCGTCCCCCTGGGCGTCCTTCAAGGTCAGCTTCGCTTCAAGGCAATGGCGCTGGTCCTGCTATTGGGCGTTTCGATCCGACTGGGCGTGGGCATCGGGCTGGCCGGACTTGGCTTCGGTGTTACCGGTGCCGTGCTCGGCACGGTGGCCGGGGCAACGGTCGCGGCGGGAATTGGAATCAGGCTGCTTGGTATTCCCTCGGCGTCGTGGACCGCCGGTCAGGGCTCGCTGCGCCTGATGTGGGCCGACCTCCGGATCGCGCTTCTGGGCCTGGCGACGTTTCGGCTCTTCGCCGTCATCGACGACGTGCTGGCTCGCCACTACCTGGCGCCTCGTGCCGGAGGCATCTACTCGAGCGCATGGATCATTGCCAACGCCATCCTCTTTCTACCGGGCGGGATCGTCCTTGCCGCTCTTCCGCGGTTTGCCGAGACCGCCGGCCGGGGCGAGGCCGCACGGAGGTGGCTCCGAGCGGCGGTTCTCGGCGTTGCCCTCGTGGTGCTGGTTGCCCTCCCCGTCGTGATCCTGCTCCGTCACCAGATCGTCGCCGTTGCGTTCGGCTCCCAGTACGCCGGCGCGGCTGAATTCCTCCCGACGCTCGCCACGACGAACGCCTTGCAGGCGATCGTGCTGGTGCTGACCTACTTCCACATCGGGGCCGGAACGCGCGGCTACCGTCTGGCTCTTGTCGGAGCGCTGGCAAAGATCCTTCTGATCTCGTGGTTTCACCGCTCCCCGGCGCAGATCGCGTTGGTCGTTTTGAGCGTCGACGCGGTGATCGCCGTGCTCCTCTATCACTCGGCTTCTGCGGTCGCGCGGTGGCGTCCGCCGCTCGAGGGTCTCGAGGCCCCGCTGGGAGAGCCGATCGGGCGCGACGGTTCGAAGGTCGATCTCACCGTGGTGCTCCCCACGCACAACGCGGCGCCCGGATTGGCAAGGGTCCTCAAAGATCTCGAATCCGAGCTTTCGGGAACCGGTTCCTACGAGGTGATCGTGGTTTCCGATGGAAGCATGGATGAGACCGTAGAAGTCGCTCGCAGCACCGGTTCGCCACACGTCCGCGTGGTCGACCTCCCCACTCGCGGCGGCAAGGGAAGCGCACTTCGTGTGGGGCTGGCTCAGGCGAGGGGCGATTACGTGGCGTTCATGGACGCCGATGGCGACATCCATCCGAGCAGCCTGCGACCCTTCGTCTCGATCATGCAGCTGTACCGGCCCGACATGGTCTTTGGGTCGAAGCGGCACCCACTATCCGAGGTTTCGTACCCGATGAGCCGCCGAATCATGAGCTGGACGTACCACAAGCTCACGCGTCTTCTCTTCCGGGTCAACGTCCGTGACACGCAGACGGGACTGAAGATGATTCGGCGGGACGTCCTGGCCGCCGTGCTTCCTCGGATGCTGGAGAAGCGCTTCGCGTTCGACCTCGAACTCCTGGTCGTCGCTCGACTCCTGGGATTCACGCGCGTGTTCGAGGCGCCGGTGCGTCTGGATTACCGATTCGCTACAACCGTCACACTTGGTACGGTCGGCGCCATCGTCCGCGACACCCTCGCGATCTTCTACCGACGGTACGTGTTGGGAACCTATGCGGACTCGTTTCGCGCGTTCGCCGATATTCCCGGGCCTGCCCGTACGAGTCGCAGGATGCCATTGTCCCCGTCTCGACGGTCGCACCTCCGGATCCTCTTTCTCAACTGGCGCGACATCCGCAACCCCGAGGCCGGAGGCGCGGAGATCCTGACCCATGAGATCGCGAAGAGGTGGGTGGAGGCCGGCCATCAGGTCACTCTTCTGACGTCAGCGTTCAGAGGAAGCATGAAGCGCGAGCTGGTCGACGGCGTGGAGGTGCGCCGGTTGGGTCGCCTTCGAACGGGTTCGTTTCATCTCCTCGTTCAAAAGGAGCTCGGGCACAGCGAGAACTTCGACGTGGTGATCGACGAGATCAACACCATCCCGTACTTCACGCCGCTGCGGCGCCATAAGCTTCCTCCGATCGTCGGGCTCATTCACCAACTGGCACAGGATGTGTGGGACGCCGAGCTCCCACGGCCTCTTGCTGCGGTTGGACGAGCGCTCGAGCCTCGGTTTCTTCGGGTCTACCGGGATATCCCAATGGCGACCGTTTCGCCATCGACCAAAAGCGACCTCAACGCCCTCGGGATCCGGAACGTGGAGATCATCCCGGAGGGTCGCGATGACGCGGGCCCAATCAACAATGTGATGAAGGAACCGGTTCCAACCCTGTTGTTTGTCGGGAGACTGACCCGCAACAAGCGCCCGGATCACGCGATCAAGGCATTCCGCCACGTCAAGTCGGTGCTGCCGGAGGCACGACTGTGGATCGTGGGACGGGGGCCCATGGAGCGAGAGCTTCGGAGGGACCTTCCGGACGGAGCGGAGATGCTGGGGTACGTTCCCAGAGCCGAGCTCTACGAACGGATGGCCAGGAGCCATTGTTTGCTGGTCCCCTCTGTTCGGGAAGGGTGGGGTCTGGTCGTGGTCGAAGCGAACTCGGTGGGAACGCCGGCCGTCGGCTACGACGTGCCCGGGGTCCGTGATTCGATCCGGCACCACCAGACAGGCCTCCTCGCGCCAGCAGGGGATGACCGAGCTCTCGCCGACCAGGCGCTCACACTGCTACAGGATCGCGAGCTGCACGCCACCATGGCCGGCCGAGCCATTGAGTGGAGCCGCGGGTTCTCCTGGGACGCTTCGGCAGCTCGGCTCATGAGCGTGGTGAAGGCCAGTCTCACGCCGACAGTGCCCGAGACTTCCGATGACCGCGCGTCGGCTACGGTCATCTCGCCGTTGGCGGCACGCGAAAGTACGCGAGCGCCCGCACTTTGAGTTCCACCCAGTCTCAACGAACCCCGTCGCGCCGCCTTGTCCGCAGCAGGGAGAGCCTGGTCGTTCCGGAACGCGGACCCCTTCGCCTGGAGTGGTGGAGCGCAAGGAAGCCGATCCTCATTGCCTACGTCGCTCCAGCGTTCGTCGTCGCGCTTCTGGTCAACACCTGGTATCGGGCCGGCACCTTCATCGCGGGGAGTGACACCCCGCCGTTCATTCGCACCAGCATGGTGGCCGAGCTGGGCTCGATGTGGGGGTACAGCGTCTCCGGCGCGGGCAGCCCGTCATTCAGGCCGATCGCGAGCATGCCGGAGCTGATCATGGTCGGCGCCATGCGGCTGGTGGGTTGGTCGGACCAAACGGGCCAGCGCCTCTTCCATATCGCGGCCGTCATCGCGCTGGTGGTTTCCGCGACGTTCTTCGTTCGAGCGTTCGTCTCCCGCCCGTGGGTCGGAGCGGTCGCCGGTCTGATGGCGTTCTTCAATCCGTTCGTGCTGCAAACAAAGCACGGTATTCACCCGCTCGTGGCCACGGCGATGATGGCCGCCGTCGGTGGACTGGTGCTCCGGGCGGCGAAGGGTCAGAACGTCTCGGCGTTTGCGCTCGCGGGGGTGCTCGCGATCTCGGGCTACGTGGCGTTGAGCCCACCACTGCTTGCGGTGGCGGCGGTGTGGACGGTCGCCCTGGCGGCCCTGGGGACCGCCTTTTTCGGGGCCGGGGGGACTCGGCGGGCCC
>DATABA010000149.1:0-26623 GCA_036259835.1 Actinomycetota bacterium
ACCGCCGCAATGTTGCGTCGCATCTCATTGCGGCGGGGCGCCACCGCCGGCCGAGCACCAACGTAGGTCAGGTCGCAGGAAGCCGGCCGAAGGTCGCGCTCTGCCAGCATGCCGACCACGCGGGCCAGAAGCTCGAGTCCGCCGATCCCTCGGTAGTTCGAATCGGTATCGGGGAAATGCTGCCCCAGATCGCCGAGTGAAGCCGCCCCGAGCAGCGCGTCGGAGAGCGCGTGACACATCACGTCACCGTCGGAATGGCCGAGGAGACCGGGTTCGCCTTCGAAAAGGACGCCGCCGAGGTACAGGGCACGCCCCACGGCGTGTGGATGGGTATCGAATCCAACGCCAACCCGGATCTCGTTCACGGTGAACGCCGGGCGGCTTGCTCCCGTTCCTCGGCGTGCCGGAACGCGTCAGCGGATCGGGAGCGCAGCAGGATCTCGGCTCGGCGAAGGTCCTCACGGGTGGTGATCTTGAAGTTGCTGGGTTCCCCCTCCACGGTCTCGACGTGAAAGCCAGCCCCCTCGACAAGCGCCGCATCGTCGGTCGCATCCTTCGGGTCGCCTGCATGGACAGCACGAAGTGCGTCGAACCGAAAGGCCTGCGGCGTCTGAGCGAGACCAACCGTGTCGCGAGGAATCGTCTCCACGACGCGGGATCCATCCAACCGTTTGATGGTGTCCGGGCTCGGGATCACGGGAACTACGCCGTCCGCGTTCGGAAGGGCGTCGATCACACGTCGAAAGAGCTCCGGCGAGGCGAAGGGCCTCGCGGCGTCATGGCACACGACGACGTCCGTATTCGGCGGTGATGCGGCGAGCCCTGCTTTCACAGAGCTGCTTCTGGACGCTCCGCCGAGGACCAAGTCCTGAACCAGACTCGACCCGAGCGCCTCAACCATCACTCTGACCCGAGCGAATTCGGACCGGGGCGCAACCAGAACCACGGCGTCAATGACCCCGGAAGCCTCCATCGCCTCGAGCGAAAAGACGAACATCGGCCGGCCATTGATCGAGACAAATGCCTTTGGGGTTCCCTCGCCCAATCGGCTGCCAATCCCAGCAGCGAGAAGGAGGCCCGTGGTACTCACGCGGCGATCCCCAAAGAATCGCCCCCGGTCGGGGCGCTCATGAGTCGAAGCGTACCGGCTTCAGGAACGCAGGACCGAGCGGCCCTCGCTGTGCTCCACGCGAGGACCGGAATCGTCGTTGCTCCGTGCGTTGGGGAGCCGGGCGAAGACCATCCGGCCCGCAGAGGTCTGAAGCGCATTCGTGATCGCGACGCTGACGGTTTGGCCCAACAGATGGTCCGCGCCTTCCACCACCACCATGGTTCCGTCGTCGAGGTAACCGACGGCTTGTCCACTCTCGCGGCCTTGCCGTGTTAGCCGAAGCGGGACACGTTCGCCCGGCATCACCTGCGGCCGGAGGGCGTCCGCGAGCGCAGCAATGGACCGAACCGGGACCTCGAGCGCGGCCGCGACCTTTGCCAGGTTGGCGTCGTTCGTGATCAAAGCCCCCCCTCGAGCCTTCGCGATTCGGACCAACTGCACGTCGACCGGCTCGCCGCCCTTTCGCTCCTCGTCCACCAACGTGAGCTCGACGGACGGGTCTCGGGTCAGCTGCACCAGCAGGTCGAGCGCGCGCCTGCCCCTGGCGCGCCGGCCGGGGTCAGTGGAGTCGGCGACGCCCTGCAACTCCTCCACGACGCTCCCGGGTACCAGCAGCGTGCCCGAGAAGAAACCCATCTCGATGAGCGCCATCACCCGTCCATCGAGGAGCGCGCTGGAGTCGAGGACGCTCACGTCACCGGGCCTCGCGCCTGCTGCTCGCGCCTTCACGCCGAACAGCGATAGAAGCTCCTCTGCCTTCGCCTTCCCGATCCGATACCCGACGTAGCCGACCGTCACGTAGAAGAAGGCAACGGAGGAGTACGCAGCAACACCGGGAAGGCGGAACAGAGGGAGCGAGAGTAGCGCGGCCACGATCAGCCCAAGAAGCAGCCCGACCGTCCCCGCCAGGACCTCCGGGGCCGGAACCTTGCGGAGCTGTCGCTCCACGTCGGAAACGGCGGAGGCGGTCCGCCGTCCGAGCATGCCGCCAAGGACGAACCCGATGCCCGATCCGACGATGATCCCCAGCAGCAGGCCCCCGGATGTCCTGGGATCGGTGCTCTCGGCGACATACCAGCCCGCCACGGCGAACAGGCAGACCATGATGAGGCGGACGAACTCGACCAGCAGGTCGCCTCGGACGACCGGCTTCACGGGCGGGAGATCGTTTTCCCTGGGCGTCTCCTGGTTCGTCATGGCTGTTTGCCCGAAACGAGCCGGTTTCCGGGCAGCCAAAAGCCTCCTTACCCGGTACTTCGGAACGTGCGAACCAACGCTTGAGACGAGGGCCGCGGGAGCCGAGCTTCGGCCCCAGTGATCGGGTCTAGCCCGCCTCCTCCAGGACCTTGTCCAGCATCGCCTCGGCCTTCTCCTCGGTCGAGTTGAAGGCGAAGGTCAGCTCGGAGATGAGGATCTGGCGAGCCTTGGCGAGCATGTGCTTCTCGCCAGCAGAGAGGCCCTTGTCCTTCTCACGGACGGAGAGGTTCCTGACCACCTCGGCGACCTGGAAGATGTCCCCAGAGCTCAGCTTCGCGAGGTTGGTCTTGTACCGGCGGCTCCAGTTGGTGGCTGTCGCCTCCTCCTCCTCTTTCAGGAGGTCGAACACCTTCTTGATGTCCCGCTTGGAGACCACTTCGCGGAGGCCGACTTCCTCGGTGCTGTCGATCGGGACCATGAGCGTGAGGTCTCCGTGGGCGAGCCGGAGCTTGAAATAGGTCTTGCGGGATCCAAAAATCTCTCTTTCGACGAGGTCTTCGATAACAGCGGCCCCATGGTGGGGGTAGACGACTTTGTCACCCTTTCGAAACACGGCTCTCCTCACGATCGGCGCGACTGCATTACCTACGAAGCAACGAGAATACTACAGTTGCACTGCTGAGCGCAAACGAAATGCCCAGGTCAGAGGCCATTTGCCGCCGAATACCGACAAAGGATGTAGCTGCCAAAAGCGGCCATATGTTCAATAAAACTGGCAATTCCTCCGGCCCGGCAGAGGAAGGCAGGGGGGTGCCCGGTCCGCCAGCCGCGTGAGCCTACTGGAGGAGAAGGGTCAGTGGCTGCTTCCCGGGCGCCCCGTACCGTGCCATGGCGCGACTGTACCCCGCGGGTCTGACACTCATTGACCAGCGCAATTACAGCGAGCGGCGCCTCGCGCCCGAGTTTGAAGCGCGCGCTGCCGGCGGCTGCGTGAGCCTAGGACTCCTGGCCCGCCAACTCCACCGGGGGCGTCTCCGGAGGAGCAGGTGCGGTCTCGAAGGCGATTTCGCCCTCTCGGCCATCCACGATGATGGTCTCCCCAGCCTTGAACTCCCGCCACAGGAGCTTCTCCGAGAGCGGATCCTCGACGAGACGCTGAATCGTTCGGCGCAGCGGTCGGGCGCCGAGAGAGGGGTCGTAGCCCTTCTCGGCGAGAATGTCCTTGGCGGCCTCGGTCAGAACGATCTCGACGTCCTTGGCCTTCAGCTGCTCACGAACCCTCCGCATCATGAGGTCCACAATGGCCTTCACGTTCTCTCGCGTCAGGGAGTGGAACACGATGACCTCGTCGATCCGGTTCAGGAACTCCGGACGGAAGGAGCGCTTGAGCTCCTCCATGACCCGCTCCTTCATCTTCTCGTAGGTCACCTGCTCGTCTGCCGTCGCGGTGAACCCGATGCTTGTTCCCTTCTGGATGTCTCGGGTACCGAGGTTCGAGGTCATGATGATGACGGTGTTCTTGAAGTCCACCGTGTGGCCCTGGGCGTCCGTGAGGTGCCCGTCCTCGAGGATCTGGAGCAGAGTGTTGAAGACGTCGGGATGGGCCTTCTCGATCTCGTCGAACAGCACGACGCTGAACGGCTTCCGGCGGACGGCTTCGGTTAGCTGTCCGCCCTCCTCATATCCCACGTAACCGGGCGGGGAACCGATCAGCCGCCTCACCGTGTGCTTCTCCATGTATTCCGACATGTCGAGCTGGATCAGCGCGTCCTCGTCCCCGAACAGGAATTCGGCCAGGGCCTTCGAAAGCTCTGTCTTGCCGACGCCGGACGGCCCGAGGAAGATGAACGACCCGGACGGCCGCTTCGGATCCTTGAGACCGGCCCTGGTCCGGCGAATCGCCTTGGAGACTGCCTGGACCGCCTCCATCTGGTCGACGATCCGCTTGTGGAGCTCGTCTTCCATCCGGAGGAGCTTCTCGGTCTCTTCCTCGGTCAGCTTGTAGACAGGGATGCCGGTCCACGCCGCGAGGACTTCGGCGATCTCCTCCTCGTCGACCTCTGAGAGGACGTCCATCTCGCCCGACTTCCATTCGTGCTCGCGGACGCCCTTCTCCTCCATGAGCTGGCGCTCGTCGTCCCGAAGGCGGGCGGCGCGCTCGAAGTCTTGTGCGTCGATGGCGGATTCCTTCTTCATCCGGACCTCTGCGATCCGCTCATCCATCTCGCGAACGGATGGCGGAGCGGTCATCCGGCGAATTCGCATGCGGGAGCCGGCCTCGTCGATGAGGTCAATGGCCTTGTCCGGAAGGAACCGGTCGCTGATGTAGCGGTCCGACAGGTTTGCCGCCGCCACCAGGGCGTCATCGGTGAACGTCACACGGTGATGCGCCTCGTACCGGTCTCGAAGGCCCTTGAGGATGTCGATGGTGTGCGCCACGGTCGGCTGGTCCACGTAGATCGGCTGGAACCGGCGCTCCAGCGCCGCGTCTTTCTCCAGGTGCTTGCGGTACTCGTCGCGGGTGGTGGCGCCGATGGTCTGAAGCTCGCCTCGCGCCAGCATTGGCTTGAGGATGGATGCGGCGTCGATGGCGCCTTCGGCGGCGCCCGCGCCGACCAGCGTGTGGAGCTCGTCGATGAACAGGATGATGTCGCCGCGAGTCTTGATCTCCTTGAGGACCTTCTTGAGCCGCTCCTCGAAGTCACCGCGGTATCGCGACCCGGCGACCAAAGCGCCGAGGTCCAGTGTGTAGATCTGGCGGCCTTTGAGCGTCTCAGGAACGTCTCCCTTGACGATTTTGGTGGCCAGACCCTCCACAATCGCGGTCTTCCCGACGCCGGGCTCGCCGATGAGGACGGGGTTGTTCTTGGTGCGGCGCGACAGAACCTGCATGACCCGCTCGATTTCCTTGTCCCGGCCGATCACCGGGTCGAGCTTGGTGTCTCGAGCGAGCTGGGTGAGGTTCCGGCCGAACTGGTCCAGGACCATCGAGCCCTGCGGCGCCTGCTCGCCCGGCTGGCCGCCTTCCTTTCCGGTGTAGCCCTGGAGCAGCTGGATGACCTGTTGACGGACCCGGTTCAGGTCGGCGCCGAGCTTCTGGAGGACCTGGGCGGCGACGCCCTCCCCCTCACGGATCAGGCCGAGCAGAATGTGCTCCGTGCCGATGTAGTTGTGGCCGAGCTGGAGGGCTTCGCGGAGCGAAAGCTCCAAAACCTTCTTGGCCCGAGGAGTGAACGGAATGTGTCCGGTGGGCGCGGCCTGGCCCTGTCCGATGATCTCTTCGACCTGCGAACGAACCGCCTCGAGGGAGATCCCCAGCGATTCAAGGGCCTTCGCCGCGACGCCTTCGCCCTCGTGAATCAGCCCGAGCAGGATGTGCTCGGTGCCGATGTAGTTGTGGTTAAGCATCCGGGCTTCTTCCTGAGCCAGGACGACGACCCTGCGTGCGCGGTCCGTGAACCTCTCAAACATGTCGTTCCCTCCGGGCCGAGGGGCTGCCGGCCCGACTCATTTGCCCTGGTCCCCCAAGATCAACGGACCACGTCCTCCTCCGGGGGCGGAGAAGGCGCCCCGGCGCTTCTGCCGCGCCCGAGCGCCTCTGACGCCGATTATACCCGCGGGATCAGACAGTACCCGGTGGTCGTAGGTTTCGATCCGAACCGTCATGCACCGCTTCCCCGTGGCCTTTAAAGGCTTCAACGAGGTATTCGGGTGAAGTCTTCCCGAAGGTTAGGAATCGGTGGGGATCAAGGAGATTCCGTCGTATCAGTCGTTCGGGCATCCGCCGCCACGCGAAGCCGTTTCAACCTTCGGCCGATCCAAAAAATCGCCTATCGGCCCTCTTGGTGGGCGGCATCAAGGGAATGATGCTGCTGGAGTGGACGCGAATCCAGTGCGGGTGTTGGTCGTCGACGACCATGACGGGTTTCGCTCCTGCATGGTCGAGGCGCTCGACCTGGTTCCGGGCGTCGAGGTGGCCGGCGAGGCGTGCTCCGGCGACGAGGCCTGTCGCGCCGTCCTGACGCTCAAACCCGACCTGGTTCTCCTTGACCTCTCGATGCCGGGGATGAACTCGATGGACGCCGCCAGGACGATCCGTCGCTCGAATCCCGACTCCCAGGTGATGGTCCTCACGGCTCTCGAGGATCCCGCAGTCGAAGAGGAAGTCGTGGCGGCGGGCGCCGTCGGTCTCATCCCGAAAGGAACGCCGTTGGACGACATGGTGGATGCGCTGCGGTATGCCGTGGCGCATCCGCGGGAGGAGTTGGCTAATGGAGCGGGTCGGTCGGCCGCGTCGTAATGCCGTAGCGCGACTGCCAGTAGAACGGAGAAGGCCGGTTCTTTCGCCAAAAGCGAAAGAAGGCCCGCTTGTCGCGATCCAGGATGTTCGTCCTCTTTTCGTCGTACGTGAAGGTCCGCATTAATGGCCTCCAGTTGGACCGGCGCGGTTTTTGCCAGGGATCGAGCTCCTCGCTGGGCCCCGGTACTGCGAACAATCCGAGTTCGTCCCGAGGGAGAAACAAGTGATCGTCTGGTCCCAGATTCACTGGAACGCTTGAAAAGGTCTGTTCCGGAAGGCGTTCTAGCGCGGCGGTCAGGCGGCGGCCACCCTCTCCTCCGGTTCTCTTCAACCCTTCGACCAGAACTCTGACGGCGTCGTATCCCTCTTGCTCGAAACCCGAAGGGAACCGCCCGAAGGTACGTCTGAATGACTTCCGAAACGTCGCGACCCGCTTGATGGGCTGAGCCCACCCGCCCCACGCATACACGTAGCAGGCAGTCGCTCCTGGTTCCGGATGCGCGAGACCCTCATCCAGCTGTAGAAGAGCCGCCGAAGAGGAGATGGCAGGGAATTCGTTAGCCACCTCTTCGATGGAGTTGACCGCCAGGAGCGCATCGAGTGGCCGGCCGAACATGATGACGGCGTCGGCTCGGGCTGCGCGGTTGTATGCCCGCCTGAATCCGGTGCGTGGATCGAACGATCGGCTCGTGAACGTCTGAGCGAGCTCCCCGCCCCAATAGGACACGGCGGCACGCGCCGGGTCGGCGGCCATGCCGCCTTCGCGGCCGCCTCCGACGAACACGATGTCGCGTGCTCTTCGATCTCGAACGAGGTACCGCGCGATGACTGTTGCCTGCCAAGCCCACGGGATCGTCGTTTGAAAGACCTGACGGAACAGATCGCGTGACGTGTACAGATCGCCTTCCAACAGGACCACCGGGGTTCCGGCTTGCTCCAGCGGCGCCCTCAGGCGAACCAGTGGTGAGCCAGGGCCGACGTACAGCACCGCCGGCGACCGGCCAACCAGGGGTTCGAGAAGGCTCACGGCTGAACCCGCGCGGCCCTCGTGGTCGTGAAGCGACAGACGGATCGGCCTTCCATCGACGCCACCGTCGGCGTTCACCGCTCTTACCGCCAGGGCCATGCCGTCGAGGTAACTGTTCGTTACGCGGTCGGAGAATCCCTCCGGGGTCACATCGGCGACGACGTCGAGAATCAGCGGCCGAATCGAGGGCGATGAAGGAGCGGCTGGCCTCTCCTGCGGGGGCGGTGTGAGCTCTTGCGTACACGCCGCACCGACGATCACCACGACCGCCACGAGGAACCCCCGCCACAGTGGCCGCGTCGGTCTCAGGTTCGGTCCGCCTCCGGGCGCAGATGTGGGAACGCGATCACCTCACGTATCGAAGCAACGTCGGCCAGGATCATGGTCAGGCGGTCGACGCCCAACCCCAGTCCGCCGGCGGGCGGCATCCCATGTTCGAGCGCCAGAAGGAAGTCCTCATCGAACGGGTGTGCTTCTTCGTCGCCTTTCTTGCGCCCTTCCTGCTGTGCCTCGAAGCGAGCTCGCTGCTCCGCCGGGTCCGTCAGCTCCGAATAGGCCGGTCCGATCTCGAGCCCCGCAATGACCAGGTCGAAGTGCTCGGTGACGCTTGGATCCGTTCTGTGTGGCCGGGCGAGGGGCGAGACCTCGCGCGGAAAGTCCTTTATGAACGTCGGCTGGAAAATTCGCTCTTCGACCACCTTCTCGTAGATCGCCAGAATGACCTTCCCCGGCCCCCATTTGGGATCCACACCGACACCCGCGCGCTCCGCGACCGCGTGAAGGTCGCCGCGGGCGAGCGAGACCTCCTCCCCAATGGCCTCGGAGACAGCGTCGATCAGCGCCACCCGCGGCCACGGACTCGAGAGATTCAACCTCTGCCCTCGAAAGTCGAACTCGAGCGATCCCCGAACCGCGAGCGCAGCCGCTTTCACCAGGGCTTCGTCGAGCTCCATCATGTCCTCGTAGTCGCCGTACGCCTGATACGCCTCGAGCATGGTGAATTCGGGGTTGTGGTCGCGGTCGATGCCCTCGTTTCGAAAGTTCCGTCCGATCTCGTAAACGCGTTCGAACCCGCCGACCAGAAGCCGCTTCAGGTAGAGCTCAGGAGCGATTCGGAGATACAGCGTGGTGTCCAGGACGCGGTGGTGTGTGAGGAACGGCCTGGCCAGCGCTCCCCCATGGGTCGGTTGGAGCACGGGCGTCTCCACCTCCACGAATCCTCGTCCTTCGAGCTCCTGTCGAAGGGCTCCCAGAACGGCTGCCCTCGTCGTGACTACCCGGCGGCTTTCCAGGTTGGATGCGAAGTCCAGATATCGCCGCCGGACCCGCACCTCCGGATCACGCAGTCCGTGCCACTTCTCGGGCAGCGGCCGCATCGCCTTGGTGAGGAGGACCAGCTCGTCGGCCCGGATCGAGAGCTCCCCTTTCTTGGTGGTCATGACGGGCCCGGCCGCGCCGACGATGTCACCTAGGTCGAGATCGTCCACCAGGGCATACCGGTCGCCGAGCTCGTTCTCCCTGATGAAGAGCTGAAGCTCACCCGACCCGTCGCGAATCGTTGCAAACGTCAGCTTCCCCTGCCTTCGGAGAAGCATGATTCGGCCGGCCACGCGGTACCGGTCTTCGGTGAGCCGCCCCGGTTCGAGATCTTCGTATTGCTTGCGGATCTCGTCGAGGCTGGCGTCCGGATCCCACTTCAGAGCGAACGGTTCGATTCCGCGTTCGCGAATTCGCTCCACCTTTTGCCGACGCGCCGCAACGCTCTCCGCGAGACGTCCGCGGGGCTCCTCACTCATCTGCTGTGGTGTTCCTGTCAAAGATCAGGCGGAGTCCTTCGAGCGTCAGCCACGGTTCGAAGTGATCGACGGCCTCGCAGAGCGGGACGACAAGATCTGCCAGCCCACCCGTCGCGACCACGGTCGCGTGCCCCCCGAGCTCCTTTTGCATCCGCTCGACCATGCCGTCGACCTCGGCGGCCGCCCCGAACAGCAGGCCCGACCGAAGGGCATCGATCGTGTTCCGGCCGATCAACGACCGCGGAGCGCTGAGCTCGACCCGGGGAAGGCGGGCGGTCGCCTGGAACAGTCCGGCCGCGGCGACCTTGACGCCCGGCGCGATGGCGCCCCCGAGGTACTCGCCGCTCTCGGAAATCGCGTCGTAGGTCGTGGCCGTACCGAAGTCAACGACGATGCAAGGTCCGCCGAACTTGGCGAATGCACCGAGGGCATTGACGATTCGATCCGGTCCGACCTCGCGCGGGTTCTCGGTGTGGATGGAGATGCCCGTCTTGATGCCCGGCTCCACCACCACGGGCTCGAAATAGAAATAGCGAGAAACCATCTCGCGAAGTGCCTGGGTCTGATCCGGCACGACGCTCGAGATGGCCACTCCGGTGATCTGGCGCGAAAACGACAGACCATGCTGCTCGAGGAAGCCTCCGAACAACAACGCCAACTCGTCGGCCGTCCGGGCACCCGTCGTGGCGAAGCGCCACTGCCACTCGAGCTTCTCTCCGTTGAAGACGCCAAGGACCGTCTGGGTGTTGCCGACGTCGACCGCAAGTAGCACTACGGACCCTCCTCTTGGCGCTGCTCCGTATTCTGCCCGTTCCATCCGGGTTCCCACGGGAGCAGCAGGTTGTCGATCAGTCGCGCCGGGCCGATTCGTGCCGCGACGAGGGCGCGCGCCGGACCCGAGACGGTCTCAACGTCCTCCCACGTGGTGTCGTCGACGATTGCAACGTAGTCGAGAAGGGCGAGCGGTTCGGCGCCGATCCGTTTCGCGATCTCCGCTCTCAGCACGTTGGCTCGGCGCTCGCCGCCGCGCACCAGGCCGGCTGCCGTGGAAAGCGCGTCGAAGAGGACAGGTGCGACGCGGCGCTCCTCCGGCGAGAGGTACGAATTGCGCGAGGAAAGCGCCAGGCCGTCGATCTCCCGGACGGTGGGACAGCCGACCACGATGACGGGGGAGTCGAGGTCCGAAACCATTCGCCGAACCAACGCAAGCTGTTGCGCGTCCTTCTCACCGAAGTAGGCACGGCACGGTCCTGCCAGGTTGAAGAGCTTGGCCACGACGGTCAGGACTCCGCGGAAGTGCCCGGGCCGGGACGCGCCCTCCAGCCGGTCGCCCAGCGGCCCTGGATCGACCATCACGTCCGGCGGGCCGTGGCGGTACATCTCACCCTCATTTGGACAGAACAGGACATCGGTTCGGAGTGACTCGGCAATCGCTCGATCCCTGTCGAGCGTCCGGGGGTAGGCGGCGAGATCCTCGCCGGATCCGAACTGAAGGGGATTGACAAAGATCGACAGAGCGACGAAGCCGGTTTCGTCCCGAGCGCTTTTCAAAAGGCGCGCATGGCCCTGATGAAGCGCGCCCATGGTCGGCACGAACCCCACCGACTCGCCTTGGGAGCGGGCGTCCTCGCAGGCCTGGCGGAATCGCTCTGCCGATGAAATCACTTCCATCGGGACAGCTCGTGTTCGATTCGTTCGCGATCCGCTTCGGCGATCTTCCGCCCGCCCGCTGCGAGGCGAAGGGCCAGCCGGGCCAGGTCGACGTAGGCGGCGACGGCCTCGGGCGAATGCTCGGCCAGCGCTTCCAGGTTTCGCCGAACCGTTCCGACATCGCCTCGAACGGCAGGCCCGGTCAGGGCGTGGGCCGGTCCCTCCGTCAGTGTGCGGTCGAGGACGGCGGTGGCAAGCGGGGCGAACCGTGGAACCGGTTCCTCGACGCCTGCGATCCGGAACAGCTCTTCGGCGATGGCCTCCACCGTGACCAGGTAGTTGGCGCAGAACACGGCCGCTGCGTGGTACAGCGGTTTCATCCCCTCGGCCAGCCGAAACGGAACACCACCAGCGTCCGCGGCTAACGTTTCACCGAACGACACTGCCTCTTCGCTTCGCCCAGTGATGGCCATGCTGCTTCCGGGGAATCGATCGATCCCGGCCTCCACCGTAGGGAAGGCCTGGAGTGGATGTGTGGAAAGGACGCCGGCCCCCCTCTCCATGGCCGACCGGAGTACGTCGAGTCCGACCGAGCCAGAGAGATGAACGACGTGCTGGCCCGAACGGAATCCGTTCGTCTGCGCAAGGTGCGAGCACACCTGGGAAATCGCATCGTCGGATGCGCCGATCATTACGATCTCGGCCTGTTGGGACGCTTGCGCGGAGTTCTCTACGTCGAAGAACTCGGCTGAGGGAAGATGACGCGAGACCCGTCCCCGCGAACCCGCGCGTCCTGCTGCCGCCACGACGTGGTGGCCGCCTCGCTCCAGAAGGACGGCGAGAGCGGTGGCTACTCTGCCCGCTGCGATGACGGCGATCGTGCTCGGGCGTGTCGTTCGACGTTCGGAGGGTGTGTTCGTTCCGGGTCCTTCGGGAGTCGGCTACCGGACCAGCCGAGTATAGGTCCGAGGCGCTCGGACTAACTGTCAAACGAGTGGCGGCGCAAATGGCCTGACCCCGGCGAGCTCTTCGGACCCGAAACGGATGTCGCGCGCAGATCGGCTGCCGGGAAGCGGGGGGTCGGCATCCAACTCGAGAAGCGGAACCATGACGAACGCGCGCTCGTGCATTCGTGGATGCGGGATCACCAGACCCGGCTCGTCGAGCGCCTCCCGACCGTACGTGAGGACGTCCACGTCGATCACTCGAGGCCCCCATCGTTCTCCTCGTACACGCCCCATACCGTCCTCCACCCGGCGACAGGCGGTGAGGAGCGCCTGAGGTGTCTCCGCGGTTTCGATCTGTACGACTGCGTTGAGGAAATCCTGCTGCGGCGGGCCGCCAACGGGTTTCGTCTCGTACACCCGGGAGGATCGAATCACCCGGATCCTGGGCGCACGCTGAAGGAGATCCACGGCCTGGCGGAGGTTGCTCAGCCGGTCGCCGACGTTCGACCCGAGGCCAAGAGTGGCCGTAACGGCGCCGCGGTAGGATACTGACTGACCGATAGTCATATGACCACCAGTCACCCGCGGCCGCTCGATTCACCAAATATCCGGTCAGGCTGGGGCCGGCTGGCCTCGTTCGTGGCCGGGCACGCCAAAGCCACCATCCTCCTGTGGGTCACGCTCGCCGCCTTTCTGACCGCGGTCGCGCCGCAGTTCGCGGATGTGACCGTCCAAGACCAATCGGCTTTTCTGGGCAGAGGAGCTCCCAGCCTCGCCGCGGCGGAGAGAATCAAGGAGCTCTGGCCGCGGGAGGAATTCAACGAGGCCGCGATCGTGGTTCTGTCACGCAGGGGGCGGCTCCAAGACCGAGACCGGCAATACGCGCGGCGCCTGGAGTCGTGGCTCAACGGTCCCCGAGCCCCTCGCAACGTCAGCGTCACCGTCTCTCCGTTCTCTCGTCCGCAGTTTCGCGACATCCTCGTCGCGCGAAACGGTCGCGCGATGCTCGTGGTCGTCGGCTTCACCACGGCACCGTTCGAGCCCGCGACGAACGAAGCGGTCGCGCGGATCCGCCAGCACGTCGGATCCTCCCAACGGCGCGGACTGTCCGTCCATGTAACCGGGACGGCCGGAATTGGGTTGGACCAGGACACCGCCATCGATCGAGCGGTTCACCGCACAACCATCATCACGCTGGTCCTGGTCATCGTGATCCTGTTGTGGGTCTTTCGCTCACCCGTGGCTCCTCTCGTTCCGTTGATGACGATCGGACTTGCGTACCTGGTCGCCAGGAGCGTCGTCGCCCTCCTCGCCGAGGCCGGGCTGGAGGTCTCTTCGATCGTCGAGACATTCATGGTGGTGTTCGTGTTCGGGGCTGGAACCGACTACTGCCTCTTCATTTTGGCCCGGTTCCGCGAGGAACTGGGTCATCGCCCGGAACCTCGACGGACGCTCGTGGTGACCATGACGGTCGTGGGAGCCGTCATCGCGTCGAGCGCGGCGACTGTCATCGCGGCGTTCGCCACACAGGGCATTGCTGACTTTGGAATGTTTCGAACCACGGGCCCGGCGCTGGCCGTCGCCACCGTGGTGACCCTTCTTGCCGGTCAGACACTCACTCCAGCGTTCCTCTCACTGCTGGGCGGGCGGACTTTCTGGCCTCATCGGTTCGGCGTGAAGGCAGTGGGCGACGGTGAGGGCGGCCCCCTCGCCACACCGAAGGAAGAAGAGTTTCCCGCCATGCCGGTTGGCTCGAGCAGAGGCTCGCCATGAGCTGGGAGCGACTGGCCGAGGCGGTGCTTCGGCGCCCCGGGCGCGTCCTGGTGGGGTCGCTGGTCGGACTGCTTCTGCCCGCCATTGCGGTGCCGGCTACTCGAACCAGCTACGACGTGGTGTCCGAGCTTCCTTCCTCTGCTGAGTCGGTGCAGGGGCTGAACGTGATGTCGCGGTCATTCTCGGCAGGACAGGCACAGCCGCTGGTCCTGGTGGTCGACTCGAAACGCTCGATTTGGCGCAACAAGGCCTTCGAAGCCATCGACGACCTGACCGTGAACCTCCGCAAGCTTCCACACGTCAGGTCCGTTCGGTCGATCACCCGTCCAACGGACCGGCCGGTCAGCAGCCAGCAACTCCCTCCGGAGCTTCGGAATATCGCTTCGTTTCCAAAGAGACTGGAGCAAGGCGCCGGCGGCTTGGGAAGAGCCATCGATGGACTGCGGCAAATCCGGGGAGGTCTTTTGCAGATCCAGTCGCAGCTTCCCAGCGCACCGCCCGCGGGGCCCGAGCAGCTGCAGCAGGCGCTTCAGGGGATCGCGCTGATGCGCCAAGGGGTTGGGCGTATCCGCGAAGGACTCCTCTTTGGGGGTGCCGCGATGGAGCGCCTGGCCGAGCAGGTCGCCGTGCCGACCCAGGCAAACCTGGAACGGGCGTGGGAAGACCTCAGGAGGTCGACCATCGCGAAGACGGACCCCGTCTACCCGGACCTCGCCGAACGCGTCGGAACGGCGCTTGCCCTCGTCTCTGGACGGTGCCCCGACCCGGCCGGAGTGGCGCCGCCCGTGCTGTCTCCAGAGGGTCAGCGCTGCCGGCCGGGCGAACAGCTTCGGGCCGGGTATCAAGGCTTGGCGCCCGCGCTTTTCCAGAGTGCCGCCGGGGCGGAGCAGGCAGCCGCAGGGCTTGTCCTCATCGACGGCGGCCTCGTCAGATTGGAGCAAGGACTGAAGCAGGCAGCCGGAGGAGCGGTCGGCGATCTGGCCTCGGGGCTGGAACGACTGCGCACCGCGACAGATCAAATGGTCGGCGGACTCGACCGGATCATCCCGGGGCTGGACGAGCTGCGCCGGGGACTGCATGCCGGCGTCGACATGACGAAACGCTTGGGGCTAGCCTCCCCGCCGGCGGGCGGATTCGCGCTCTCGGCCTCGCTCGTGGAGGCCTTCCCGCAGATCAAGAAGCAGCTCCAACTGCTCGTCGGGGACCGGGGGACGGCCACACGGGTATTCATCACGCTCGACCGCCCCGGATACGAGACCGCGGCTCTGGAGACGGCGCGTGAGATCAAGAGCCTCGCTCGGTTGTCGTTGTCGCGCACGGCGCTTGACGACGCGGACTTGTTTCTCTCGGGAACCAGCGCACTGCTGGCGGACGTCGATGACGTGTCCCAGCGGGATTTCCTGAAGATCGTGATAGCGGTGATCGCCGCCATCTTCCTTATCTTCGTGTTGCTGCTTCGAAGCTTGGCGGCGCCCCTATACCTGGTCCTCACGGTGCTTCTCTCGTTCCTGTGCACCTTGGGCCTGACCACGATCGTGTTTCAGGGATTCCTCGGGCACGAGGGAATCGTGTTCTGGGTGATCCCGCTTCTGTTCGTGATGCTCGTGGCGCTGGGGGCCGACTACAACATCTTCCTGATGTCCCGCATTCGCGAGGAGGCCGAAGGCCAGGAGACGCGAACGGCCGTCGCTCGCGGCCTTTCGCTTACCGGGGGAGTCATCACGTCCGCGGGGTTGATCCTTGCCGGGACCTTCGCGGCGCTTCTTTCGGCGCCGCTGAAGGGGCTGGTGCAAGCAGGCTTCGCCACCACGGTCGGGATTCTTTTGGACACATTCGTGGTGCGAAGCCTGCTGGTTCCGTCAATTGCCGTGCTGGTCGGACGAGCCAACTGGTGGCCGTCCGCAAGGGCGAAGCTTCCCTGAGCGTCAGCCTCCGCTTGTTGCCGTGGCGGCAACATCGTCGACGCTCATCGATCGAGCGGCCGCCGGCTTGTGAACCGTGGCACGGGCGGATTCGACGCCGGACTCATCACGCAGTCTGTCTGCCACGGCCTGCGCCAGTGACTCGAGGAGCACGAACGATGTGCTCCGGACGGTCTGCCTGACCGCTTCGGCAAGCGCCCGGTAATCGACCGTCTTTTCGAGCGCGTCGTCGTGGACGTCGACGTCGACCTCCAGATCAATCCGAAAGTCCTGCGGCTCGTCTCGTTCCCCGCGATTCGCACCGTGACGCCCGCTGGCCCTCACGCCCCGGACGGAGAGAACGTACTTAGCCACGGCTCTCGCGGGCTCGCGCACGTGCCTCGGGGATCTTTCGGAAGTCCCAGGACGAAACGTGCTCGGGAACGAGGTGAAACCACACGCGGTTCTTCCAGCGTTCGAAGGGAACCGGGTTACCGTCGAGGTACTTCTTCGACCACGCCTCGTTGACGGCATCCATATACGAATCGTCTCGCCAGCGGACCGGCCCCCCGATGATGACTCCGCGAAGTCGCTCGTAGGTGTCTCCGTCGTCGACGACCCCGGTGGCGACCGGGTTCGACTCGAGGTTCCGGACGGTGACGTTCCCGCGCGTGGAGTTCATGAACACGAGTCGTTCGACCCACACGAACCAGAGCGGAACCACGTGCGGCGCGCCGTTCGCCGCCACCGTGGCCAGACGGATCGTTCGCTGGTCGCGCAGGTACTCCTCGAGCTGGTCCGGCGTCAGAGAAAGGTCGTATTTCGGCACGGCTAGTCGGAGTCCGCGTCGAAGTCGCCCCCCGCCGGTCGCTCGAACAGCACCTGGACGGGCGCGCTTCCGTGCGACAGCGGTGCATCCCCCAGGTACTGCGACCGAAGGAAGTGATACACGAGCGGGCCCACGGTTTGCGGCGCTTCCTCGGTCACGAAATGGGAACAGCCAGGGAGCAGCGCGACGGTCGCGCCCGGGATGGTTTCCCCGAGCCGTTCGGCGAGCTCCGGTGGGAGGAACGGGTCTTCCTCTCCCCACAGGACGAACGTCGGAACGTCGAGGTTCGCGAGCTCCGCCTCCCGCCCGGCCAGTCCCCGGCCCGTGATGGCTCGGGCCGCGCGGAAGAAGGCGGCTGGATCGTCGCGCCACGCTGCGCGGAATGGTGCGAGGCCCCCCCGGTCGAGGCGGTCCTTGTGAGCGATTCCGGTGTCGAAGATGAGCCGCAGGATCTCTTCGACGAAGTCCGGCCGTTCCTGCTCCGGGTCGCCCGACTGGAGCATCCTCACGCCCTCGATGGGCCACGCATCGAAGCAGACCGCGTCGAGGAGGACCAGGCACGCCACGTCGACCTCCCCGTCGAGGGCAAGCATCTGG
Source organism: Actinomycetota bacterium (assembly GCA_036259835.1). Lineage (GTDB taxonomy): Bacteria > Actinomycetota > UBA4738 > UBA4738 > UBA4738 > JALYGK01. The sequence goes on from DATABA010000149.1 coordinate 17,129, forward strand.
GCGATGCCTCCGCCGAGGTCGTGGCCCACTACCGCGGCGCGTTCGATCCCCAGCTGACCGAGGAGCTCGTCGACGTATCGCGTCTGCGCCTCTTCCGAGAGGTCGGCGCCGAGGGGCTTCTCGCTTTCTCCGTACCCGAGCAGGTCGGGCGCGATGACCCGCATCCGCTCCGCAAACAGCCACGCCTCACGCCGCCACAGGTGCGACGATGTGGGGAAGCCGTGGAGCAACACGACCGGCGGTCCATCGCCCGCGTCGACATAGGCCATCTCGCCGCCGGAGACGGCCGCGCGCTTGCGTTGGGCGTCGAGCTTCAAGCTCCGCCGCCCACGATCAGGGGGAGCGCCCCTTGCCGCTCCCTGAATCGAGAATGGCATCGACGACGCGGACGACCCTGAGCATCGTCTTCACGTCGTGGACTCGGACGATATGGGCGCCCTGTGCAACCATCCACGCAACGGCGCCCGCGGTTCCTTCGGCTCGCTCCGTGACGTCGGTGCCGAGGACATCTCCGATGAACGACTTCCGAGAGGGACCAACCACGACGGGCCTCCCCAGCTCCACGAACGACGCGACGTCCCTCATGAGGAGGAGGCTCTGCGGCGTCGTCTTCGCGAAGCCGAGTCCCGGGTCCACAGCGAGTCGGTCCGCGTCGATCCCGGCATCCGTGGCGGCCCGAAGACGACCCCGAAGGTATTCCCTGACCTCTGTGACCACGTCGTCGTAGTCCGTCAGTTGCTGCATGGTGTTGGGCTCCCCGCGCATGTGCATCAGCACCATGCCTGCTTCCGACTCGCGAACCGTCCCGAACATGTCGGGGTCGGACCCGGCGGTCACATCGTTCACGATGGTGACCCCGGCCTCCACCGCTCCGGCCGCGACGCGGGCACTTCGGGTGTCGATGGAGAGTGGAACGTCCACCTCCGCGCTGAGCCGCTTGATGACCGGCACGACCCTCTCGAGCTGCTCTGCATCGGGGACGGCGGTGGAACCGGGCCGGGTCGACTCGCCGCCAATGTCGATGATGTCGGCGCCGTCGCTCACCATGCCGATCCCCGCGGCGACCGCGACTTCATGATCGAAAAACCGGCCGCCATCGGAGAACGAATCCGGCGTGACATTGAGGACCCCCATGACGAGCGTTCGCGGCCCGCACTCCAGCGCATGGGCGCCCGCCCGCCAGACCAAGGTCGACGGCTTCATCGTCACGAGTCTCCCCGGCGAACGAGTTCCAGCGCCTCGGTCCTGGTTCGGGCGTCGGTGCGGAACACGCCGCGCACGGCCGACGTCGCCGTGACGGATCCCGGCTTCTTCACGCCGCGCATCGTCATGCACAGATGCTCTGCCTCGATCAAAACGAACACTCCGCGCGGCTCCAGGGACTCCTCCAACGTATCGGCAATCTCGGTGGTCAGACGTTCCTGAACCTGGGGACGCTTCGACAGCAGATCAACCAGACGAGCGATCTTCGAAAGCCCGGTGATGCGACCGTCGCGGTTCGGAACGTAGGCCACGTGTGCCTTGCCCACAAATGGAACGAGGTGATGTTCACAGGACGCGAACAGAGGAATGTCCCGAACCATGATCATTTCGTCGTGCCCCGCCCCTCGGACGACGGTCACCACGTCTTTGGGGTCGCGGCCGACTCCCTCGAAGATCTCTTCGTACATCGATGCGACGCGGCGAGGAGTTTCCTCGACGCCCGGACGGGTGGGATCGTCCCCTATCCCCTCCAGGATGAGCCGGACGCCCTGTTCGATCTTCGTACGGTCGAAACCCACGCGGCGACGATAGCGCGCCGGGCTGTGGCGGCGGGACGACCGCTACGACACCGCGTCCCGATAGACCTCCCGTCGAAGCGTTCCGACGAACGGGAGGTTCCGAAACCGCTCGCCGTAGTCGAGTCCGTACCCCACGACGAAGACGGGAGGAATCTCGAAACCCGGGTACTTGACGTTCAGCGGGACCTGCTGCACGTCCGTCTTCTGCATCAGCGCACAGACCTCGAGGCTCTCGGGCTTCCGCGTCCGGAGGTTCTTGAGGAGGTAGCTCAGCGTGAGGCCGGAATCCACAATGTCTTCGACCACCAGGACGTGCCGCCCCATGATCTCGTGGTCGAGGTCCTTCAAAATTCGAACCACACCGGACGTCTGCGTGGCCGCCCCGTAGGAGGACACCGCCATGAAGTCGAATTCCATCGGGAGCTCGATATGCCGCGCCAGGTCGGCCATGAACACGAAGGCCCCCTTCAGGACGCCGACCAGCAGCAGTTCCTTCCCGGCGTAATCGCGGCTGATTGCGGCCCCGAGATCGGACACCTTCTGCTGGATGTCCTCTTGCGACAGGAGCACCCGTTCGATGTCTCGATCAAGGGTCGCCTTCATGGGAGACGCAAGTGTAGGTACGGGCGGAGACGAAGGCGACCTGTTCTCAACGAGTGACCGGACGGCGGATGCTTGCTGCGTCTCCATGTGACCCCTCCCCTGCGCTCAGGCCGTTTCACGCCGCCGGCGGGCGCCTACGAGGCGCTTGCCGGAGGGAAGGGCGAGACAACCGAACATACTCCTTCTCGCGTTTTGCGAGCAAGCCTTTTGGCAGCGCGACTCGCCGGCCTGGGCGGCCCGCCGCCAAGGACAGCACGGAGTCGAGGTGCGCGGTCTCCGGGAGCGAAGAGAAGGCCAGCAGCTCGGCACGCACGATCCTCGCCGCCAAGGGTTTGGGAAGCTCACGCAAGCGTGCCACGCGAAGAAGGGTGTCCTGGCCATCCTTCGTGGCGACGTCACCGGCCGCTTCGGTGGCCAGCTCGTGCAGCAGCTCGGCGTCCTCACGGAGGAGCGCGGCCGTCCTGACCAGCGTGCTTCGGATGTTCCGGCCCAGAGCGCGTTCGAGGGCTGGGATAACGCGGCCGCGAACAGCCACTCGCATGTACACCGGGTCCTGGTTCATGGGGTCGCGTCGAGGACGGAGCCCGATCGCTCGGCAGAACGCCACGGTTTGCTCGCGTTCGATCTCGATCAGTGGCCGGACGATCGGCTTCACCACGGGAGCCATCCCCGAGACGGCCTCCAGCCCGCCTCCTCGAAGAAGCCCGAGAAGCACCGTCTCCGCCTGGTCGTCGGCGGTGTGCCCGACGGCGGCGACACCTCCGCCGAGTTCCTCGAGCACCGTCGCCAGCGCCCCATACCGCTTCGTTCGCGCCCACGCCTCCACCGAGGCACCTCTTGGCGGCTTCGACTCGGCGCTCCTGAGGATGAACGGGACGCCGAGGGTTCGGGCCTGTCGGGCAACATACCGCGCGTCGCCGCCAGATTCCGGTCGGAGCCCGTGGTCATAGTGGAAACACGCCAGGTCGACGTTCAGCAGCCGCCGCAGTCGCCACAGCGCATGCAGCAGACACATCGAGTCCGGACCACCCGACACCGCGGCGACCACACGGGTTCCCGGCTCGAACATGTCGTGATCCCTGATGGTGGCAACGATCTGATGAAGGACCGCCTTTACCGGCGAGGGGGGACGGCGTCGCCGGGTCGGGGCCGTGCCCTCGACGGCGCGGGTGGTTCTGCTAGCGGCTGGCGACTCGGCCCACCCAGTCCTGCGGTCGGCTGATCTCATCCATCGTCGGCAGGTTTTCCGGCCGCTCCCACACGCGATTGAACCCGTCCATCCCCGCTCGATCGATTGCCTCGGCCACGAACCGCTCGCCGACGTCGTACTGGCGGACTTTCACGTCGAAGCCGATCGCTTTCTGAAAGGCTCCCTCGGGGCCCCCGCGATTCCTCCGCTCCTTCAACGTCCGGCGGAACGAACCCGCACCCGGAATCCGGTCCGCGGCGACCGAATCCATGACGTGGTTGCCGTGGCCCTCCAGCAGCGACATCAGCGCCTGCATCTGCCGGACCAGCTCACGCTGCTCCTTTGTCATGAGCAGGAAGACCCAACCGAACCCTCGATGCTCCGTGTTTCCGCTCAAGACCTCTCCGAGGGCGCGGCGAAGCGCTTGGAGCAACCATCCCGGGTCGATCTCGATCGAGTCCAGATACGAGTCGACCATCCCGAGGAGGTAACCCCCGAGCCATGTCGCCGTTCCGAACTGGAACCGGTGGGTCACCTCGTGCAGCGACAGCCAGAGGCGGAAGTCTCTTGCTTCAAACCCGTACTTCTTCTCGACGCCGGCAATGTTCGGGCCGACGAAGTAGATCAGGCCGTCGTCATCGGGGGGGAGGAACAGGTCGTACTGGCCGAGGACTCGGTGGCCGAGATACCCGAGGAGACCTCCGATTTGAGCGGCGAGGACCCGCCGGCGAACCCCGCCCGCCATGCCGTCGGGATTAGGGGTCCGGAACTTCTCGGCAAACGGCTCCAGGATGCGCTCGAACCCACGAAGGTTCGCCTCGACCCATTGCCCTCTGCTCATCACCCATCCCTTGGTTGCGGGCGGACCGGGGTTGAGATGGGTGAAGTGTCGTACCAGACGCTCGGCCTCGGGGACCACGTCTTCGAAGTCTTCGAGGAGCCGTCGCTGTTCCACCCGTGACAAGGGGATGCCCTTGCCGGCGATCTGTTCTCCGACGGCCTTGGCCGTCCTCCAGTCGATCAGCGTTCGCGGCGAATCGCTCATGACTCCATTGTCCCTGAGGAACGCCGGAACGAAGGGCCCGGGTCTAGCTCTGGGACTTCTTCCGGGCGGCGACGACAGCGGCGGCCCGGGCCCGTCCCTCAGCCACTCGCTTGTCCACTCCTTTGGAAAGCTGCTCCTGCAGCACCCGATCGAACGTTTCCTGGTCCAGCTCCGAGACGCCGGGACCGGGAGCCGGCGCTGCGGGGGCGGTTTGCGGGGCGGGCACCTGCGCGGGCGGGGGAACCTCGGCCGGCCCGGGGCGCTCCGTTGTCGGAGCAGGCTGGGCGGGGGGTTGAGCGGTGGCCTCGGCTGCGGGGTCGCGACCTGCGGGGACCTGGGCCCCCGGGCCTTCCGCGGCTTCGGCGGTCTCGGCGGTCGTAGGGGCCTGGGCGGTGACGTCTTCCGGCTCGACCGCCGCGTCCTCGCGAGTTTTCGCGGTGGGTCGTGGCTCGGGTGCCCGAGCCTCGGCTTCCCCCGTGGCATCCGCCTGCACCGCCGGTTCAGTGGAGGGACCCGCGGTCGGCTGCGCTGCGGCAGGTGTGGCCCGTTCGGCGGTCGCGGTCGCCGAGGCTGCTGCCGCGGTGGCTCCGGAGGCGGCCGGCGCCGGCCGGGACGCAGGGGCGACGGGCTCGCCGCGACCGGTCCGGCCCGACGGCGACTGCGCCACCGGGGGCCTGGTCGACCCGACAGGCGAACGAGCAGCTTGCGTTCTGGAGAGGAGCGGTGGACGAGCTCCCGGTGGAAGCCGCTTCGGCGGTTCGTCCCGCCCGAAGAACTTCGGTGCAAATCGCATGTACCCGGCGGCCAGTCCGAGGACGACGACGGCCGTCAGGGCCATCGCGCCGAGGGCCATCCACCTGAGCCAGGCGGTGATCTCAGTCGACGGCGTGATGGACGGTTCGGGCGTCAGCTGCACTTCCTGGGCAGACGCCGAGGTGGCGAGCGAAATCAGCAAGAGACAGACGACCAATACCGAGGAGAGTAGGAATCTCAGTCGCGGGACACGCACGGGGCGAGATTCTAGCAACGGCCTCACCGGACCCTGCTGCAACAAGTAGGGGCGACCGGACTGACCGGACGTCAGGTGGGAATGAATGCGTGGTCTTTCGTGTGACAATTGAGCAAGGAGGCGGTTACGACGTATGGCCGTGAAGCCCCCAACTGAAAGAGTGATCCAGCCGGAGCGCCCGCCGAAACGCTCCCGAGCCGCCGCGCCCTCCTCCGTTGAAGACGTTCTTCGGACCCAGGCCGAAGAGGCCGTGGTTCCGGAAGGTGTGCGTGCGTTGGTGTCGATGCAGATCGGTCCGAAGCAGGGATGGACCGCGTCGCTGGACGGCGGCGTGCAGATCTCAAAGGGCCTGACGGAAGAAGCCGACGTCCGAATCATCACCGACCCGGAAACACTTGCAGCAGTCGTTGGTGGGTTCGAATCCGGCGTGAAGGCGTTCCTGGACGGCCGCCTCCTGGTTCGGGGGAACCTGGCGCTCGCGCTGCGTCTCGACTCGTTCTTCAAGCCCCAGGGCAGGCCGGTTCACTGGCCGAGGTGGAACTCGGTCCGGGCGGACGGCCTTCACACGGCCTATCTCGAGGCCGGGTCCGGGCCGCCCGTTCTGCTCCTACACGGGCTCGGAGCGACGAACGCCTCCCTCCTCACCACCCTGTGGGACCTGGCGCCGGATTACCGCGTGATCGTCCCGGACCTCCCGGGCTTCGGTGAGTCGGCGAAACCGATCCGCTCCTACAACGCGGAGTTCTTCGCCCGTTGGGCAGAAGCCTTCATGGATGAGCTTGGACTGGAACGAGTTCACGCCATCGGCAACTCCATGGGCGGGCGGGTGGCCATCGAGCTCGGCCTCCGAACACCGGACCGGGTCGACCGAATGGTGCTGCTGACGCCTTCGCCCGCGTTCATCCGACGGCGAGAATTCGTCCGGGTGGTGCGAGTGCTTCGACCCGAACTGGCATTCCTTCCGCTCCCCATTCCGCACGACCGGGTCGTCAGGGGAATCCGGATGATGTTCAGCCGTCCGAGGCGGCTCCCGAAGGGTTGGTACGACGCAGCGGCCGACGAGTTTCTTCGGGTCTTCAAAACCGCGCGCGGCCGGATTGCCTTCTTCTCCGCGGCTCGCCAGATCTACCTGGAGGAGCCGAGGGGGGAACGTGGGTTCTGGGACCGCCTCCCGTACCTGGAGACCCCTGCTCTCTTCGTTTGGGGCGAACGCGACCGACTGGTCCCTGCCAGGTTCGCTCGGCACGTCGTCAACGCGCTGCCCCGGGCGACGTCCGTCGTCCTGGAAGACTGCGGGCACGTTCCGCAGTACGAGCTTCCGGAAAAGACGCACGCGTTGATTCGCGAGTTCCTGGCCGCACCCACCCGCCGCCGCCGCTGAGCAGCCCCGCCAACCAGCACGCGTTTCGGATCTTCGTCGCGATTCTCGGTTCCATCGCGCTCGTGGTCGGCGTGCTGACGATGCTCCTCGGTGGGCGGGCGGTGCCGGGAGTCACCGGGAACGCTCCGGCGAACATCGACAACGAATTCCGGTTCTTCGGTGCCTGGTACGCGATTGCCGGCGTCTTCATCTTTCGAGCCGCGCGGTGTGACGAGATCACACCGTGGTTGATTCGTGGTGTTGCAGCAACCCTGTTCGCTGCTGCATCTGCTCGTCTGCTCGGATGGGCGACCGTCGGCCGACCGACGTCATTTCAGCTCTTGCTGTGCGTAATCGAGTACACGCTATCGGTCGCCCTGGTCGTCTGGCAGGCTTCGCTCGCACGAGCCAGGAGGCCCGATCGGGAAAGACGTAGCGACGCGGGTTGAGCCGGAGATGGGAATCGAACCCATGACCTACGCATTACGAGTTAGTTGAGTGCCCTCCTGAAGTGCCCTAAGTAGAACTGAAGCGTCGTGTTACCGCAGCTCAGGAGGGTTGCGGTGTGCGGCCCGTACCTGAAGCGTCCCGACGCGTCCGGCTGCGTCCGTGGCCACATGGTGGCCTTGATGGTCAACCATGATCTCCGCCTTGAGCCGGATAGCGTGGTCGTGGCTCTCGACATAGCGGCGTAGCTTCTTGTTGGCCCGTGGGGTGTCAAACTCGGGATCCGCCTCCACAGTTTTAACCAGCCTGTAGTAGCTGCTGATAGGCGTGTAGCTCTTGAGCACATCCAGGATGAAACCTTCCTGGATTGCCTGCTTCATTGTGTAGCTGTGGAAGGGTCGGTGTTTGACCTGCCCATCCTGGGTGCCTCGTTGGATCCCGTTGAGACGATCCGGCTCCTTGACCAGATGTTGACCGTCGCGGCCCGGACCGCGACGGGCGCTGGGAGGTTCGCACCGGTTGACGGCGAGGGTGAACCCTAGGTTCGAGGGGCAAGGAAGCTCGTGGGAGGTGTCCGCGGCGCTCCCTACGACCGGGCGGAGTCGGGGGTCCCTTCCGCCGGATCGAGCCCCGCGATGACCTTGGATAGTGATGAGAACAGCGTGTCGATGTCGGTACGCGTCATGAACGTGGCGAAGCGGTCCTCAGCCGCGCGATTGAATACAGTCGTTCCGCGATCGACCACCTCGCGTCCAGCCTCGGTCAGTACCGCGTAGACGAGGCGCCGGTCTGCGGTCGAGGTCTCGCGGACGACCAGGCCCTGTCCTTCGAGCTTGTCGATGAGCTGCGTGACGTTGCTCTTCGAGACGCACATCCTCTTCGTGAGGTCGACCATGCGCAGGCGCTTCTGGGGGTCCAGGGCAAGCGTGACCAACACCTCCCAGAGCGGGAACGAGAGACCTGCCTCTCGGCGCAGTACCTCGTCCACGAGATCCAGGAGAAGCCGGTGGGCCCGGAGGAGCGTGCCTAGGGCCATCCCGTTCTCGGTGAGGGTTTGCTGGCTGCTGCTTCTCATCGTCCTCAGCCTAGACGGTCGGTTCACCTCTGAACTGTCTTTGGAATAAAGTACGGACGAGGATAGTTCACAGTTGTACGATGCCACCCACCGGGACGGAGGAGGTCAGCAGCTTGAAGGCGATCGGACTCAACAGCTTCGAGGAAGGGCTCACGATTCTGGACATCGAGACGCCGAAGCCTGGACCAGATGAGGTTCTCGTGAAGGTCTCACACTCATCCGTGAACGGCTTCGATGTCGGGATCGCCTCCGGCAAGTACCAGGCCTTCATGGAGCACCGGTTCCCGCTGGTTCTCGGCAAGGACTTCGCCGGTACGGTTGAGCAGGTCGGAGACGGAGTGACCCTCGTCTCGCCCGGCGACAGGGTCTTCGGCGAGCTCATGCGCGAGTATGCGGGAGACGGCACCTTCGCCGAATACGCCGTCGTTTCCGAGGCGATCGGGCTCGCGAAGGTTCCCGAGGGACTCGACCCTGCGGTCGCCGGCGCGCTGGCCCTCGCCGGCTCAGCCGCCTATCAGTCGGTGACGGCCGCCGCTCCTGCCAACGGGGAGACCGTGCTCGTCTCGGGCGCGACCGGGGGCGTGGGGTCGAAGGCGGTGCAGCTCGCCGCCGCGAACGGCTCTACCGTGATCGCCACGGCTCGTCCCGGGGAGGAGACCGAGTTCGTCAAGGACCTGGGAGCCCAGCACGCGGTCGACTTCACCGGCGATATCGCGGCACAGGTTCGAGCGATCGCTCCCGATGGCATCGACGCGGTGGTTCACACCGCCGGTGACGCCGTCCAGCTGGCCGCTCTCCTGCGGGCCGGCGGCCGGTTCGCCTCGACCCTCATGGTCGGCCCGGACCAGCTGGCGGGCAAAGACGTCGAGGTGACGCAGATCATGTACATGCCAGATCGGGAGACGCTCGAGGAGCTGGCGAGGCGCGCGGCGGCGGGCGAGCTCCGCGTCCCGATCCAGCGCACGTACAGGCTCGAGGAGGCGCCT
>DATABA010000150.1:0-47719 GCA_036259835.1 Actinomycetota bacterium
GGAAGGAATACCTCCCAGAGAGAACGGTGTTCGGCGGCATGCACGGCCGACTCCGTGACGTCGGGGCGCAGTACAGGGCTGAACGCCGCTGACGAACGAAACGACTACGCCGGGCTAAGAGGAGACGGCGACCGACACGACCGGCGGCAGCCGCTCGGCCACGGTGAACCACGTGGCCCCGCCATCGACCGAGCCGAACACCTCTCCGGACTCGGCGCCGAAGTAGAGGCCGAGTGGCGTCTTCCCATCTCCGGTAAAGGCCTGGCGAAGAATCGTCAGGTAGGCGTTCTCCTGCGGAAGCCCTTCGGTGAGCGGCCACCACGTCTGACCGCGATCCCTGGTTTCGAACACCCTCACACGCCCCTCTGGCGTTACTCGGTCGAAATCCCCTCGGAGCGGAATGACGAACGCCCGGTCTGGATCGGCGGGATCGATCACCAGCGGGAAGCCGAAGTCCGACGGAAGCCCGCCTCCCGACCCGATGTCTTCCCACGTCTCGCCCGCGTCATCCGAGCGGTAGACGCCACCGTGGAACTGGAGGTAAAGCGTGTTCGGCTCCAGCGGCATCCGCCTCACCTTGTGCACGCAGAGATCGGTCGCGTCGGCCCGCGCCTCCTCGGGCACGTACCGAGGGACCAGCCCCCTCACGCCTTGGCGCCAGCTGCCGCCGCCGTCCTCCGAAAGCCAGACGCCCGCCGCGGAAATTCCGATGGCGAGCCTGGAGGCGTCGCCCGGCCACGTGCAGATCGAATGGAGACACAGGCCACCGGCGCCGGGCTGCCAATCTTTCCTGCTCGGCTGGTCCCACAGCGCGCGGTTGAGGTTCCACGACTTGCCGCCGTCCTCGCTCTTGAAGAGCGCCGCGGGGGCAACGCCGGCCCACAGCACGCCTTCTTCAAATCCCGGCTCGACGACCCATATCCGCTCGACGGCGGCCCCGGCGTCCTCCGGGAACGCCGGACCTGCGGCCTGCTCCCATTCGCCGAGTGGGTCCTCCGCGCGGTAAACGCGGGGACCGAACTGCCCGTGTGTGACAGACGCGAAGTATGTGTCGGTCCGGCGGTCCTTGATGGCGTACTCCACCACCTGACCGCTGAACTTTCGATGAACCTCTTCCGGAGGTCTCCCCCGTCTCCCACGGAGGATGAACAGGCCCTTTCGAGTTCCGATCAGGAGCTCGGTCGGTTCTTCCTCGGTGTCCGGTTCCAGCTCCTGCTCCAGGAGCTCGGTTTCGGGGCGGACAGCCGTGACGGCGCCTCCGGAAATGGACGGGAGAACGTGCATGTGGTCGTCGGGAGAGACGCCGGCCTCTTCCCCGGCCCGTTCACCGTTCAAGAAGACCACGACGTGCTGACGGATTCGACGTCGCTCATCCAGAACCCACCCGGCCAGGCGCGGATAGCTTCGCTCGAGGTCGGCAATCACCTCGCCGACCGTGGAGCCGTCGACGCGAACCTCCGCGGAGCCATCGGCGAGCTCGCGCAACGGCGAGGACAACTTCACCAGCGCCATTGGGGCGGAAGTGTACCCGGACGGGACTGACGGCTTTTCGGACTACCCGGCGTGGCGCGCTGACCTAGCGCGCGTTCCGAGACCCTCAACCAGGGCGAAAGGGGGGAAGCCCGTCGCCCGGGTCCGAGATCGGTCGGTACGGCTCGCCGGTCATGTCGGCGAGCCGCTTGGAGAGCCCGTTCATACTGTCCCGGTCCCAGGACTCGACGGTGTCGACGATGGTGTCGCCGTCGACGAGGAAGGTCGTCGGCACCACGCGAATTCCCCATTGATTCGAGATGTCGTAAGGCTCGCTGTCCGGTACAGACCGAAACGTCATGCCGAACTGACGAGCAAAGCTCAGGAGCTTCTCCTTCGGATCCTGTCCGACTCCGAGGATCCTTCCGGGATAGGCGTCTTCAAAGGCCTGGACCTTCGGAGCCGCTGTCTGGCACGTTGGGCAGGTGACCTTGTAGAAGAAAAGGACTTTCGGGCCTGCGGACGGGTCGAACGAGGGGGACGTTGGGACTACCGACCCGGGTGCGAGCGGCTCCATTCCTCCAGTATGCGTGACGGCGTCACGACTTTCGCCCAGGACTCACCGCTCCGCGTCGCTACGACGCTTCGCCGATCCCGTACATCCCGCCGTCTCGAGTCCCCACCCAGATCATCCCTTTCCAGACGGCGGGGGTCGATTCGATGCATCCCGGCAGCTGCAGTTGCCAGAGCTCCTCCGGCGGCTTTCTGGGCTCCGAGATGTCGAAATTGCGCAACATGCCGCCGCAGTCCGCGATCAGGAGTTGGTTGTTCGTCGCCACTGGAGACATCCACGTCGCGGCGGGGATATCGACTCGATACAGGATCTTGCCGGTCGTTTGGTCGACTCCGAAAAGCCCGCCCTCGATCTCGGTGACGTACACCACACCGTCGTACAGCGCCGGAGTGGACAGGATGCCGCCTCCGGGCGCGGTGGAACCGACATGCGCCGACCAGACCAGGGGGCTCCGCTGATTGCGTGGGTCGAGTTTGACCAGGCTTCCCAACGAATCCGCCAGTCGGTTGACCCGTTTCAGGTTTCGCTCGGCGTGCCGGGCGACATAGAGATATCCCTGCCGATCGATCACGATGGACGCGTCGACGTTGTCGCCGACCCAGTAGCGAAAGACACGCCGGTACCGCGTCCCGCCCCCGAGGATGTCGCTGATGTCCCATCCCTGGACGAGGCCGCCCGAGTTGGCGAAGTAGGCGACGCCGTTTCGGAAGGCGACCGAGCTCTCGATGCTTACATCTCGGTCCTTGAGGTCACGGAACAGTTGGCGGTCGTATCCGGGAACCCGCATCACGACACGCGGGTTTACCTCGACGTACCCGTAACGGTTGTAACGCCGGTTGAGGCGGATCACGTAGAACCACGAATTCTCACCGCCTTCCAGCAGGTAGTCGCCGATCACCAGCGGAGCGGCGTCCCAGTCGTCGTTCCACACCGCGCGGGGAACGCTTCTATTCGCGTCCAGGGACCACAGCACGGTCGGATTGGCTCGATCGAGCGCGATCACTCGAAGGCGGTTGTCCCGCGATCCGGCGTAGTAGAGCGGGAAACCGTCGGGGTCGCTGGTTGCGGAGCCCTTCGCCAGATCTCCCGTCTTCAACGCGGGACGGACCGGCGCACCCGTTCGGCCGTTCAGGAAATGGTATTTGCCGTCGTACGCGCCAAAGCGAACCTCGATCGTCCCGTCGTCGTTCGGAATCACGTTGGGCTGTCCGGTCCATCCCGTTCCGCACCAGAGCTTCGTGGTCCCGAGGTTTTCCGAGCGCATGCACATCTTCCCCGCTTGCGGATAGCGCCACAGAATTTCCGGCTGCTTCGGGAGCGGCCCTTCGCCGTAGTAGGAACGCGTGGCGTTGCCCCGAAAAGTCGTGAGCCCTGGGAAGTCGCGGTTGACAGGTCCCTGTGGTCGCCACGGCCTCGTGGTGGGCTCGATTTCCGGTTGAGCCTCGGGAACCGAGGGAGCGATCGTGGGCTGGGGCCGAGCGTCCGGTTGTCCCTCGAACAACGATCCCATCGCGCCGGACCGCCACACCAGCAGCGCGCCGGTGAGGATCAGGAGGATGGCCAACAGCCGGCCAAATCCCTGCGCCGGCGGATGGTGAACAGGCCGGCGTGAAGGGGGCCGTTGCGGGCGACGTTGGGGTCGGTGCTTCGGTGCGGGCTGGAGCCGCGTACTCAATCTGACGTGGAGGAACCGGCCATCGGTCGGCCGCATCGTACGGTACCGATCGGTCCGGACCGAGCATTTGAGAAAGGTTTTGGCCGTCTAGTTCGCGGTACCCAGCTGCTCGCGCCTCCAGAGATACTCGCGAGGCGTCATTCCGGAAGCGTGGATTCGCTGGGCCAGCGCGGGACCGAAATACCTGAAGTGCCAGGGTTCGTAGCCGTAGCAGCTGACGGCCGACCGCCCGGCCGGGTAGCTCATGATGAAACCGAAGCGGTGCGCGTTCGCACCGATCCACCGCCCCTCCGCTGAGCGAGCCCACGCCTCGGTCACGTCGGCGGCGCCTCTGCTTTTGAAGTCGACCGCCGTCCCCAACTGATGCTCCGAATGCCCCGGACGTGCCGTTTTTTCCAGGGCTCGGGCGCGGCCAAGCGTCGCCTGCCGGCGGCGAAACAGGCCGTCCTGTTGCGCGTAGCTCCTGTAGGCGGCAGCGAGATCCACAGGATTCCCGGCCGCTTCGGCGGCGGCCCGCAACGCCGCCAGGTCCTCGATGACCAGGGCGCGGACCAGGAAGGGACCGGAGAAGCCGGCGTGCTCCGCCGAGACCAGGTCAGGCGGCGAGTAGTCCCTCGGGAGGGCGTACGCCGTGTCGAGCAGGGTGGTTTTCCAGTCCGAATAATCCCGCCGCGGCGTTGCGATGTCGCGATATGCACACGCGGGTGGAGCGACGCCGGCGTTACGGGGCTGAAGGTCACCCGCGGCACTCTGTCGCACGAGCGTCCCGGTCCGCCCCTCCGGGCCGGACCACCGGAGTCCGATGACGGTGGCGAGCAGAACGCACAGTCCGCCCAGGAGGACTGGGAAGGGAATCGGAGGCGGGGTTCGTCGCGCGGACGGTTGCGTGACGGCTGTGGTCATGCTGGGTCCTGATGGTAAGCGAGCTTCGACCCCGTCCGCGGAGCCGAGTCAGTTGCTCAGAGAGAAGGTTTTCCGGCCGGCGCCGTCTCCAGGAACGTGAATACCTCTCGGAGGGTGTCCTCCGTTGCCTCGAACTGCGGCACGTGCCCGACGTTCGGCATGACGACCAACCGGCTCCGCGGTAGGTGCTCTGCGACGCGCACCCCAACGCGGGTCGGCACGATCCGGTCACTCGAACCGAGAACCACGAGGGTGGCGTGCTTGATTCGCCGAAGCGACTGGAAAAACGGCTCGGGAGATTCGATAAGCACGTGTCGAAGGGAGGAGAAGAAGGCCATCCTTGCGATCGGGTCGCGGTACACCCGAATGAATTCGTTCGCAGCTGCCGAGTAGGCATCGGAGCTGAGCCGGTCAGGGTCGGCGAAGAGCCTTCGGAGAACCAGCTCCATCCAACGCTCCCGCAATGGAAATGGAATCGCCCCGACTTCGGTGGGAAACACCCTGGTGAACCCCATCAGGTAACGCCACCGCAGCCCGGGCGCCGACGGGGAGAGGAGCACGGACGAGGCGACTCGGCCAGGAGAGCGAAGCCCGAGCTCCAGCGCGATCCGGCCTCCCATGGAGTTCCCGATCAGTACCGCTTGCTCGACGCCCAGCGCGTCCAGCAGGTGCCGAACGACCCGCGCATAGAACCTCGCCGAATAGTCGACCCGCGGCTTCCCGGACTCTCCGTGACCGGGGAGATCGGGGACGATCACCCGGTATCGCTCCGACAATGAGGCAACCAAGGGAAGCCACGTCACCTTCGATCCACCGAGACCGTGCAAGAGCACGATCGGAGATCCCGCTCCCGCGACGTACGTCGAGAGCGTGACGCCGTCGGCTTCGACCTCGATCTGGTCGAGGTCGGCGGCGGTCCATGGGCGGCTGTACGGGCGGAATAACGTCTGAAGCCGAACGGCCAGGTCGAGGTTTCCGGTCACCGTCACCTGTCGAGCACTGAAGGCGTCGCTACCGCGAAGGACGCCCTCATCGATGGCGAGCCATGTCGACGGGTCCATGGCGATCGTCGCGTGCGGTGCCTCGCCCAGCCCTTCTCTCACCACGCACTGGTGATCGGCGACGGTTACGGCAAACGCCTGAGGGCCGATGTGGAGCTCCCACTCGGCTGCCAGGCCGTTGACCGATTCCTTTCGGAACCGTCCTGGTAAGGATCGAACCCGTTCCCGGACCACCTGGGGAGTGTGGGCGGTACCCGGGCGCTTACTCGCCACGGCCACAATCGTACCCTGTTGGGAGCGCCCTACGCTGGGGATTGGCGGGTCGTCCGCCCCATAATTGTCAGTACGGATACGTACGGAGTCGTCTTGAGCTTCCCGTGGCGAGCGGGTAGGTTCGCCGACCACAGCTCTGGAAAATGGCGGGGGGTAAGGTGACCATGATGAAGCAGAGGAACCTCGTCCTGATCTTGGCCCGCGACCTTGCCGACAAGCTGGCGTCGGCGGTGTTCGTCGTCGACGAAGACGGTGCGCTCGTGTACTTCAATGAAGCCGCAGGAGAGATCCTCGGCAAGAGTTTCGCGGAAGTTGGGACCATGTCCATGGACGAATGGGCCAGAGCGTTTTGGCCCAAGGACCCCGAAGGACGCGAGTTACCGCCGGAGGAGGTGCCTCTCGCGGTCGCGCTCCGCGAGCACCGGCCGTCGCATCGTGAGATGCAAATCGAGGGCATGGATGGAAAGGTCCGAGGCATCTCGGTGACCGCACTTCCGCTCTTCGCTCGAAGGGACGAATTCGTTGGGGCCTGCGCCCTCTTCTGGGAAGACTCCGGGGTCGGGGGAACAACCGAAGGGGCGCAAGGGTGAAGGCGAAGATCTGGGGCTGCCGCGGGTCACTCGCGGCGCCGGGGCCGGAGACCGTGCGCTACGGCGGGAACACCTCGTGCGTCGAAATCCGATTGAGCGACGACCACCTCGTGGTGATCGACGCCGGCACGGGGGCTCGAGCGCTCGGTGTGTCTTTGGCCAATGCCCAACCCGGGAGAATCGATGTTCTGCTCAGCCATCTTCACCTCGACCACATCGAGGGTCTCGGCTTCTTCGGGCCGCTGTGGAATCCGAATTCGGAGATCCACATCTGGGGTCCGCCTTCGCCGTTGCATACGCTTCGCGAACGCCTGGCGAGCTACTTCTCACCCCCGCTGTTCCCCGTCCACATCGACGACATCCCCTCCAGGCTCTCGTTCCACGACGTGCCGGAGGAGGAATGGGAGTTGGGTCGGGCTCGCGTCCGGGCCGAACCGGTGAACCATCCCGGTCCGACCGTCGGATACCGCTTGGAGGAGAACGGGAAGTCACTCACGTACATCTCGGATCACGAGCCGGCGCTGGGGATCGACCTGTCCTCCGTCTCGCCCGAGTGGATCTCGGGCCACGCCCTCGCGTACGGCGCCGACGTCATGCTTCACGACGCTCAGTACACCGAGGATGAATACCCCTCGCGTGTCGGCTGGGGCCATTCCAGCATCGCTCACACCGTGCAGTTCGGCCTGATCGCAAAAGTCAGGCGCCTCCTCATGTTTCACCACGACCCGCTTCACACCGACGCGCAGTTGGAAGCGATGTTGGTACGGGCGAAGGAACTGTGGGGGCCCGAGAACAACGGGCTCGCGCTGGCATTCGAAGGGATGGAACTCGAGGTCGGCTAGGACTCACGGCGCTCGTCCGGCCGGAAAAGTGTCATACCCCCCTCTTAGGATGCGACGACGGCAGACTCAATCGACCGAAGGAATCAATGGCCGTGCTTCAGGTACGACGACGTCGGCGACGTCTCGCCCGGCCGCGAGCAACGATCTAACCGACCGCGAAGAGATCGAGGCGACGTTCGCAGGAACCTCCAAGCGGATAAACCGGTCGCGCCAGCGAACGTTTTCGGGTCGGCTCAGCGCCGTCGCGGTAAGCCCTTCTTCTCCAGCACGCTCGGCGTAGAGCATTTGTGCTTCGCCGAACAAGCTCTCGAGAGCACTGTCCCGGTCGTCGTACCACTTCGGATCGAGAAGCTGGAGGACCTTGTCGGAGCCAACGACGAGGAAGAGGCTCGCTGTGGGGAACCGCCCTCGCGCTGCTGCGACCTGGTGCGCAAGGAGACCATGCGAGCAAAGACCAACGGCGATCTTTGGATGGCTTTCACAGAAGCCTGCAAGGACTTGGAGGCGGTCACCCTCCGTTAAGAGCGCCGGTGGAGCACTCCCTTCCTTGGGCAGCGTACGAGCGGAGTAGACGAGCAGGACCAGGTCCACGAGGCGAGACGCCGCTTCAGCCATCGCCGCGTGCGCCACCGTCATGGGGTCGAACGAGCCCGAAAGCAACGCGACCGACGCGGGCGGCGTGGACGGTTCGCGAGTCAACAGAAGAGTAGGTTTCTCGGCAAGACGAAGCCGCTCGAGCTCTGACTCGAAATCCGGGAAAACCACCTCCTTACGATGAGTGAGTGGACGATCCCTGGGCAATTGTGGAGCGCGCGGCGAGCAACCGGTCGTCCGGCGCGGCGGCTCTTGCGCGAACGGCGGCGGACGCTCTCGCTCGCCTTTCGGATGACCGAGTCATGCCGGCCCTGGAGGTTCTCTTGCGAGGCCACCCCTCCATGGCGCCGCTGTGGCGTCTTGCAAGTGAGGTACTGTCCGCGCCCGAACCGCATCTGGGCGCTCTCGAGTTCGTCGTATCCCTGCAGTGGGACCGGGTGGCCGTGGAAGCCTTCACTGAGGCGTATCCGGGGCTTTCGGCCCATAACGTCATCACGATCTCGTATTCGTCCTCGGTCATTGAGCTGATTGAGCGAGCGAGGCCAAAAACGGTCATCTGCATGAGGTCCGAGCCTGGGGGTGAGGGCGCCCGTGCCGCCGAGGCGATGTCGCGATGGACGAATGTGCTCGTCATGGAAGACGAGGACGCCATAACGAACGTGCCTGGCGACGCTGTAATCGTGGGTGCGGATGCTGTGACGCCTCACGCGGTGATCAACAAGGTCAAGACCAGAGGGCTAACGAAGGCTGCCAGCGTCAGGAAAGTTCCAACCTATGCGGTCGCTGGAGAATCGAAGTTCATCGGCGAGGAGCTTCCGGTCGCCGATCCGTTCGAGGCAACGCCGCTCGAACTCTTCGTCGGAGTCGCCGGCGCCGATGGGATCCTCGACCCGCAGGCCGCGGGCGAGCGAGCTCGCGCCCGGCCGATACATCGGAGCCTGCGTCGCTTGCTCGACGAGCTGCGGAAGTCGCGCGGCTAGGCCAGGTCCCGAACCGCGTCGACGAATTCCTTTCGGATGCCCGTGACGAACGGGACTTCCTCCTTCGTGTAGCGGCGGGCCTCCGCTGCTCGAAGGCGGCGGATGCAGTCGACGATGCGAGGCAGATCGTCGGCCTCGAACGCGAGGATCCACTCCCAGTCACCCAGTCCGAAGGAGCTGGTGGTGTTGGCCAGAACGTCGGGGAACTCCCGTCCGATCTCTCCGTGCTCTCGTAGCATCGACGCTCGTTCCTCCGGGGGAAGGAGGTACCACTCAGATGTTCGGACGAACGGATAGACGCACAGGAATTTCTTCGGTGGCTCTCCCTTGAGAAACGCCGGGGCGTGATCCTTGGAGAACTCGGCGGGCCGGACCACTCCCATAAACGCGTATCGAAGCTCCAGACGCTTCCCGATCCCCGTTCTTCGAAATTCGGCGGTTAGCTCCTGAAGATCTTCCGGCGTTTCGCCCACCCACCACATCATGACGTCCGCGTCGGGACGGAACCCCACGGTCGAATAGACGCCGCGAACCGTTACCCGATCCGACCACTCCTTGAAGAGGATGTCGGCGTCGTGCGCAAGCTGCTCGAGGTCCCCGCCGGGTCTTTCCCTCAGCTCGGGTCTTCCCTGGAACACCGGGTAGTACGCGTACGTGACGGCGGTCATCTGCTTACCTCCTGTTCGGTCCGGCGCTCGGGATCGTGGTCCGGCGACACGAGCTCTTCCGTGTAGCGCCGGACCTCCGCCGCGACGTCGTTCGCCTGACGGATGCAATCCGCGATGCCCACTCCACGGTACGCGGAACCGGCGAGGAACACACCGGGAACGCTTCGCAGGTCGCGGTCGATGGCATCCAGCCGATCCAGGTGCCCCACCTCGTACTGCGGCATGCCGCGCGGCCACCTCACCACACGAGCCGCCGACGGCTCGGCGCTGACGGGCGTGATGGCTTCGATTTCATGGCGGACGGCACCGATCAAATCGTCGTCCTCCATCTCGAGAACGGCGTCGCGGCCGTCCCTGCCGACGAAGCACCGAATAGCGGCGCGGTCGCCGTATGCCGGTGTCGGCCACTTCCGCGACAGCCACGTGCACGCGGTGAGGTTCGCGCGTGCTCCGGATGGCACCACGAAGCCCGTCCCGCTCGGTAGCGCCGCGCCGGTCCCTGGCGGATAAACCAGGACCACCACCGCTGTGGACGCGTACCGAATGCGGTCGAGGGAGTCTGCCACGTTGGGAGCCGGCCTCCGAAGCAAACGCGCCGTCTCGAACGCCGGCGTGGCAAGGACGACGGCATCTGCCTCGACATGGTCGGCCCCCGCGTCGATGATGAATCCCCGCCCCGAGCGTTCGATGGCGGTGACCGGCGTGTCCGTGCGGATGCGGTCTCCCCCGATCGAGGACACGAGGGCCGCGGTCAGGCGAGACAGCCCACCCCACACTGTCGCGAACATCGCCCCCGGCGAACCGCGAGAAGCTCGGACCGATGCGCGCGCCCCGCGGATGAAGCTTCCATGCCGCCGCTCCCACATCGCGAGCTCGGGGAACGTGGCCAGGGTGCTGAGCCGCTCGGGATCGGCAGCGTGCAGGCCGGCGAGCAGAGGCTCGACCAGCGTCGCCGCCGCTTCTCGCCCCAGCCGACGACGGAGCAGGCGCCCCAGCGCTTCGTCGTCCTCGGCTCTTCGACGCCCCCTGTAGAGGTCGAGAAGCGCGCGCAGCCGTCCCGCCACGGAGAGCCCCTCCCATCGGAGCAGCGCTCCGGGCGCCGCAGGAATGCCGAACGCCGACGGTTCAATGAAGGGGTGCAGTTTTCCGCGCGCCCATACGAAGGCTCCGGTGGTTCCAGGAATTACCAGGTCGTCCTCTAATCCGAGATCTCGGCACAGTTCGACCGCCCACGGCTTTCGAACCACGAAGGAATCCGCGCCGGCTTCCACGGGGACGCCGTCCACTTCGATGGTGTGGAGCTTCCCTCCGACGCGTTGTCCGGCCTCGAGCAGCGTGACACCGATGGCGCGACCCTCGGAGTGGGGCTGGAGCAGGCGGTACGCCGTGGCGAGTCCGGTCACCCCGGCGCCGATTACCACGACGTGGGGCGGGCGGCTCGAAGCGTTTCCCGTGGCCCTCATTCGGAGGAAACCACCGTCTGGCGAACGTGGTTCAGGACCACCGCCGTGAGCGCTCGAATGAAGGCCGGGTCGTCGTTCATGGACTCGGTCCTGACCAGCGTGATCCCCGCGGTCGCGGCCTCGCGCCGCGCTTCAATGTCGAGGTCGTAAAGGATCTCCAGGTGGTCGGCGACGAATCCGCAGGCGCAGACCACCACGGCAGAATGGCCCTCCCGCGCCAGCTCGCGAACAACATGCCCCAGATCCGGACCGAGCCATGGTTCGGGAGTCCGCCCCGCGCTCTGCCAGGCGGTGAGATAGGACGTGAGCCCCAGGTTCTTCGCCACCAGGTCGGCGGTCTCCTGCAGCTGTGCGGGATAGGGGTCTCCCTCGGAAACGATCCGGGCCGGAAGGCTGTGAGCGGTGAACACGACGGCGCAGCCTTCTTGCTCGTGTGGCCGAAGACGGGCGATGGCCTCGGCGACGCGAGACGACAGAATGTCGATGAACTCGGGGTTGTCATACCAGCTCTCCACGAACGTGAACATCGGAGACGGCTCGCCATCTTCGCGCAACGCGCTCTGCACTCTCTCGATATAGGTGCCGACCGACATCCTCGAGTAGTGCGGCGCCAGGACCAGGCCGACGCCCCGCCGGATGCCGTCCCCTCGGATGCGGGCTACGCCCTCCGCGATGAACGGCGGCGAATGCTTCATCCCCAGATACACCTTGAATCGGCCGGGCTCTCGCAGTTCGAGCTCCTTCTCGAGGGCGGTGGCCTGGCGGCGAGTGATCTCGAGAAGCGGAAAGCGGTTCCCTATGGCCGCGTACCTGTCTTTCAGCTCCGCCAGCAGCTCCGGCGACGGAGGCCTGCCACCGCGAATGTCCATGTAGTAGCGCTCGATGTCGTCCGGTCCCGCGGCGGTCCCATAGGCCATGGCGAGAACAGCGACGCGCTCGCTCATTGGTCCTGTGACCCCGTGCCGGCTGCCGCGGGTCGAACCGTCCGTTCGTGCACCAGATCTACAAGGCGCTGGATGTTCTCCACGGGCGTGTCGGGGAGGACTCCGTGCCCCAAGTTGAAGATGTGGCCGGGCATCCCGGCCGCCCGCCGAAGCACGGCGAGGGCCTTCGTCTCGACGGCCTCCCAGTCGGCCAGGCATACGGCCGGGTCGAGGTTTCCCTGGACCCCCACGTCGTACCCGATGCGCTCCCACGCTTCGTGGAGCGGTACACGCCAATCGATTCCGACGACGTCCGCTCCGGCATCGCGCATCAGCGGAAGGAGCTCTCCGGTTCCGACCCCGAAATGGATGCGTGGCACTTCGAGGTCCGCAAGGCCTTCGAAGATGTCTCGCATCGTCGGCAGCACGAACCGGGTGTAGTCGTCGGGATCGAGCGCCCCGACCCAGCTGTCGAAGATTTGGATGGCCTGCACACCGGCTTCGACCTGGGCCCGTAGATACGCCAGGACGCTTCCTCCGAGTGCGAGCATCAGCAGGTACCACGTCTCGGGCTCTTGGTGCATGAGCGCTTTGGTCTTCGCGTGCGTTCTGGACGCTCCACCCTCGACCAGATAACTGGCGATGGTGAACGGCGCCCCTGAAAACCCGATCAGTGGGACATCGAGTTCCTTGCGGAGCGTGCGGATGGCGTCCAGCACGAACGGGACGTCGGCTTCCGGCTCGAGCGCGCGAAGCCTGCTGATATCCGAACTGGAACGAAACGGATCCGCCACGACCGGACCGCTCCCCGGGCGAATCTCCACGCCCACACCGACGGCCTCGATGGGAACCATGATGTCGGAGAAGAGGATGGCGGCGTCCACGTCCATTCTCCGGAGCGGCAGCATCGTCGCTTCCACCGCAAGGTCGGGGTTTTTCGCCAGCTGCAGGACGTCGGCTCCCTGCCGCAGGTCCCGGTACTCGGGAAGGTAGCGCCCGGATTGGCGCATGAACCACACGGGGGTGCGGTCCACCGGCTCCCGCCGGCATGCTCGAAGGAAACGGTCCGAGGTCATGGGGTCATTCACGTTACCGCCCGCGCCGGCCTGCCGGAGAGGGTGCTATAAGGCACTCAATGGGCCAAGACATGCCGCTTCGCGAGGCTATGGAAACCCAGCGGGCTATCCGGAAGCTCAAGCCCGACCCGGTCCCAGACGACGTCCTGCTTCGCTGCATCGAGCTCGCACTGAAGGCGCCGACCGGCAGCAACTCGCAGAACTGGGAGTGGATCGTGGTCCGAGACCGCGAGGTGAAGGCGAAGCTCGCCCGGCTGTACCGGCCGGCCTGGCGAATCTACGGGGGTGTCGGACGGATGGTCGTGCGACGCAACGAAAAGATGCGGAGGAACATCGACGCCGTCCAGTGGCAGGTCGACCATTTCGAAGAGATGCCGGTGCTGGTCGTGCCCTGCATCAGAGGGCCTCGGTTCAACCTCTTCCCCATTGCTGCCACCTCGCACTACGGCTCGATCTACCCCGCGATCCAGAACTTCCTGCTTGCGTGTCGCGCCCATGATCTCGGTGCGGCGCTGACGACGCTGCCACTGTGGTCGATGACGGCGGCGCGGAGGGCCCTCGGCCTTCCGTTCAGCGTGCAGCCGGTCGCGGTCATTCCTGTCGGATGGCCCCGAGGCCGGTACGGTCCGACTTCGCGGAAACCGGTCGAGAAGGTCGTCCACTACGACCGGTGGGGGAACCGGCGCCCTTCGTCCTAAACGGAGAGCGTGACCCGGGCGGCGGGACGCCCGGCGACCGCGGCGGGACTGGCCCGAACCAGACCGTCTCGTGCAAGGGCCTTCACCGCCGCCGCGACGTCGGCTAGAGGGCGGCCCGTGAGTCCGGCAAGCGTCCGCAACGTCACGGTTTCGCGCTCGCGCAGCGCTGCAACGATTCGCCCGCGAAGCTGTCGAAACGAGCCATCGAACGGTGTGCTCACCTGCTGGCGCTTCCTTCCGTGGGCGGGGCGCGCGTCGGGGCCGGAGACCCGCCGTCGGTACGCGCAATGAGTGGCAAGCGGACAGTGGTCGCATCTCGGGAGGGGGCGGCAGACCTCCCGCCCGAGGTCCATGAGCGCCTGGTTCCACGCTCCGGGCGCCCTCCGGTCAAGCCACCTCCCGGCGACGAGGCGCGCGTCGTGAAGCGATAACGCGTCGGCTTCCCGTCCGTAAAAGACCCGAGCGATGAGCCGCCGAACGTTCGTGTCGACCGCGGCCACCGGGATGTCGAATGCGATGGATGCCACCGCCGCGGCGGTGTAGGGTCCGGCCCCAGGCAGCCGCCGAAGCTGGTCGGGGTCGCTCGGCACCTTCCCTTCATGCTCCGCGACGATTTGGCGAGCCGCCTCGAACAGCGAGACCGCTCGTCGGTTGTAGCCGAGCCCGCGCCACGCTCGAATGACCGCTCCGCGGCCCGCGGACGCCAGAGCCTCAACCGTCGGAAATCGCTGCATGAAGGCCGAATAGGCAGGTGCCACTCGAGCCGCCTGGGTCTGCTGGAGCATCACCTCGCTGACGAGCACGCCGTAGGGATCCCGGCGGCGTGCTCGCCATGGATAGGCGGCTCGGCGTGGTCCATACCAGTCGAGAAGGGCTCGGCGGGCCGCCGCCCGTGGGGGTAAGCTGCGGTTCAAGGCGCCATGAGTATCGTGCGGGAGATCATGAGCACCAAGCTCGTGTCCGTGGAGCCTTCCGCCACCGTGGCTGAGGCCGCCACGGTGATGGGAGAGCGGCACGTCGGATCGGCGCTGGTCATGGAGGGTGGAAGTCTCGTCGGCATCTTCACCGAGCGCGACATCGTTCGAGCGCTCTCCCAGGACTTCGACGCTCCCGGGCATCCAATTTCCCAGTGGATGACGAGGCAGCCCACGACGATCGGCGCCGACGCGTCGGTGGACCAGGCGTTGGAGACGATGCTCTCCGGCGGATTCCGGCACATTCCGGTGGTGGAGGAACGAGACGTGGTCGGTGTGGTCTCGATGCGCGACATCTCGAAGGCCTCGGCCCGCTCGGAGTGACCTCGCTCATGCACTGAGCGTCTCGAGGAGCGGGACGAGGTCCGCTACCGAGTCGATCACGTGATCCGGAGCCGAGGAGGTTTTCCGTTCCTTCTCGATCGCGAACTTGCCCGTTCGAACTAATACCCCCGTCAATCCCAGCCGTTGAGCGGCGAGGACGTCGTTTTCGACGTCGTCGCCGACCATGGCGACATTCTGCGGTTCGAGCCGGAGCATCTTCAGGGCCTGACGAAAGAAGTCGGCGTTGGGCTTTCCGACGACCGTTGCTCCAACTCCGGCCGCCTGCTCCAGCCCCACCAGGAACGCACCAGCGTCGAGCTTCAGTCCTTCGGCCGTCATCCAGGTCATGTTCCGGTGCATCGCGACCAGCGACGCCCCGGACCGAAGCATTTGGAGAGCAGAGTTCAGGTTCGGCCACGTGAACGCGTCATCCGCACCGGCAACGACCACAACGTCCGCGGCTTCTTGAACGAACTCGATGCCGTCGAAATCGTCATCCAGATCGGGCGCGCCCACAAGGAAGCATCTCTCGCCCGGGTGTTCGGTGCGGAGGTACGAAGCAGTGGCGATCGCCGCCGTCACGATCTCCGCTGGGCTCACATCGAAGCCAGCTTCCGTCAGCAGCTTCGCGAGCCCTCGGCGTCCCGGCGTGGTCGTGTTCGAGAGGAGCAAGAACGGAGTCCCGGACCGGCGAAGCCAGGCAATCGTGTCCACAGCCCCCGGAAGTGGTTTCCAGGACACGGTGAGGACGCCGTCGATATCGAGGAGCACGCCGTCGATCGTCCTTCGCTCTGGCATCTAGCGCTCGTACGTGGCGGACAGGGAACCTTGGGCCTGGATGCAGCACCGAATCGCGTCGAGGACCTCGTCGAGTGAAGCGCCGGGTCCAAGCCCCCGTGTCCTGGGGACGCGCAGGCTGTACACCGTGAAGAGATACCGGTGTGCCGGATCCGCTCTGGGCGGACAGGGTCCTCCATAGCCGATCCGCTCGAAGCCGTTCTGACCTTCCCTGGCTCCGGGCGGCGGTGAGATCGCTCCCACCGCCGGGATGTGTCCGGGGATCCCGTACACGAGCCAGTGAACGAACTCGTCAGCATCCTGGTCCACCATGACCAGGGCGAACTCCTCCGCCGGTGGGCCACCCGCCCAACGGAGCTGCGGGTGGATGTCTTCGCCGTCGCAGGTGAATCTGACCGGCATCGCGCCTCCTGGTCGAAATGCATCAGTGCTCACCTGGATGGAGTCCCTGTTCGCGATTCGCGGCAGCCGCGACACGTCCGCGGTGCAGCCAGCGAGGAGCAGCAGGACGACGACTGCGGCGCGCGACTTCACGTGGACGTCACCACCAGCCGGCCACCGTACTGGGCGACGTCTGTCCCCAAGTCGGCGCAGGCGTCCTGGAACCGTTTCGTGATCCAGCGCGCGTCTTCCCCATCGGCCAGCCGGGTGTAGCAGTACTCGAGCTTGAGCGGCACGGCTTCGAGCCGAATCGGACGTTCCTCGTCCAGCGTCACCAGGAAAAGCAACCCAAGATCGTTGCGCAGGACCGGATCGACCGCGTAGTCGTCGATGAAGTCACCGAGATCGAACAGGGCGGCTCCGTCGACCCCGTGGAACACGTGAGCCGAGTGACCGGCCACCAGCGTCGCTCCTACCGCCACGAGTTCCATGGCCGCCTTGCGAACTCGCGGAAGCGGAGCGGCGGTCATGTTCGGACCCCAATGCGGCGTCACCAAAACCGCGGAACCACTCGACCGAGAGTCGTCGATCTGTTCAACGAGCCAGTCAGGCACGCGGTCGTCCAAGTCGTCGTACGCGATCCCCGGACGGTCGGCCGTCGCCGCAAAGTCGTCCGGATGATCGCTGATGCCGAGCACCGTCATCCTGAAACCGTGCGCGTTCAGAACGGCAGGACGCCTCGCACGGTCGAGATCGGCTCCAGCTCCAACATGGGCGATGCCGGCATCGTCGAGGAGTGCGACCGTGTCCAGCAGCGCCTCGTGCCCGAAGTCCAGGGCGTGATTGTTGGCAAGCGTGACGCAATCCACGCCGAGGTACGTGAGGAACTGGACCGCCTCCGGCGGCGCCCGGAAGAAGAACGGCTTCCCCGGACGTACCCACGGCCGGCCGCGGTCGGATATGCAGCATTCCAGGTTGAGGACGAAGAGGTCTGCCTCCGCGATGGACGCGACCACCTCCGGGGCGACCAGGGAATCGAGGGGTCCGGCCTCCAGACGCTCGGCGACCCCTCGTCCCAACATCGTGTCGCCGGCCAGGGCGACGGTGATCGGCATCAGTTAGCGGGGTGAGGCCTCACTCCAACCGCCCGCCTGTAGCTTCAACGGCTTCAAGGGCGCGATCACCGTCGCCGGGTTGGAGATCCACGGCCCGAACGGCCGAGGTGAGAACCGTGGTGTCGAAGTGCTTCTGTGCGGCGTCCACCGCCGTTTCCTTGACGCAGTAATCCGTGGCCAAGCCGGCAATCACGACCCGCTCGATCCCTCTTCGGCGAAGGAGCTCCTCCAGGCCGGTTCCCTGCTCAGCGCCGCTCCGCGGATCCCGGACCGTGAAACCGGAATATCCGTCCTCACCGCCGGCACCCTTCCGGACGACCTCGCCGACCACCTTCAGGTCAGGATGAAGCTCAGCGCCCCAGGTCCCCTGGACACAGTGAACCGGCCAGATCCCTCCGTCCTTCTCGAAATGCGGCGTGCTCTCCGGATGCCAGTCCTGCGTGTAGACGACCAGCGCGCCGCTTCTTCTTGCGGCCTCGATCTCTTCGTTGATGAGGGGAATGACGGCTTCGCCATCACGGACGTAGAGACTTCCCTTGGGGTCGGCGAAGTCGTTCTGGACGTCGACCGCGAGCAGCGCGGTCTTCTCGTCATACGTCGCCAACGCCATCACCTTCCAGGAGCCGCCGGTCGAGCGGCGGCACCATCATGACGGGTTCGCGAGGCGAGGGCTCTCACGGGGAATCTCCTGGGCGAGCTCGACCACGTGGCCGTCGGGATCCAGCACGTAGAGCGTGCGATGCCCCCAGGGACGATCAGTCGGTGGAGTAAGGATGCGCACGCCGGCGGCCGCCAATCGCTCGGCCTCCGCGTTGACGTCGTCCACCACGAACGCGACTTCCCCGGTCGGACCGCCCTCGGTCACAGGCCGTCCAATGAGGTCGGGAACCGCCGACCGCTCGAACAGAGCGAACTTGGTTCCCTCGGTGGCAAACTCCGCGTACGTCGACTGCCGGAACTTGAACGAAAGCCCAATCACGTCGCGGTAGAACGCAATCGAGGCCTCCATGTCCCGGACGTACAGGATCACATAGTCCACTCTGGACGGCGTTATCGGGGTCCTCCGCCCTCTCGCGGCGTCTCGACCAAGTAGCGACCGAACCACCGAGCGGCGTGGTCGGCGACCTGCTCCAGGGCACCCGGCTCTTCGAACAGATGGGTCGCACCCGGAATGACGACCAGATCCTTTTCGCTCCGGAGGGCGCGAAACGCTTCGCGGTTGAGGTCCAGAACCACGTGGTCCGACCCGCCCACGATGAGGAGCGTCGGAGCGGTCACACTCTCCAGCCGCGGCCCCGCCAGGTCGGGGCGCCCGCCGCGGGAAACCACGGCGGCCACGGAGTCCGCGAACTCGGGTGCCGCCCACAGCGCCGCGGCCGCGCCCGTGCTTGCACCGAAGTATCCGATGGGAAGAGAGCCTTCCGGTTCCTCACGCAGCCACCGCGTCGCCGCGCCGAGCCGCCGAGCCAGCAGCTCGACCGCGAAGACGTTCGACCGGTCGGCTGCTTCCGCCTCGGTGAGCAGATCGAAAAGGAGCGTCCCGAACCCCGCATCGTGAAGCCACCGCGCCACTTCGAGGTTCCGCGGGCTCAATCGGCTGCTCCCACTCCCGTGGGCGAACAGGACCGTGCCGACGGCGTCGCCCGGAACGGTCAGCGTTCCGGCCAACCGGACCGACCCGTCGACGACTTCCACGTCTCGGGCGGCAGCCCTCCGGGCGGTGTTCGGATCGTGGGCGCTCACGGGCGGATCGACTCGGTCCTTTCCCTCGTCTGCCGCATGCTAGTCACCGGGGGCGTTGTTTGGGCGTCGCGTCGCTATCCTCGCCTCGTGCGTCTTTACGACGAGACCTCCGGACAGCTCCATGAGGTCGTGATTCGTCCCCGAATGACCATGTACGTCTGCGGTATCACACCGTACGATTCCTCCCATCTCGGCCACGCGTTCACGTATGTCCACTTCGACGTCCTCGCTCGCTATCTCCGATATCTCGGGGCAGACCTGGTACATGTTCAGAACGTTACCGACGTCGATGACGACATCCTCCGAGCGGCGGCGGAACGCGGTGTCGACTTCAGGCAGCTCGCCGACCGGGAAACCAGGGGGTTCGAGCGAGTCATGTCGGCTCTGAACGTGACGCCGCCGACGCACACACCGCGCGCGACCGAGTTCATCCCCGAGATGATCGAAGAGGTGCGCGCCTTGCTCACCCAAGATTGCGGATACGAGCGCGACGGCACGGTCTACTTTCGGGTGAAGTCGGATCCGGGATACGGGCGGCTGTCGAAGCTCGGGCGGGACGAGATGCTTCCGCTCGCGGCCGAGCGTGGCGGGCACCCAGAGGACCCGGCGAAGGACGACCCACTGGACTTCGTGCTGTGGCAGAGATCTGCGCCGGGCGAGCCCTGGTGGGAGAGCCCGTGGGGGCGGGGGCGTCCGGGCTGGCACATCGAATGCTCGACAATGGCCCGAAGGCTGCTCGGGCAGCCCGTCGACATTCATGGTGGCGGAACCGACCTCATCTTCCCCCACCACGAGTCCGAACTCGCTCAGGCTGAAGCGCTCCCGGGTGAGCGGCCGTTCGTTCGGCACTGGGTCCACACCGGCCAGGTGTTTCAGGCCGGAGAGAAGATGAGCAAGTCGCTGGGCAATCTCGTGTTCGTCCACGATCTCCTCGACCGGCACGATCCCCTCGCGGTCCGTCGGCTCCTCCTGAGGCGCCGGTACCGAGAAGACTGGGACTTCGACGAAGAAGGCCTTGCCCAGGAGCGTGGAGAGTGGGCGCCCACCGCCGTGGATGGTTCCTGGGCCGGGGGCGCGGACCGGGCCGCATTCTTCCACGCGATGGACGAGGACATGGACACCCCCGCCGCGGTGGCGATCCTCGACCGCGCTGCGGCTTCATCCGATCCGGAAGCGCGCGTCTTCGCGGACGAAGCGAAGGAGATACTCGGCCTTTAGGTCGTCCGTCGGCCGGCCGGACGACCGCTGAGCCGCTTGAGGCGAGGGCTTTCGCCCACGGCGACCACGAGCACACAGCTCTTTCCCGCAGCGTCCGGTGAGAAGAATTCGGTCACCAGGTCGTCATAGAACGTGAGACCGGTGGCGCCGAACCGGTGGGCATAGGCGCCCAGATAGATGCGACCGCCGACGATCCCACCTTCGAGCTGCGCCACTCGGTACCCCCGGTCGCCCGCTGCGCCGAGCACCAAATCCAGATCCGCCATCAAGAAGATCGTCGCCGCGGCGTCGGCACCGAGCCGCTGCTCCAAACACAGGTACCCCGCCTGGCCTCGAAAGTTTCCTTCGCGTAGCAACCGGAAGTTACCGTTTCGGTAGGCGTACGCGCCGGGAGTGAGTCCCTCAACCGCATTGGCGATGAGGTACGGCTCCACGAGCAGCGCTCCTCGGGGAGCGTAATCGCTGAAGATCGGGCGCGTGGCGGCGTGGAGTGTCCTGTGGAGCGATTCGAGTGGCATGGAGCCGCGGCGAAAGACTCGAGCGGAGCCCCGGCGGCGAATGACCTCCTCGAGGGAATCCTTCGGATCGGTGTTGTCGGCAACCGACCGCCCGCCGTTCCGTCCGGTAGGCCGGCCGTCGGCCGGGGTTGCGTCAGCGAATCCGGATCGCCACTCTCGGACCTGTTCGCGGGTTGTGAGGCTGCCTGCCTGATTGACCGCTGTGATCTCCTCGAACTCGACCTCATGTCGCGAAAGCGGCCAGGCCCGAAGGGAGGCCGCTTCAGTGGCGCCAACAGCCGGCGCGCTCAATCCACCCGAGGCTAGAGGTGCGACACACAAGGGGAATTCATGCTTTCCATCCAGCCCCACGAGAGCGCTGATCTCTGCATCGACAAACCCCAGGACCAAATGCGGCCGCCATCCGGCCGAACCTGCGAGAGCGAAGATGTTGGCCAGGATCATCCCGGCATCCCAGAACAGGTGCCGGTATCCCCGTTGGGTGTACTTCCACGCCGTTCGCCACGGGATTCCGGTCAGGATGAGCGAAACTGCAGGCGGGACGCCGGACTGATCGGCCATGGGATCCGCCAACGCGCGCCGGTGGTCGCCGGCACGAAGCCGTATCAGACGAAACCCAAGCGGATCGAAGTGGTAGACGCCCGCATCCAGGCCGTCGATCGCCTCATTGACCACATAGATCTCGACGGGGTAGAGCGCTCCCGCCGACGCGTACGTCCGGAAATGGAACGATTCATCACCGTACGTGACTCGGCGAAGAACGCCGGCGCCGAGCCCGAGAATCCTCGAGAGGACAGCCACATCGGGCCCCGGACTCCTCGAGTGTTCAACGATCGTTTCGAGCGCCTCGAGTGCCGGAATCCGGAGGTCCGGAACCGGCCGTGGGAGTGCAACGGCATCCCCCTCCTCGTAGGCCTTGAACGGGTTGGGCTTGTTCCTCCAGTCGAGTCGGTAGCCGCCTCCCCACACGGTTTCTGGAGAATGTTTCGTGGCCTCATGGAAACCACGTGCGACCGCGCCCGGGTCCGAACTGCGCTTCACCACCGCGTACCCTACGCCGCATGCAGATGCCTCTGACGACGCTCTTCGAGCTCGAAGGACTTCCTTCCTCACCGCTAACCGAGGCGCTCCGCCAGCGGTACGGAGGTAACCTCGGCTTCTCGCCACAAACCGTCTACGCGAACTTCGTCACGTCCCTCGATGGGATCGCGGCCCTCGACCCGGAGACTCCCCCTTCCATCATCAGCGGGAAGAGCGACACAGATCGGTTCGTCATGGGGCTTCTTCGGGCGTTTGCCGGCGCTGTCGTCGTCGGCGCCGGGACCCTGCGAGCCGAGCCGCGGCACCGGTGGACCCCGGCACACATCTATCAGGGGCTCGCGACCGAATACTCCGAGGTGCGCGCTGCCCTTCGGCTCGAGCGAGAACCGCAAATGGTGTTGCTGACCCGAACAGGGAATGTCGATCCGACCCTTCCGGCGTTCGAATACGGAGCGTTGATCGTGACAACCGACGAGGCCGCATCGCGTTTGAAGCGGTCGCTTCCCTCCGCGAGCAGAGCGATTGGATTTCCAGAAGAGGATCTCCACGTTTCCACCGTGTTACGGGCGATCAGAAGCGAGGGTCACTCGACCATCCTCACGGAGGGTGGTCCGACCGTTCTCGGAGAGTTCCTCAAGGAAGAAGTGTTGGACGAGCTGTTCCTCACGCTGTCGCCACGGATCGCGGGCCGAATGCCGGATGACCAGCGATTGAGCCTGGTCGAGAACCACGCGTACGCACCGTCGGGTCTGCAACCCGCGACGCTTCTTTCGGCGAAGCAGGATGAGTCGCACCTGTTCCTTCGCTATCGAATCGATCGCTCCCACTAACGCGCGGCGCGGCGGCAGACCGCCAGAAACTCCTCTCGAATCGCCGGATCGTCCTCGTAACTGCCCCGCCAGAACGACGTCCACGTCCGCGACTGCTCCTCCCGCACACCCCGCATTTGGGTGCAGAGATGCTCGGCCTCCAGATGCACCGCGACTCCGTGAGGCTGGAGAAGCTGCTGTAGAAGATTGGCAATCTCGGCGCCCATGCGCTCCTGGACGGTGAAGCGCCTGGCGAACAGACGGACCAACCGCGTCAGCTTCGAAATCCCAATGATTTGGTCGTGCGCGATGTACCCGACATGAGCATGGCCGAAGAACGGCAGCGCGTGGTGTTCACAGAGAGCGAAGAAGGAGATCGGACCCTCGATGATCTGGCTGATCCGGCAGTCCGGACCGCCATCGCACTCGGTCGGGAAGGCGGTCAGGAGCTTCGGATCGCCTTCGTACCCCGAGGTGGAGTCGAACAGGGCTTTCAGAAAACGCTCGGGGGTTCGGACGGTCCCCGGTGTGTCGAGGTCCATTCCGAACGCTTCGAAGATCTCGGCGACATACTTCTCGAAGGTCCGCCAGCGCTCCGGGTCGATGCCGCGCGGCCTGACCCGCTCCCACGGAGAGAGCTCCTCCGGATCGGATAGCAGGTGCAACCTTGTGGCCGGTTCCTCCTGGTCTGCGCGGTCGGCGGCTTCCTCTTTCAGTCTTTCCTCCACACTTGCTCCAATCGGTCAGTGGGGCGCCTGCGGCCGGTCGGCCGGCATCTCATCTCGCTCGGTCTCATCCCAGACGCTCGAATTCTCGATCGGCTCCACGTTGAACTGGTAGTCGTAAACAAGCTCACCACCGTAGAAGCTTCCCCAGAACACGAGAAGCGCAACGATCACCGACAGCACCAAGACGAGCAGCCCCGTGTAGCCCTGGTCGTACTGGCCGAGGCGGACGACGATTTCGATCAGCACGAGCACGGTGGCCATAACCATGATTGCAGCGTGCGTGTTGATGGTTCGCCAAACCTGCGTGTGCTTCGCGCGGCCCAGCCAGCCCGCCGAGGTGTCTCTCTCGATCCCCTTCCACCAGTCCCAGAAACCGGTGAGGGCGGCGGCAACGGAGAGAAGAGCCCCGCCAATGGTGACATACGTCGCCGCAACGAAGGCGTCACGAGCGACTGACGAAGCCCGGCCGTCGGAGCCTCCGGCGACGTACGAGATCAGGTCGAACGCGGCAGCCAGGACGTAAGCCGCGATCGGGAAGTCGGTGAACGGCGGGTGGCTGGGCTTTCCGGCCCACCCGCGAACGCCGCGGAACTTGCGTCCCTTCAGCGTGATCGACGGCTTGAACGAAAAGATCCTGGGCATACGATCCCACCTCCCCTCCTTCGACCATTCTGCGGTTTGCGACTCGGGTAGACGCTACAGGGCGCCGTCTAGGCGGGAGTCCGCTCCCTCCGGTTCAGGAGGAACGCCGCGACGAGCAGCGCCAGTAGAACAATGTCACCCACCAGGTAGCGAGTCGTCTCGAGCCCCTTCGGCACTTCTCCCGAGAACGAGTCCCACACCACGCGCAGATGTCCGGCCGGAACGCCAGGAAGCGCCCCGGCCGCAGGGTCGCCGACTTCAAGATCGAGCAGCTTGTTCGGTTCGTTGCCGGCCGGCATTGTCATGACGTGCACCGGCGCTCCTCTCGCGACCACCTGACCGTCGACTGAGAGGTCGCCAAGGCCGAAGGCGGCAAGCTCGGAGTGAACCGGCCGGATCTGGTCAGTCCCGATGCCGCTCTTGCCGTGGTGCCACACGTCGAAGCCGACGCCCCACCAGGTGGTGAACCTGCCAAGCGGATCGGAGACCATGGGCTTCGCCACGACCACCTCGTATGCGTGACCGCCGGCCTGAACGCTCGCTTCGATGACGAGCCGGTCGTGCGGTTCGAGAGGCGAAACCCGGTCGCCCATGTCGGTGGCCGTTATCTCGACGGTTCCGGTGCCGGGCGGCGAGAACTGGCCGCTGTAAAACGGTCCGGTTTCCACCCGAGCAGTTCCTGAGGCGGCGAAGCGGGCGGTCAGGCCTCGGTTCTCGGGCGAGACGGTCAACCCCGTGGTGAACAGCAGCGCGGCGATGATGGCGGCGGCCCCGGCGGCGCGGCGCGTCCGCACTGCCCCCGCGACGCCGCGTGAACCCAGAAGCAACACACCGACCATGACGACGATGTAGATCGGAAGACTGATTCCCCACAGCTCCTTGTAATCCAGCCATCTCACGAAGGCCGGCGGCGCGTCGGTGCTGAAGATCCGAAGTGGCAGGTCGGGCAACCCTGACGGCCCGACAAACTGTCCATACGTCGCCCAGATAAAGGCGAGCGTCACCCCTCCCGCTACCGCGCTGATTCGATCGCGCCCGGCCGCGGCCCACCACAGCAGCAGGAACGGCACGGTGATGAGCAGCCGCACCAGGAACCACGTCACCCCCGGAAACTCGCCCAAGGCGAGACTGGCAAGGAGGCCGGCCACCACCACGATGGCAACGGAGGCGATGAGCGCGGCCACGCTGATTCTCGCTGAGTCTTCGGCCTCGGCGGCGGCTCGATCACGTCGGCGCCAGAGCCACAGCGCGGACAGGTACCCGAGGTAGATCACTGCGAAGTGGATGGGGAGACCGGTGATCCAGGTGTGCTCGAGGTCGAGCCAATTGGGGCTCGACGGCAGCCCGATCGGCGAGTACGACCAGTAGTAGACCGTCAGAACGACGGTATGGACGGCGGTGATGACTGCGCCTCTTCCCTCGCCGATCCCGAACCAGGCTGTTCCGAGCCCAAAGATCGTGGCGATCAGGAACGTCTTCGTGACCCAGTAGCTCCAGTAGGGGTCGTTCTCCCACGTCAAGCCATGGCCGACGGCTGCATCCCAGAAGATCCCCAGCAGTGCGACCGCGGCAGTGAATTTCGCAACGTCTCTGAGGGGAAGCCTCGAGTCGGTCTGGCGGCGCATCCCGACGGCGGTCATGGCTCGTTCCTCCCTTCACGGCTTGGCCACGCCAAGCCGAGTCGCGGTCAGCTAGCGGCTCTTCTCTAACAAGAGCGAATCCTACTCTTAGACGCGAGATGGTGCAAATCTAACGACAGCGGTGTGTTGCTTTAGAATGCCCCCAATATGGCCGGTTCCTTCGAACAGCAGGTCTCGAGCATCGCGGCGCTTGCGGATCCCGTCCGCAACGCGATCTACCGGCTCATCGTTGCCCGAGGGAACGACGTCAGTCGCGACCAGGTCGCAGCCGCCCTGAACATCCCCAGGAGCCAGGCGACCTTCCACCTGGAAAAGCTGACCGAACAAGGGCTTCTCGAGACGACCTATCGCCGGCTCTCCGAGAGGCGGGGGCCGGGAGCTGGGCGTCCATCCAAGCTCTATCGCCGGGCGGGGCGGCAGTTCGAAATCAACCTACCTCCGCGCGAATACGAGCTGGCTGCTCGGGCTCTCGCGCAGGCGGTGGAGGGCCGGCCAACGGGCTCTGTCAAGAACAGGCTTGCCGGCGTCGCCCGAAAGATCGGAGCTGAATGGGCGGCCGAGCGGTCGTCGAAGACGCCACTCAAGAACCTGCAATCAATCCTGGTCAGGCACGGCTATGAGCCGTATCGGACTGGCCCGAACGCGATTCGACTGCGGAATTGTCCCTTCGAAGCAATTGCAGCCGAACACGAAGAGGCCATTTGCAAGGTCTTCAACCTCAGCCTCATCAAGGCGTTGATCAAGGAGCTCGGGGCGCAGGGAGTGTCGGCTGAATACAGCGCTCCCCCGCCGATGTGCTGCGTATCGCTTCGCTTCAGCTAATCCAGCCCTTACACGTAGCGATTGCACCGGTAGCACCAGGTGAACGAGCCGTTTCGCAGGGGAAGCGACTTGATCACCGGATGACCTGATGAAAACGCGTGCTCGCGGTTGTGGCCTCGCTGCGACTCACAGCATCCGACGTACCCGCAATCGGCGCACATCCGGAGGTTGAACCGGCTGCCACACGCTTCGCACGTCTTGCTGCGCGGTGTCACCTGCGGCTCGGGCAGGTGGGTGCATTTCTGTTCTTCGGCTCGAAGCATCATCCCGAGTATTCATTCCCTGCCTCGGCCAACTCTCACACCCCGTTTGCGTGCGCCCTTCCCCGCTGCAAGGATTTGCGCGTCCATATGCCAAAGGAGGCGCCCATGGACGAGAGACGCTGGGAGCAGGTAGCGGCCGCGACCGGAATCGCTTTCGTCGTTGTGTTGCTGATCGGCACATTCATCGTCGACCAGCCGCCCGACGTGGACGGCCCGGCGCGAGAGATCAGGCGGTATTTCCTCGACAACCAGAACGGGTTGCTTTTCCAGGCATGGCTGTTCGGGCTGGCAGGGGTTCTCTTCATCTGGTTTGCCGGAACGCTACGGTCTCGTTTGGCTGTGGCTGAGGGCGAAGGGCGGCGCCTGTCATTGATCTCTTTTGCCGGCGCCATTGGAACCCTGGCGACGCTCGTTCCGACCGTCGCTCTGAACGCGACACTCGCGTACACCGTCGCCCGAGGCGCTCCTCCCGTCCTGACGCACGCCTTATTCGAGCTTTCCTTCTGGTTCGGTGTGTTAGTGGTGTTCTCGCTGGCCGTCTTCGTCGGCGCGGCATCGCTATCGGCTGGGCGAACGGGAGCGCTTCCTCAATGGCTGGCATGGGGAGGACTCGCCGTGGCTGCCCTGCACCTCCTTCAGAGTGTCGACCTGTTCGTTCGCAACACCGACTTCTTCGAGCCGAACGGCGTCATCGGGTACGTTAACCTGGTGCTGATCCTGCTGTGGATCCTGGCAGCGAGTGTTCTGATGCTCCAGAGCGTGCGCGGAACGGCTCGCAGTAGAAACCGGTAACTCTCAGTTCGATCGAGGTCCGTCAGTCGATCATGGGAGGGGCGGAAACGCCCCTCCCGTGGCCATCTGATCGCTACGCGCGTCCCTCCCGGCCGGGTACCGAAGGCCTTAAGCCAGCAGCCCCCTCACGAAGTACCACATGAACACGACGGACGCGATGAACATCAGCGGGTGAATCTCGCGAATGCGACCCTGCAGCAGCTTGATCACCGTGTAGGCGATGAAACCGGCACCAACGCCGTTCGTGATGCTGAACGTGAACGGCTGAACGATGATCGTGAGAAGGGCTGGAATGCCGATCGCGGGATCGTTCCAGGCGATCTCCCTCACCAGCGTCATCATGAAGTACCCCACGATGATCAGGACCGGCGCGGTGGCTTCGGGTGGAATGATTCCGGCCCACGGGGAGAAGAACAGCGAGAGGAAGAACAGTAGGGCCACTACGACGGAGGTAAGGCCGGTGCGTCCGCCCTCCGAAATTCCCGCAGCACTCTCGATGTAAGTGGTGTTCGATGATGCGGATGCGGCTCCTCCCGCTGCAGCGGCGAGAGAGTCGACCAGCAGAACCCGGTTGACCCCTGGGAGCTTCCCTTCCTTATCGAGTAGGTTCGCCTCGCCGGCCAGCCCGACGACGGTTCCCATCGTGTCGAAGAAGTCGGACAGCATCACGGATAAGACCAACGCCACGATCGTGGCGATCCCGATGCCGGTGAGCGAGAGAGAGAAGTTCCCAAGCAAGCTGAGGTCGGGAACCGATACGAAGTCCCCGGGAAGCTCGGCCACCCCGGCCGGATAAAGCCGCCCGTCGCCCCAAATGGCGTTGATGATGGTCGCGAGAACCGTCGTGAACACGATTCCGATCAGAAGGGCACCGCGAATACGCCTGGCGACCAGCGCCATGGTGACCGCCAGCCCGATCGCGAAGACCAGGATGCGGAATGTCGTCAGGTCGGGGTTGAGGGCCACGATCGTGCCCGCTTCGGGGTGAACGACCACTCCGGAGTTCACGAATCCGATGAACGCGATGAACAGCCCGATTCCGACCCCGATGGCCCGCTTGAGGTCCATGGGAATCGCGTTCAGGACCGCTTCCCTGAACCCGGTCAATACCAGGATCGTGATGATGAGGCCCTCGATGACGATGACCCCCATCGCCTGCGGCCAGCTCAGCCCGAACGTCCCAACCAGCGTGAACGCCACGAACGCGTTCAGGCCGAGGCCCGCGGCCAAGGCGAACGGGTAGTTCGCGTAGACGCCCATGAGCAGCGAGACAAAGCCCGCGACGAGCGCCGTCACCGCGGCGACCTGCGGCGCCGAGAGCCTCACCCCGGCCTCGTCCGCGACCGAGCCGAGAATCTGCGGATTGACGAAGAGGATGTAGGACATCGTGAGCCAGGTCGCGAGCCCGGCGATCAGCTCAGTCCGGACGTTCGATCCACGCTCTGTGATGTGGAAGAAGCGATCGAGCCCGCCGGTGCCAGAAGAGCTTGGTTTCGGCGGTGCCCAAGCGTCCAAGGCCATGAGGCGCTCCTTTCGTTTTCGCTGGAGCGCACCTGTCCAGCCTGGTCGCTCCAAAACCGGATGCCCGGGGAAGGTGAGCGAAGCATAGGGAGGCGTCCGCTCCGGCGCAAAATGCGGCCGGCTGGCTGTCCCCCGGACCAAAAGGCGTAGGCCGCCAGGGGCCGCCCAAGGTCCTATTGAAGCCTCCCTGGACGGCCGACAATGATGACCAGAAGGGACTAGTGCTGCCCGTGCCGATGAGTACAGGGGGGATCGTGAACACGCCAAAAACGAGAGGACTCCGTCCGGGCGTCCTACTGGTCGACGACGAAGAGGAAGAGCGGGGACTTCTATCGGAACTGCTCGACACAGAGCGGGTCTCCGTTGTCGGGCAGGCGTCAGACGGCCTAGAAGGCGTCGAGTTGGCTCGAGCGCTGAAACCGGACGTCGTCCTGATGGATCTTCGAATGCCGCGACTGGGCGGCTTCGAGGCGACCAGGATCATCAACGAAGAACTTCCATTCACGCAGGTCATCATCCTCACCGCATACGAGGGTCCCCTCCCCGAGCGGAGCGCCGAGGAGGCGGGGGCGTACGCCTACCTGGTGAAGGGCTGCGCGGTGGAGTTCATCCGCGACATGATCGTTCAGGCCTGGCACTACAAGGCCGGACTTGAAGAGCGCGCGGCGCAGGCGCAACAGATTTAACGCTCCCGAAACAGCTCCGAAACCGCGGCGAAACGTTCGGCCTCCATAAATGTGCGAATCGTTTCGTCGGGACCACATGGAGGTGTCGGATGTCCACGATCAACGCCGGTGATACCGCCTGGTTGCTCACCTCGGCCGCTCTGGTGATGTTCATGACGCCCGGCTTGGCTCTCTTCTATGGAGGGCTGGTCCGCGCGAAGAACGTCCTGGGGACGGTAATGCAGTCGTTTGTCGCCCTGGCGTTGGTGACGATCCTGTGGATGCTGATCGGATACACGCTCGCCTTCGGATCCGATGCCGGCCGGGTCATCGGGAACCTGGACTTCCTCGGATTGTCCGGCACGTCTGCGCCCCACGATCTGGCCCCAAGCGTTCCGGGCCAGGCGTTCATGGCGTTCCAGCTGATGTTCGCCATCATCACCCCCGCCCTCATCACTGGCGCCTTCGCCGAGCGAATGAAGTTCTCCGGGTACCTCCTCTTCCTGGCGTTGTGGTCGCTGGTCGTCTACGCACCCGTGGCGCACTGGGTGTGGGGGGGTGGGTTCCTCGGCGCCGGATCGCTTGGGGCTCTGGACTTCGCCGGCGGAACGGTTGTTCACATCAACGCCGGCGCGGCGGCGCTCGCCGCGGCTCTGTATTTGGGCCGTCGCCGTGGCTTCGGAACCACCGCATTCGTCCCGCACAACGTTCCCCTGGTGATCCTGGGCGCCGGCATCCTCTGGTTCGGGTGGTTCGGCTTCAACGCCGGAAGCGCCTTGACCTCTGGAGACCTCGCCGCGAACACGTTCGTCGTGACGCAACTGGGAGCCGCCGCGGCGGTGTTCGGGTGGCTCATCCCAGAATGGATCAAGCACGGTCGCGCCACCACGATCGGCGCTGCGACCGGCGCCGTTGCCGGCCTGGTGGCCATCACACCGGCGTCAGGCTACGTCGGCTTCTGGGGTGCGCTGGTCATCGGGTTCGCTGCCGGCTTCGTGTGCTTCTGGGCGGTCAACTTGAAGACGCGGCTCCGCTACGACGACTCCCTGGACGTCGTTGGCGTCCACCTGGTTGGCGGAGTGGTCGGCGCGCTGCTGACAGGTGTGTTCGCCAGCCTGGCTATCAACCCGGCAGGAGCCGACGGAGGCCTGATCCAGGTAGGCAAGCAAGCCGCGGCGGTCTTGATCACGGGGGCGTACTCCTTCGGTCTGACCCTTGGAATCCTGAAGTTCGTCGACGCGCTTGTGGGTGTCCGGGTCGCCGAGGAGGAGGAAGTGGCCGGACTCGACCTCTCCCAGCACAGCGAGGTCGGGTACACCCTGAACGAGCGTGGCGCCACGGTGGTCCACGGGGAACGCGACGTGAGCGAAGACATCGTCGTCGTGGTCCGCCGGGAGCTCGACGCGTGGATTCAGTCCCGGGAGGCCGGAGTTCGGGCCACCGATCCGCCCAACGGGGATCGCGCCGTCCGGGAGGAGTCGGGAACCGGCGCGGCGGCGGCGCTCTAGAAGCGGTCGCCGACCGCGGGCCCGTCGGGAACGACGTATCGGGGCGGGCGCGATACGGACGTCGACTTGCAAGTGAGGAGCCGAGGCGGTTCCGCCCGTGCAATCCTCAGCCGAACCAGAAAGCGCGTTTCGGCCTTTCGTTCGAACTCGACTTCTATCTCGCCGCGCCGAATCTCGGTTCGGCGAATCGGCCGGAGGTCGTCGATATGGGTGAGCCTCCATTGTCGGCGCGCGAAGTATTCCGCCGCCTGGACCTCGAACGGATAGCAGGACCGGCCGCGGTAGTGGTCCAGATCCAGAACGCCGCTTACGGCCTGCTGGGCGATTCGTGGACCATCCTTCGGGGCGACGCGTCCGAAGTACAGGCCGTGGGGAAGGCACACGAGGTTCGGAGCGAATCGGTCGCCGCCGATGTGCGAGCACTCCCAGACACGATCGCCGTATTCCCTCTCCAGCGACGCTGCAAGGGGGCGGCCTCGCTCGGCACAGCATGGGTCTCGCGCACCGTTCGTGCAGACGAGGAAGACTGGATCGTGTCCCACGGAGCCGAGGCCCGTGGGACGGCCCGCCGAGAGCTCTGAAAGATCGGCCTCCAACAGATCATCGAGTCGGCTCAGGGCGGCATGCTCGATCCAGGGAGTGTCGGGCCCCGAGTGAATGAGATAGCACTGCCTTCCCTGCGGCGCGGGACGCCGGCCGGGTCGACGGATCAAGACGACTCGGATCGCAAGATCGCGGACCATCGACCGGAATGCTCCGGCAACCCTCCGCGAGAGCCGGCTCTGGACGACCGCGTCCCATCCCCACGGCCCGGGCTGTTCGACCAAGATCCATTGGGTGGCCGTCGAGGCCGTTCCGAACATCGGCTCGCCGAGCTCGAGGGAGAACGACGAGCAGCGAAAGGGCTCAGCTGTCAACGGGCGGCGCCGCTTCCAGGACCCCTTCTCGGACGAGTCGGCGAGCCAGGACGAGCCGGCTCTCTGCATCGAGCCACGGCGAGAAGTCCTGGACGCGAAACTCGTGCCGCTCTTCGACGAGTCGCATTGCGCCTTCAATCGTGGCCGGCATGCGCAGTTCACGATCGCCGAGGTAAGCGAACAGTCGGCCCCCATCAACCTCGACATGACATACGGATTGCGGTCGCCGCCTCAGAACAGAGTGGTCGGTGAGACGGTCGAGAGCAAGCAACCCTTCCAGCGACCCGGTGAGGCGCGACGGGCGCGACGTGAGGAACTTCCGAACCATGGTTCGCGCGGCGTCGCGAGCATCCACCTTTTCCACCCGGCGGGCGAGTTCCTCCAACTTCGCGGTCACGGCCGAGGTAAACGGAGCCGGGTTGCGGTGAAACCCTGCCGGAAGGCGCTCCTTGAAGCTCTCGTCCGTTTCGATGTCCTTGAGGACTTCACGGACGAGGTCGCTCCACTGGTACGTGAGGATGCCAACCGTAAGGTGCCCCGAGACGGTCTCCTGGGTTCTCGCCGAGTGAGGGGCACCCATGGGGATATAGAGCGTGTCGCCGGGCTGGAGCTCAACCGCCAAGGTGGGGCCGGTGCCGGTATCACCCTCGGCCGATTTGGCCGGTTCGTGGACCTCCCAGTGCTTGCGTCCGAACGCCTGGAGAACGAACACGTCGTGAGCGTCCTCGTGGAGAGCGAATCCCTGTGATCCGGGCGGCGTGATGTACCCGTTCACCTGAGTCGGATGTCCGAGCTCCAGCTCCAGATCGCGACAGAAAGCGGCAAGGGGCGACCAGAAGCGATGCATCCCCTGGAAAACGATGGTTGCGCCGTCCTTGAACAGCTGGAAGATACGGGCTGGATCGGCGATCCCTGTGACCGGCGTCGAGCCGATGCGTCCCGACTTCGTGTACGTCGACGTCGGGATGGTTTCGCCGTCCTTCACGAGCCGAAACGCCGGCACTCGCAGGCCCATGGCGGCGACCATGTGATCGACGTCCCGGAACGTGAGCAGGTCGCCGAACCCGTCAGGGGTGCGGTGGTGGATTGGATGGCGTCCCCAGAACCGCCCGAGGAAGGCATCCGGACGGCCGACGCAGCGTTCGAGAGCCGACCGTGTCGGTTCGGTCATCCGGACGCTTGTCGGCAGTGGTTACGCGTCGGTCGAGTCCGTGTCGCCTCCGCCGGCGTCCGTGCCGTCCTGATCTCCCGCGTCAACACCGTCCGCGGAGTCACCGCCGTCCGTCGTGTCCGTCTCGTCGGTGTCCTGCAACTGCGCGGCCGCCGTACCCTGTGGCCATACCGTCTTGATGTCCTCGTCGGTCAACGGTGGACGTGTCGTTGGTTCCATGTCCGTACCTCCTCGACAGCGGGTCGACCTAACAATAGCCTGCGCACGACATGAGCGTCTGGCGATCGATCGTGCTGTTCTCGGCATTCGCCGCGGTGCTCACCGTCACGCCGGGACCCGATACCGCACTGGTGATTCGCAACACGCTCCGTGCGGGTCGACGAAGCGGAATGGTGACGGCAGCCGGAATCTGCTCGGGCCTTCTCGTGTGGAGCACGCTCGCCGGACTGGGCGTCACGGGCCTGCTCGCGGTCTCTCGGCGCGCCTACGACGTCCTGCGGCTCGCCGGCGCCGTGTATCTCATGTACTTGGGGGTTCGCTCGCTTCTGGGCAAGGGTCCCAAGGAGGACGGCGAGGACGAGCCGCTGACAGCGGGGCGCGGGCGTGGCGTGGTGTCCTTCAACACCGGCGTCCTCAGCAACCTGTTGAACCCGAAGGTCGGCGTCTTCTACATCACGGTGCTGCCGCAGTTCGTCCCGCCTGACGGGAACGTCCTCCCGCTTACGCTGTTGCTGGGCGCGATCCATTTCGTCGAAGGGATCATCTGGCTGACCGCTGTGGCATGGGCTGTGACGAAGGCCGGACGGTTCGTTCGGCAGCCGCGGATCCGCCGGCGTCTCGAGGCGGTCACGGGCCTCGTCCTGATCGGCTTTGGCCTACGTGTGGCGCTCGACCGACGATGACCTCGCCGTCGGCGCAGGATCGGGCGAAGCGCGAAGGTTCGGCGTGTCATTGGCGACGCGTTCACCAGGCAGGTAGACGCGGAAGGAGGCTCCTCCGCCTTCACACGCCTCCACCCACGCCTTACCTCCGTGGATCTGGGCAAACCGGGCGACAAGTGAGAGACCGATCCCGACCCCCGGCGCGTGCTCATGTAGCTGGGGGCCCTGCCCGAACGGATCGAAAATGGCTTTCCGATACTCGTCGGGGACACCGGCTCCGTTGTCTTCCACCCGGATCAGGACGCCGCTCCGCTCGGGGGCGGCGATAACCGAGATCGGTGTTCCTTCGAGCGTGTGGCGTGCGGCATTACCGATCAAGTTCTCCAGGATCCGCTCGACCTTTGATTCATCGAGCATCAGAACCATTGGTTCGACACGGACATCAACCTTCCGGTCCTTGAGGAACTCCGCCTCTTCCACGACCCGCCGGACGACTGCAGCAAGATCTGTGGGTCGCCTCTCGGGCTCGATGAGACCTCTGTTGAGTCGTTCCAGGTCGAGCAAGTCGGAGAGCAACCGGTCCAGCTTCTTCGCGTTCTGCTCGAGCCGTTGCAGAAGGTCGTCCATGTCGTCTGGTGAGAGGTAGTCGCGGGTCTCCCGCAGCGTCAGCGCCGTGCCGAGCACGACGGTGAGTGGTGTCCGCAGATCGTGAGAGACCGCCCGCAGGAACGTGTCCTTCAGCTCGTCGAGCGCTCGGAGCCGCTCCACGGCCTCCTGCTCCCGCTCCAGAGCATGTTGCACGGTGTGTTCCGCTTCCTTGCGCTGAGTGATGTCGAGCATGACGCCCTGCCAACAGAGCGGACGGTCTTCCGCGTCGTGCACGAGCACCGCCTCATCACGGATCCACACGACCC
The DNA here is from genome assembly GCA_036259835.1 of Actinomycetota bacterium. Lineage (GTDB taxonomy): Bacteria > Actinomycetota > UBA4738 > UBA4738 > UBA4738 > JALYGK01. The sequence goes on from DATABA010000150.1 coordinate 35,116, forward strand.
GGCCGTCGCGAGCAATCATCCGGTATTCGGATCGGAAGGTGTGGAACGATTGGTTGCTGCTCACACATTCTTCGACGACTCGGTCCCGATCTTCGGGATGGAGGATCTCCACCCAGAGGTCCGGTTGCCCCAGCCACTCTTCCGGTGAATATCCGAGCACCGTTTCCACGTGCGGACTGATGAAGATCGTGCCGCCGGGCTCGCCAACCGACTCGGTGTAGATGACCGCCGGGACCTGTTCGACCAGGGCCTGATACCGCGCTTCTGTCTCGTGCAGCCGGTCCAGCGTTGAACCGAGAGCGTCGGCAGCGCGACTAGGGGTCTCTTTCCTCGCGCGAGGCCGTGATCGCAGGAGCGAGAGGGCCGCGGTGAACGCCACCCCGATCGCGATCCCGGTAAGGAGGAACTCCATTGCGGGCGCCTTTCTTTGCGCTTCCCGCTGGAATCATCGGCTCCGGAGCCCCGGAATTTGAGTCAGCGCTCTGGGGTGCCCGGGGTGGGACTCGAACCCACATGGCCCCGAAGGGCCGGCAGGGTTTAAGCCTGCCGCGTCTCGCCTGTTGCGCCACCCGGGCGCTATTTCAGGATAGTTGATGGGTCACTTGCCGTAGATCTCGGCAACCAGTTTCTCGATGACCCCGTCGGGAACGACCAGGTCGTTTGACTCCGCGTAGATCAACAGGCTGAGCATCCGTCGAGCGCCGTGCCGGAGAGCTCGGCGTACCAGATAGTCCCAGTCGATCTCGCTTTCGGAGAGGATCCCGACGGCGTCGTGCCAGTACGTCGGAGTGTCCCGGCTGTGGGCCAAGGCCTTCATGATGGCAATGTCCTCGGCAGGAGCGAGCTTGACCTTCCGTCCCTTGAAATCCGCGTCAGTGGCTCGCTCGAGCATTTCGTCATCCAGATAGATGTCGCCGGTCGACCGGAAGATGATGTCGACCACGACGCCGCTTTTCTTCCCCTTGTAGAGCCATTGCGGGTACGTTTCCTGCGTCGCGAAGCCGGCGCGTCCAAGGGCTTCAAGAGCGGCCCGGGCATCCTCTCGCTTCACGAAGAAATCGATGTCCTCTTCACCCTCGGCCCACCGCGGCTTGCCGAGCAACACCGTCGGAATGCTTCCGATCGAAACGTAAGGGATGCCGTGACGTTCCATAGCGGCAATTGCTTCGTCGAGCGCTCGAAGGAACTGCTCCTCGGGAACCGTCTCCTTGTTGAAGGAGACAGGTGCGCCCTCAGGTTCCTGTGGGGTTGGCTCCAGCTCGGTCACGGTTGCTCCTTGAGCGGCAAATGCCGCCCCTACAGCGTTCCCCTAACCGGGACTGCCCATGCTTGGATCAGCCGGCCTGAATCCTTACTTGCTCGATCACGACCTTCCGTCGTGGCGACTCAGCATCCGGCCCGCTTCCGCCCTTCGTCGGTACGCTGTTGATCCTTTTCACCACATCCAATCCCTCGACGACCCGCCCGAAGATCGTGTAGCTCTTCGGAAGAGTCGTGCCCTGGGTCCCCGCGACGACGAAGAACTGGCTCCCGTTCGTGTTCGGCCCCGAGTTGGCCATCGCGACGGTCCCGACCTCGTACTTCAGGTCGTTCTCAAGCTCGTCGTTGAACGAATAGCCGGGTCCTCCCTGGCCGGTTCCGGCGGGGTCACCTCCCTGAATGACGAAGTCCTTGACGATCCGGTGGAACGTCAACCCGTCGAAGAACTTCTGCCCTGCCAGGTACACGAAGCTGTTCACGGCGCACGGGGCCTCCTTCGGGAAGAGCTCCATGGTGAAGGCTCCCATCGAGGTCGTCACAACGGCCCCGATGTCCTTGCGCACGTCGATGATGAACTCGGGAGGAGGCATGGGGCCGGTCGAGCCAACCGGTCCGGTCTCGGCCTTGTACCCGCAGTTCGAGCCGGGGCCTTTCCCCTCGGTTGGCGAGGCCGCGTCAGTGGGCCCTGGGGTGGCTCGCGCCCTGATCGGTTCTTCGTCGCCGAAGAACACGATGCTCAAGCCGCCGACGAGTGCAAGGACCAGGAAGAGCCCCAGTCCACCGGCGACCAGCCGTTGCCGGCGGCGGCGCCTGCGCTCGGCCGCCCGGCGGGCCGCAAGCTTGGCCAGCTGTCGCTCACGTGTCCTTCTCCCCGATGGCATGGTGCGCGCGAGACTACGTCATTCCGCCATTCGGTAGGCGATCCCATCCAGTATGTCGGTCTCCGAAACGAGCGCCTGCCGAAAACCCCATCGCCGCATGACCGCGACCAGGATCGCCGCTCCGGCAGGGATGACGTCCTCTCTTCCCGGAGCCATCACCGGAAGGGCTCGCCGCTCGGCCGTGGTCATGTCGGCGAGCATCCGAAACACTCGCTCGGCGTCTTCGGCACTGAGAGTCGAGCGATGCAATCGCTCAGGGTCGTATTCGCCGAGACCGAGCGCAATGGCCTGCACGGTCGTCGATGTGCCGGCCACAGCCACGAGCGTGGCCGCAGACTGAGGCTGAACGCGCCGCTCAACTTCGCTCAGCGCCTCCTGGATGGTCCGATCGATCGCCTCGAGTTCATCGATCCTCGGAGGGTCGTTTCGGACGACCCGTTCCGTCAGCCGGACGCTTCCAATGTCGGCCGAGGCGCCCTCCTCCGGCTCCGCGTCGCCGACGACGAATTCGGTGCTTCCGCCGCCGATGTCGACGACGAGGAACGGCGCCGGAGCCTCGAGGCCACGAGTCGCCCCGAGGAAAGTCAGCGCCGCCTCCTGTTCCCCCGAGAGCACCTCCATCGGCTCCCCGGTGAGTCGCTCCACGGCCCACCCGAGCTCACGACGGTTCGTCGCGTCTCGAACCGCGCTCGTCGCCGCCAAATGGATTCGTTCCGCGCCGAGCGCTCTGGCCCGCCGGCAGTACCGCTCCAGCACCCAGATTGTCCGGTGGAGAGCTTCCGAAGAGATCCGCTTCGACTCGTCGACGCCTTGTCCGATCCGAGTGATCACCATGTCTCGCGCGAGGTCCTGAAGCTCCTGCCGGTCATCGGGGAACCGGGCAATGAGCAATCGGATCGAGTTCGTGCCGAGATCGATGGCCGCGAGCCGCCGGGCAGATTTCTCGAAGTGCAGCGATCGGGCATCGACGCGCTCGGCGACCCATTCCCCGATGGGGTCGTTGCCCCCCGCGAGGTGGTTCGCGAAGTGAGCGTGGAGGCACTTCACCCCTCGCGAAGTCCCCGCGACTCCGCCCCACTCCTCGGCGCCGGCGTGGAACCGTCCTCGCTCGCGCGCGTACTCCTGGTGCGCGCGGACCAGTCCGGCCCGAAGGTCCGGGTCCAGCTGGGCCTGATCGGCCAGGCTCTTGATCCATCCCTGCGACTCCAGACGGGAGACCGCCGCGACGGCCTGCTGACACGTCAGCCAGTACAGCGTTGGGAAGGGCTGGCCGTCGAGGTCGATGGGACGGTTTCGAATGACCAGAGGGTGCCCCGGGCTGCACCGTGCAACAACGGTAAACGGAACCAGGCGATCGCGCCCGAGCTGTTCGGCAACCGCTTGCCGGTCAGATGCGCTGGCCAAGCGTTGAAGCTAACGCATGCTGGGCTTCGAGCGGCTAGGCGTGGACCGACTGGTGAGCGACATCGTCCTTGCCGCCGCCCTTGACCTCGTACATGAGCCGGTCCGCGATGTTCACGGCGTCGTCGGCCGAAGCGGGCGGTGACTGGAACGTGACGGCTCCGATGCTGAGGGTCACGGAGGTCGGCGAGTCCGCCATGGCGTTGTTGAGATGTCGACGGACCTTGCCTGCCGCGGCCTTCGCCCCCACTGAGTCGGTTTCGGGCAGGAGGATCGCGAACTCGTCGCCGCCCAACCGCCCCACGACGTCCGACGCCCGAACGTTCCGGACGACATGCTGCGCGATGAACCGCAACAGTTCGTCCCCGGCTGAATGTCCGAGCTGGTCGTTCACTCTCTTGAAGTCGTCGAGATCGATGTAGGCGAGGCTCAGCGGCCGCGCGTATCTCCGCGCGCGATACAGCTCCGCGTCAACGGCTTCGAGGAACGCTCTCGGATTGGCCACGCCGGTGAGCGGATCCGTTCGCGCAAGGATCTGCTCATTCCGGAGATGGCGCCGAAGCGACAGCAGTAGCTCGGCCACAATGGCGAAGAAACCCAGACGAACGGACGCGTTCCAATAGGGGATGGAAGGGTGGGAGTACGTCGCGCCCGCGAGATGGTCGGCCACCAACCAGGTCGCTGCCGACAAAACCGCGATTCCGTACGCGATCGGCCTCGTCGTCAACCACGCTGCCAGGCCTACCGGCGCCAGATAGAAGATCGAAAAGGAAATCTCTGGGCCCGTTGCAACGTCGATGGTCGCCAGTCCGAGCGTTATGGCGACACTCCATGCGACCGTGAAGGGTCGCGGAACCTCGTCCAGCTTGCCGGCGAAGCGCCAGAGAGCCTGGCGAAGCGTGCGGTCCCCGGCGGGGGCGTCGTCACCGGTCATCCGTTGCACGCCCTCATCTACCCTCCTCGGATCCTCGGCACAGGGTCAGGACGGCGTTTGATGGGTGTATCGGCTTGTCGAGACGAGCGACTAAGCCGTCGCGGCGCGTAACAACGCGTCAAGCTGCTCGCTCAGATGGAGACGGGAGATGCTACTTGCGCTTGTTCTCGACCGAGCGCTTGTAGTCGACCAGTCGTTCCTCGGACTGGCGCATGAAGCGCTTCAGCTTTTGTTCGAACTCCGGATCGCGGCCGGACCGCCGGTCGATCCGCTGCGCCGGTTCCTGCAGGGCCTTGATCGATAGATCGATCTTGCCGTCGTCCTTGATCCCAACCACTTTGGCCTGGACCCGGTCGTTCAGCCGGAGATGCTCCTCCACCGAGCGAACGTAGTTTCGATCGATCTCGGAGATGTGGACCAGGCCGACCTTGCCGTCTTCGAGCTGGATGAACGCTCCGTACGGAGTGATGCGCTGCACGGTCCCGTCAACGACCGCGCCGACCTCTAGCTCTGCGATTGGGACTCCTTTCGGGATGCGGGCATGTGCGACAGGAACGCAATATCCCATCCGCCTCTGACACCGTCAACCTGGATCTGGGAGTCCGGAACGTTAGGAAGGACCACGTTGATCACGCTCTTCAGGGGCGCTTTTCGCCATCGCCCGGAGCGTCGAACGAGACCTCGACGCTCTGTTCCGGACGGCGTTCCTCTACCTTCGCCGACTGCGTCAACGCCCGCTTGTCCGTATCGGTGAGCGGCGGAGGCAGCAGGCTTCGCGGCCAGAGCCGCCTCTTCTTCACCACGTTGATTTCGGCGCCGAGCAGCATGACCTGAGCCCCCAGGTAAATCCACGCCAGCAGCCCGAGAACGAACCCAAAGAAGCCGTACACCTGCGTCGACTGCCTGAGCTGATGGCTCACATAAAAGCTTCCCAATGCCTGGAGCGCGCCCCAGACGACCGCGGCGAACGCTGCCCCCGGGAAGACGTCCGTCCATGACAGGGTCCGGTCCGTCAGCACCCGGAACGCAATGCTGAACGCGGCCAGGTTCAGCGCGATCGACCCGGCGAAGGCGACCACCCGAATCACAGCCCCGAGCGGTCCCTCCCATGTTCCAATCCCCGCCAGGACGGTCGCCGCAATCGTGAACAATCCAAGAAGCGCCAACATGATCAGCGCGCGCAACCTTGTCTGGATGAAGTTCGGACGCTCTTTCATTGGAATGTCCCAAACATCGTTGAAGGCGTTTTGGGCAGCTTGCATGACGCCGAGCCCCGCCCACAGCGCGGTGACCGTTCCCACGCCCACGGCGACGCCCGCTCCCTCGCCCGACAGCGCGGGGAGGTTCTGCCGGATCTGGTCGCCAATGATGGGGAATTGCGACAGAGCCGAACCGATGATCTCGCCTTGAAGCTCGGGGTTGTTTCGGAGGACCAGCCCCAGAAGCGCCACGAGCACCAGGAGCAGCGGGAACAAGGAGAAGAAACCGTAGTAGGCGATCAGGGCGGCCAGGTTGCCGGCTCGATCGTCACCGAACTTCTTCATCACGGCCAGAGGAAACGCCAGCCAGCGACGATTCTGCTGAAAGCCGTCGACCCGGTGGCCGATGTTGTCGATCAGGCTCAAGGTCGCGGATCCAAGGGCAGCGCCATCGCGTCATCCCTACCCCGCGGTGGGTGGCTCCGAACCGACCGCTAGCAGCTTGGCGGAAGGGCCCGGCCGTCCTTCGGAACGACCACGAACCCGATCTCGCCGGGCCGGACCATCCCAAGGCACTCTCGAGCCAGCCGCTCCAGGTATGCCGGGTCATGGAGGAGCGCGACCTGTCTCTGGAGCACGCGGTTTTGTTCCTCGAGTAGCGCCGTCTGTTGCTGAAGCTCAGAGAGCTGATTGCGTTGATCGATGTATGTCCGAAGAGGAACGATCAGGTAAAGCAGCAGCGCGGTGATGACGACCGCGAGCGCCGCTCCACGAGAGGTCAAGCGGATTCGTCCTCGAGCGACGGCGGCCGCAGCCTCTTTCATTCGGGCTGCTCCTTCCCGGCCACTCGAAGAGGCGGATGGCGCCTGGCGTAGCGAGCCGTGTTCCCGAGCTCGCTCTCGATGCGGAGCAGTTGGTTGTACTTCGCCGTCCGCTCGCTCCTGGTCGGAGCGCCGGTCTTGATCTGGCCCGCGTTGGTCGCCACCGCGATGTCGGCGATGGTCGTGTCTTCGGTCTCCCCGGACCGGTGGCTGATCACCACTCCATACGACGCCTCCTTCGCCGTCCTGATGACGTCCAGAGCCTCCGACAGGGTCCCGATCTGGTTGACCTTGACCAGGACCGCGTTGGCAACGCCGGCTTCCAGGCCGCGCTCGAGGCGCTCCAGGTTGGTCACGAACAGGTCGTCGCCGACCAGCTGCACGCGCTCGTCGAGCGCCTGGGTCAGGGCGACCCACCCATCCCAGTCATCCTCGGCCAGCGGGTCCTCGATGGAGACGATCGGGTACGAGTCGACCAGCGATGCGAAGAACGACGTCATCTCGGCCGAAGTCCGTCGTCGACCCTCCAAGGTGTATCCGCCATCCCCGAACAGCTCCGAGGCGGCGGCGTCGAGCGCTAGCGCCACCTCGGCGCCGGGCTCGAGCCCTGCTTGCTCGATCGCGGCGACCAGCAGCTCGAGTGCGTCTCGGGCCGTGGAGACATCCGGCGCGAACCCGCCTTCGTCTCCCACGCCCGTCGACAGCCCCTTCCTCTTCAGCGCCGAGCGGAGGGCGTGAAGGATCTCCGCCGACCACTGCAGGGCCTCGGCGAACGACGCCGCTCCCACCGGAACCAGCATGAACTCCTGCAACTCGAGCGGATTGTCGGCGTGGGCCCCTCCGTTGATGACGTTAACGAGCGGTGCAGGCAAGACGTGGGCCTGCGGCCCGCCGAGATACCGGTACAGCGGAACGCCGACCGACTGGGCGGCTGCCTTTGCCACCGCGAGCGAGACACCCAGGAGTGCGTTCGCTCCCAGTCGACGCTTGTTCGGTGTGCCGTCCAGCTCGACGAGGAACGCGTCGATCTCTCGCTGGCTTATGGCGTCCCGGTCGATGAGCGACGGCGCGATCTCCTCACGAACGTTGCGGCACGCCTTTCGAACACCTTTCCCGCCGAAACGGGTGTCGTCGCCATCGCGAAGCTCGACCGCCTCGTGAGTCCCGGTGGATGCGCCTGACGGGACGGCGGCGCGGCCAAGGCTGCCGTCGGCCAGCAGGACGTCGACCTCGACCGTTGGGTTCCCGCGTGAATCGAGGATTTCGCGGGCCCGAATCTGCTGGATGACAGGCATGTGTCCAGGATTCTATGGCCACGACCTCGCATTTTGGCGAGGTTGAGGGGGTGGTGGCTCGGGTTACCGGGCCGCTCGAAACCGGTCCAGGAGTTCCTGGTCTGAAAGGTCTTCCAGCGTCCGGCCTTCTGCCCTCGCGCTCTCACGCATGCGCTCGAACCGGTCTCCAAACCGCCGGATCGCCTTTCGAAGCGCCGTCTCGGGGTCCACGTTCAGGCGCCGTGCCAGTGCCGCCACCGCGAAGAGGACGTCGCCGAGCTCCTCCTCGACTCGATCCGGAGCCGCTTCTTCGAGCTCACCCAGCTCCTCGCGAACCTTGTTGAAGGCCGCCGTGTCGCTTCGCCAGTCGAACCCGAAGCCAGCCGCGCGACGCTGGACCTTCGCGGCTCGGGCAAGGGCAGGGAGGCTCGCGGGGATCTCCTCGTCGACCGGATGCTCGCCCTTCTCCTCGCTCTTGATGCGCTCCCAGTTGACGAGCACTTCGGAGGCGGAATCGACCTCGACGGTCCCGAAGACGTGCGGATGCCTCCGTATGAGCTTCTCGAGGATCCCCTGCGCGACATCGTCGACGTCGAACGTCCCTTCCTCCCGCGCCATCTCGGCGTGGAACACCACTTGGAGCAGCAGGTCCCCGAGCTCCTCTTTCAGACGATGTGGATCGCCGCTGTCGATGGCCTCGAGTGCCTCGTGGGCCTCTTCCAGGAGATGCCGGGCCAGCGACTGGTGCGTTTGCTCTCGGTCCCACGGGCATCCGCCCGGGGCGCGCAGGCGATGCATCACCCGAAGCAGGCCCAGCAACCGCTCGCCGCCCGCATGGGACGGGACCGGGGTATCGGGAACGTAGGTGAGGAAGGCCTCGTCGTCCATGACGGATACGGCCGGGACCGCGGCGCGATTATACGGACGCGGGTTCCGCGGCCGGCCGGAGCTCGGGCGAGGCCAGAAGCACCCCCTCGACCCACCGGGCGAGCGCCTCGCCTCCCAGTCCCGCTGGCGGTTCCAGGTTCAAGGTCTGGGTCGCGCGGTGGTACGACGCACCGTCGGTCTCTCCGGCCAATTCCGTCCCGGTTTCCTCCGGCAGGGGTCGTATCCGAACCCGGTTCCTGAACGTGCTGATCTCGTCCACGCCCAGCCGGGCGGCGGTGACCTTCAGGGAGGCCACGGCAACGAGCGTTCGAACGGGTCCTGGCAGGGCCCCGAACCGGTCCTCCGCCTCCCCGCGGACGGCTTCCAGCCCTTCGTGGTCTCTGGCTGTTCCTATTCGCCGGTACAGCTCGAGCCGGAGCGCTTCTTGACCGAGCCACTCCGGCGGGATGAACGCTTTCACCGGCAGATCGATCCGAATCTCCCTTTCCTCGGCGATCGGTTCGCCCTTCATCTCGGCGACCGCTTCTCCAAGCAACCGGAGATACGTGTCGAAACCGACCGCAGCGATGTGGCCGTGCTGTTCGGCCCCGAGGAGGTTCCCCGCACCTCGGATTTCGAGGTCACGCATCGCGACCTGGTAGCCCGACCCGAGCGCGGTAAACCGGCTGATCGCGGCCAGCCGCTCGTGCGCCTCGTCGGTGAGCTGCGCCTGCGGAGGAAAGAACAGGTACGCAAAGGCCCGCTCGGCCGACCGACCCACGCGCCCTCGAAGCTGATACAGCTGAGCCAGCCCGAGCCGGTCGGCTCGCTCCACGACGAGGGTGTTCGCGCTGGGGACGTCAAGGCCACTCTCGATGATGGTGGTGCACACCAGCACGTCGGCCGTGCGGTTCCAGAACCCCAGCATCACCTTTTCCAGTCGCTCCTCGTCCATCTGGCCGTGCGCCACGACGATTCGAGCGTCCGGCAGCTTGTCGCGAAGTTCGCCGGCTCGTCGTTCGATGGTCTCGACACGGTTGTGAACCCAGAAGATCTGACCGCCCCGGAGCAGCTCCCGGCGAACCGCCGCGAGCGCCATTTCCTCTTCGTACGGCCCGACATACGTCAACACGGGCTGCCGGTCTTCGGGCGGCGTGTCGACCACACTCATTTCACGGATGCCGGCCAGCGCCATCTCAAGGGTCCGCGGGATCGGCGTGGCGGTCATCGTGAGCACATCCACCGACGTTCGCAGCTTCTTCAGACGCTCCTTGTGAACGACACCGAAGCGCTGCTCCTCGTCCACGACCAACAGCCCGAGGTCCTTGAACTTCACATCGTCGGAGAGAAGACGATGGGTCCCGATGAGCACGTCGATCTTGCCGTTCGCTGTGTCCTCCAAGATCTGATCCTGCTCCCGCGGCGGAACGAAACGGGACAACATGGCGACCCGAACGGGGAATGGCGCAAACCGCTCGGAGAACGTCACGAAGTGCTGCTCGGCCAGTAGCGTCGTCGGCACCAACACCGCGACCTGTTTCGCTTCCATTACCGCCTTGAACGCGGCCCGAATGGCGATCTCGGTCTTCCCGTATCCGACGTCGCCGCACACCAACCGGTCCATGGGCTTCGGTTTCTCCATGTCCCGCTTGACCTCTTCGATCGTGCTCAGCTGGTCACGAGTCTCCTCGAAGGGGAACGCGTCTTCGAGCTCCGCTTGCCACGGCGTGTCGGAACCAAAGGCATGGCCGGGCGCTCCCATTCGGACGGAATAGAGCCGAACGAGTTCGCCTGCCATGTCGCGGACGGCGCGCCGAACTCGGGCCTTCGCCCGCGGCCAGTCGTTCGTCCCAAGGCGATGCAGGCGCGGCGCCTCTCCTCCGACGTACTTCGCGATGACGCCGACCTGGTCCGAGGGAACGTAGAGCTTGTCGCCGGCGGCGTATTCCAGGAGCAGGTAGTCGCGTTCGGACCCCCCGATGGCACGCCGAACCATCCCGATGTACCGACCGACGCCATGCACTTGATGAACGGCCAGATCACCCGGGGTGAGCTCGGCCGCAACGGCGTCGGAGCGGCGCGGCGCGATGCGCGGCGCTTCGCGAGTATGGCTGCGGCCGCCAAACAGATCTTCCTCGGTGACCACGCCGAGCTGGATGGCCGAAGACGGCTCCGGACGAAACGAGAAGCCCTCGGCGATGTCCGCCCGCAAGCCCAGAACGCCATCGGCGATGCCGCGGCCACTGAGGACCTCCATCGCTCGTTCGAGACTGCCCCTCCCCTCGGCAGCCACGACGACCCTCGCCCGGTCTTGCTGCAGACCGCGGACGGCATCCACCATCGGATCTAGACGTCCCGGCTGAGCCCAAGCCTGAAGCCCAAGGTCGATGGCCGCCGGCTCGGCGAACTCCGAGAGCTCGACGCGGCGTCGTCCGCGTAGAGCCGCCTCGAGTCCGTGAACGACGGACCGCCCCGGCCAACCTGACGCCTCGGCGAGGGCCTCCGCCTCATCAACGATGTGCTCGGCTCGGGATGCTGTCTGTCGGGCTGAGGTCAGGACGACCCAAGCGCCGTCGGGGAGTAGATCGCCCAGGGTGGGGAGCTCGTCGTAGAGGAGCGGCATCCCTTGCTCCATCCCTTCGAAGACGAGCCCCCCCGCCAGTCGCTCCAATAGTGCTCGGTACTGTCCTCGATACCGCGGAAGAGCTTCGTCGGCGCGGCGGCGTACGTCCTCCGTCAGAAGCAGTTCGCGACATGGATGGATCTCCCGCCGCTCGACGCGTGCCGTGGAGAGCTGAGTGGCCGGGGAGAACTCCCGAAGCGACTCCACCTCGTCCCCGTAGAACTCGGCTCGAATCGGACGGCGCTCCGTGGCGGGGAAGAAGTCCAGAATGCCGCCTCGGACGGCGAACTCACCGCGGTGTTCCACCACGTCTACACGGGTGTATCCGAGATCGGCCAGATGCTCGGCAAGCACGTCCGGGGCGACCGTTGCACCTCGGGCGATCGTGACCGGCTCGTGGTCTCCAAGGGATGGAAACACCCCGTGGAGGGCCGCGAGCACCGGAGCGGCGACGACCATCGGACCATCTGCCCGCCGGAGCAGATACGCGGCCCGTGTCCTCGCCCCGCCCACCTGGGGAGCGGGGCTGATTCCCTCGTAGGGAAGCGCTTCCCACGACGGGAACCGAAGCACCGCTTCGTCCCCAAGGAAAGCGGCAGCGGCGGCGGCTACCCGCTCCGACGCGCGCCCATCCGGAGAAAGCACCAGAACGGGCGCGCGCAACGCATGCGCCAGCACCGCGGCGACGAACGGATGCGCCGCAGCGTCGGCACGCGCTACTCGAATCGGTCCGGGCGCCGCCAGCAGGCGTTCGAAGGCAGCCGAGCTCGCGGCCCGGTCCAACACCTCGGCAAGTCGCCTGTCACCTTCCCGAACTTCTTCTTTCATCCTTTCGCCCCGGACAGCACGAAGAGGCCTGGCACCGCGTACCAGGCCTGTGACCAGCTATTTCGTTCGACGGAACCTCGGCCTACGAGCCGCGAATTCCGCTTTGATTGTACCGAGACTGCGTGAGCGTCAGGCCATCGGTGAGGAGCGACAACACGGCATCGGCCGCCGCGGCAATGACGGCGGAGAACTCCTCGCGCTCACGCTTCGTGAACGGGTTCAGCAGGAAGTCGACGTTTTCCCATCTGCCCGCCGGCCGCCCCACGCCCAGCCGGACGCGGTAGAAATCTGCGCTCCGGAACGCCGAAACCATCGAGTCGAGGCCGTGATGACCGGCCGTGCTCCCGCCCTTCTTGATGCGGAGCGCTCCAAAGCCCAGGTCGATGTCGTCGTGGCAGGCGACGACGCGCTCCACTGGTATCCCTCGCTTCTTCGCCACGGACGCGATCGGGGGTCCACTCAGGTTCATGAACGTTCCGGGAGTGACCAGCAGAAGGGGGACGCCTTGGTGTTTCG
>DATABA010000151.1:0-9548 GCA_036259835.1 Actinomycetota bacterium
GGATGCGAATCATGGAGCTCGCCGCCCGTCGGCTCGCCCGCGTGTCGCTCGAGTGCGGCGGCAAGGCGCCGGCTCTCGTCTTCGCCGACGCCGATCTGGACCGGTGTCTGGATGCGCTCTCGTACGGCGCGTTCATGTACGGAGGGCAGTCCTGCACCGCGTGCGCCCGAATGCTGGTCGAGGATTCCGTGCATGACGAAGTGGTGGAGGGTTTGATCGAACGTTCGCGGGCACTTCCCATCGGCGACCCGCTGGACACGACGACGTTCATCGGTCCGATGGTTTCAAAGGAGCAATACGACAAGGCACGGAGGTACATCGAGCTCGGCGTCGGTGACGGAGCGCGGACGGCGCTCGGTGGTGATGCGTCGGGCGAGGGCCTGTACCTCTCGCCGACGGTGCTGGTCGACGTCTCCATCGAAAGCCCGGTTACGCAAGAAGAGATCTTCGGCCCTGTCTTGGCCGTTCACCGGTTCAAGACCGAGGAGGAGGCGGTGGACGCGGCGAACGGCACGCCGTTCGGACTGGGCGGATCCGTGTGGTCGCAGGACATCTCGCGGGCACTTCGAATCGCTCGGCGCCTCGATGTCTCCGACGTGTGGGTGAACACTCACTACGTGCGCAACACCGAAACGTCCTTCGGCGGCCGGCATCACAGCGGCTTGGGCCGGGAGCTCGGAATGGCCGGCGTGGAGGAGTACGTCATCTGGAAGCGGGTCTGCATCGACACGCGTGATCGCTTCCACCTGAAGGACTGGTTCGAACGAGACGAGGAGTTCCGCGGGTGAGCACGCCGGCGGCGGCGTCGCCGTCAGCGATCCTGGACGACCCCGTCGCGGAGGGGCTCCGCGTCCTGGAGCGAGCAGACGCACGAGGCGTCCCGCTGCGGCTCATCGGCGGGATCGCCGTCGCTGTGCGCGCTCCATCCGTTCGCCTGGCGAGTCCGCCTCGGACGTATCACGACCTGGACCTGACAGGAATTCGCGACAGCAGCCGGGAGATCGCTGACCTGCTCGGCAGCGAGGGATACGAGCCCCACGTTCGGTTCAACAAGCTGTCGGGCGCGACTCGTCTCCTGTTTTTCGATCCCGTGCACGAACGCCGCGTGGACGTCTTTCTCGACCGGCTCGAGATGTGCCACACGCTGCACTTCCGCGACCGGCTGCTCATGGACGAGGTGACGCTCCCGCTGGCCGACCTTCTCCTGTCCAAACTACAGATCGCCGAACTCACGGACCGAGACGCGGTCGATGTTGCCGCGTTGCTCGCGGATCATCCGGTCGTGGAACGACAGTCCAACGCATCGCCTGGGATCGAGCTGGAACGGGTTCTATCCGTCTGTGCCGAGGACTGGGGATGGTGGCGAACCGTGACCCGCAACCTGGAAATGCTGGACGGGAAGTGGGGATCGGTTCCGTCCGACACGGGCCCGGACCTCGGCCTCGCCAGGGAGAGAGCCGCGCAGATGATGAAAGCGCTTCACGAGTGTTCGAAGAGCTTTCGATGGAAGGCCCGCGCAACCATCGGCGAGCGCGTTCGGTGGTATCAGGAGCCCGAAGAGGTTCGCTGACCTACCACCGCCGGTGAGCGGCGGCAAGCTCGCCCAGCGACTCACGCTCGAATCGGAACGGCGAAAGGTCCAGGTCGGTCGGCTCTCCCGCCAGATGCTGGGCCAGTAGCTTGCCGCTTATGGCCCCGCCAGACATCCCGAAGACGTGACCGGTAGCCAGCACCAGCCCGTCGAGGCCCTCCACCGGTCCGAGGATCGGCAAGGCATCGGGCGTCTCGGGGAGAAGCCCCGCCCAGGAGCGAGCCAACGGAAGTGACCGAATGAACGGGAGATGGTCGGAGAGCACCGCCAGCGTCAAACCGATGCCGGCAACCGTCGTCCGGTCATCGAAGTCGGGGAAGTCCATGGGGCATCCGAGCAACACCCTCCCGTCCCGTCGCTGAGCCACCAACTCGAGGAGCTCGACGCCCGGGACCGTCGCCTCCAGCGGGTGCGTGAAGTCATCCGCAGAGTAGCCCGGAAGCTGCTTGGTGAAGTCGTACTGCTTGATGGCGGTTGGGCCGTACAGGATCGGACGGAATCGCACGTCCGCCGGTTCGGTCTCCATGACCTGAAGCCGCATCGGGACGAGCGGAATCCGCAGGCCGTGCGGTTCTAGCAACCGGCCTGTCCACACGCCGCCGGCAAGGACAACGATGTCCGCCTCTGAACGACCGTCCGCGGTCACCACGCCGCGACACCGGCCGTCGGAGACGTCGAGCTCGGCCACCGGGGTCGCGTGCGTGAATCTCGCTCCGGCGCGCTGCGCTGCTGCGGAGAGCGCCTCGACCAGACGCGTCGGATGAACGTGCGCGTCCAGTGGGTTGTACGTCGCCCCGGCGATGGAAGGCGGCAACACTTCGCACACCTCCCTCGCCGCCGCGGCGTCAAGAAGTTCCATAGGGAGACCTGCCGCGACGCGGTTCTGGACGAACGCTGGAAACAGGTCCGCCTGATGCTCGAAGAAGTAGATCATTCCGCCGCTCGGGCGGAACTCGAAGTCGTCCAGCTCCTGGATCAACTGGTCGTAGAGGCGTCGGCCGGCCAGGGCCAGCTCCATCTGCGTTCCCTCGGCCCGCATGTGGAGCCACACGAACCCCGGGTTGCGACCGGACGCTCCCCACGCCGGCTCCCGTCCCTCGATGACCTCGACGTCGAAGCCGCGTTGAGCGAGGAAGTACGCGGTGGAGGCTCCGACCACCCCGGCGCCGACGATCACGACCTTGCCCGACATGTCTCCCTCCTCAGCCGCTCGTGAACGTGTAGCTCCGAACGCCCCGCTTCGAAGAAACTCGGATCAGGACGCCCTGGAGCGTCCCCTCGGAGTAGACGCTTCCCGGGTTGAACCCGACGGTCTTGCCGAGCTTGTATCGGCCTCGCCCTTCGTGGATGTGCCCGTGCAGGGCAACGGTCGGCTGCCGCTCCTCGATCAGCCGCCGCACTGAGGTGCTCCCGACCGGAACCATGATCGGTGCACCCGAAGAGTCGTACTTCACGCGCAGTTCCTCGTCGATCTTCGGAGCCTTGTCGATCTCGGTGTCGTGCGGAGGATTGTGAACGTTCCAGATGGCTACGGTGTCATCCGGGATGTCAGCGGTGACTTCGGCGACTCGTTCTCCGAGATCCTCGTCGGCAATTTCCCTTGGCGTGTTCCACGGAGTGGGGGTCGACTCGCCATACGAGGCCATGAAGATGCCGGGTGCAAGCTCCACCGTCGTGCCGTGAACGTTCTCCAGCGACCGCGAGCTCTCAAGCAGCTCATCGAGCTCACGGTTGTCGTCGTTGCCGGGCATGATGAGCCCCCGCACCCCCTTGCCGGGGAGCCGCTCATCAGCCCATCTGATCCACTCTTCCAGCGCCGACGCCTTCAGGCGGACGAACACCTCACGCTCCTTCTCGATAGACGCCTGTATCTCCTGGACCTCGTCCGGCGTGGTGACGTAGGCGTACGCCCCCTCCTCGCGGATGTTCCGGGTGAACTCCTCGACCTCCGAACGCGTCTCCAGGTCGACCCTGCGGCCGTTCCAGGTTGCCGTCCATCGCTCGCCGCCATTCGGCGCCGGGTACACCGGCACGAGCACCTTCCCCGTGAGATCTCCCCCGATGACTGAGACGTCG
Source organism: Actinomycetota bacterium (assembly GCA_036259835.1). Taxonomy (GTDB): domain Bacteria; phylum Actinomycetota; class UBA4738; order UBA4738; family UBA4738; genus JALYGK01. The sequence continues at coordinate 3,668 of DATABA010000151.1, forward strand.
GCACCGTAGTGCGAGCCGGCGTTGAGCCACTTCTTGAAGCACCTGTCTGAGCCGTGGAGGTCGGCCGCATAGAAAATCGTGATCTCGCTTGCCATCTCACATCACTCGGAGTGGGTATCGACCGGGGACCGCATCGACGGCCCCCGGTCGACAACTCGGCGCTCTCTCGCTTCTACTCCGGGGGGATCTCCCGCAACGTCGCGTCGATCGGGATTCCCTGGCGCTTCCGGTACGCCCTGATCCCCCAGAACACCAGGAACGGCACGGCGAACTGCAGGCCGGTCACGATCCGCTGCGTCGGGCTGTTCAGCGCGAGGCCGGCTCCCAGCGCCTCGTTGAACAGCATGAGGTAGAGCGAGAATCCGAAGTAGAACAATCCGACGATCCCGCAGAGCGTCATCACCGGGATTCCGGCGAATCGCCAGTTGACCGAGCTGTTCTCCCAAAGCGGACGCGTCCGCTTCATGTATGGGAACACCACCCCGCACAGCGAAACCAGGAAGAACACGACGTAGTACGCCAACGCCGGGGCCAGCACGTTCACGTACTCCTTGTAGTACATGAACAGGAACGCCAGTGCGATCACTGTGACCACTGAGATCGCCACGTACGGAGAGTGGTGCCGCGGGTGGACGGCTGAGAGCTTTTCGGGCGCCAGCCGGTCGAACGACCACGAGAACATGGCGCGAGTGGAAATGATCATCGCGGACGGAATCCAGAAGTAGCTCCACAACACCAGCCCCACCGCGATGGCGAGGAACACCAGGATGTTCTGGGTCAGTACCCCCGCGTAGAGCATGAAGACGGGGTAGGCCTCCACGTTGCCTTGCGCGGGCGGGTTGAAGCTCAGCCACGCGAGGGCCTGGTTGAAGTCGAGCGACGCCGAGCGAGTGATCGCGAGCATCAGGACCCAGGCGATTGCGGCGTACAGAATGACGCCGCCGACCGTCGCCCTCAACTGGGTCTTTGCCGGGGTTCTGACCTCGGCTCCAACGTACGTCGATGCCCAGGCGATCAGCCAGATGATCGGCAGGATGCCGAGCGTCTCGAACCAGCTGAAGCCGGTTGGCATCCCTCCCTGTCGAGCGGAGTTGATCGTTTGCTGATAGGTCGGGACTTCTGCCGTCGCGGCGTACTGATCCCAGTTCCCCTGAAACGTCTGGTTGCTCGACCCGAACAGGATGATCAGTAGCAGAACGCCGGTGATCGCTCCGATGACCCAGTTGATGTCCTGGAACCTGAGATAGGCGCGAAGGCCGAACCAGTTGAGCGCGGCCATGGCCAGGACGAACGCCGCGGCGAGGAAGAAGGCATTCCCCGGATCGCTCGCCCACTCGCCGATTGCGGCGATGGTTCCGTTGCCACTGATCACTCCATACGAGGACATCAGTGGACCGAGGACGTAGCTCGAGATCCAGTATCCGCCGACGCCGACCCAGAACGCCTGACTGGTCGCGGCGGCGAAACTGGCCATGAACCCGACCACCGGGTGGAACGTCCGGCTCAAGTAGACGTACTCACTACCGGTCCTCGGCATGATCGACGCGAACATCCCGTACAGCAGGTTGAAGGGGATCGCCAACGCAAGGGCGACCGGGATGGCGATCAGGAGGTTGCTCTTCGGAAAGATCGCCGGGTGCAGCCAGTACGTGAACATGATGTAGGCGACGCCGATGTTGGCCACGTTCAACAACAGCATTCGCCATGGCGTCCCCACCCGGACGAAGCCGGACGACTCACGACTGAAGAGCTGACCAGGCCTGGCAGGTGCGCTGACGGACGTGTCCATGAGACTCCTCCCGCAACGGTTGGCCGGACTCGGGCCGAACCGTACGCCGCTCGGCCCGAACGCTCAATGGGACGGCGTCACGAACCCCGGGCGATCTCTTTGTGAGATTCGAACAAACCCTCGAGGTCAGCGATCCGAAGGGCGAACGCCAGATCGAGAAGCGACTCAGCGCTCGAGAAGTCCACGCCGAGGAGCGAGGAGATTCGCCTCAGCCGGTAGGCCACCGTGTTCACGTGCACGTAGCTCCGGCGAGCCGTCTCGCGCTGGTTGAAACCCGTGTCCACGTACGTCCGGAGCGTCGAAATCAAATCCCGGCGGTGATCGCCGTCGTCCAGGAGTGGCGCCAGCGTTCGACGCGCGAATTCGCGGAGCTCCTCGGGGAACGCAGCCGAAAGGATCAGGCGATGAATCCCCGCATCTCGGGCGTCGACCACGAATCCCGTTCGGCCCAGCCTACGCAGAGCGGCCAGCGACTTCTCCGCCAAACGAAAGGCAGCCTGATAGTCGCTGAGAGAGGAACACCGCTCGCTGATGGCCGCGGCGACCGAGACGCCCGGAAGATTCTCACCCATCGCTACCTTCGCGCGCTGAACCAACGCCCGCGGCCCTCGTCCGTTGTCTCCGTCGGGCGAAGAACGTTCCGGCGCGAGCACAATGACCATGTTTCCCTGTCGTCCAGCCATGGTGGCCGGACTCCACGCCGCCGCCACCGCGTGAACGGTCTCGAAGAACCGCCGCTCCACCGTAAGCAGGTCGATCTGGGAACCTGCCCGTGTGCCCGCTTCGGCATGATCGAGCTCGAAGACGATGACGTGACGCGGCAAGGACAGGTCGTAGCCGAGGTGGGCGGCGCGTGCACCGATGGCTTCCGCGCTCGAGAAGCCCCCCGTGACGAGATCCATGACCAGGTCTCCCCGAACCCGATGCTCGATTTCCGCCTGGCGTCGAACTTTCGCCAGTTCCAGCGCCACCCCAGTCCCCGCTACCTCGATCAGCGTCCGATCTAGAGCCGAAAGGTTCTTCTGAGATGGGAGTACGAGATAGCCGGCAACTTCGTCGGCACCGACGCGTACCGGCGCGACCAGTCGCCCCATCCCGTCCAGCTCCGGAGCGGGCGCGGCCCGCCCTGATGCCGCCAGCTCATCGAGAAACGTCTGAACCGCAGGCCGAAGTTCGGGGTCCCGCGGAAGCGGGAGGCGCCTCCACACGTCTCCATCGCCAGGCGACGCCCCGGCGATCACCCGAAGCAGGTGGTCCTGGACTGCAACCGGCCGATCCAGAAGCGTCGCAAGCTCTTCGACGATGGCCGCGGCACCTCTATCCCGAAGGACCTGATCCACCAGGCGTTGCTGCAACGTCAACGACCGCGCCAGCTGCTCGTTCGCCGTGGAGAGCTCACGCGCCAGTCGGGCCTCGTTCTGATATCGCCTCGCGTTGTCGATAGCGATGGCGGCGTGGTTGGCGAACGCCATCAAGAGCCTGGCATCGCGCTGCCCAAAGATTCTGGTCGCGTCGGCGGCGTGGACGTTGATCGCCCCTATCGGGTCACCTCTGGCGATGAGTGGTGCACACAACACGGCGCGAAAGCCATAGCCCTCGAGCCGTCGAATGCGGTGCCGGTATCGCTGATAGTCCGAAACGATGATCGGACGGCGGCTCGCCATTGCGCGTGAGGAGACGCCCTCACCGATCCGGAGCTCGAACCCCACCATGTCCGGAGGAAAGTTCGCCACGGCGACGACCCGGAGGAGGTCCGCTCCGTCGTCACGAAGCACGATGTCCCCGCTGTCGGCAGCCAGGAGGTCGACGGCATCGGCGACGATCTCGGGGAGCACTTCGCGTGGGTCGAGCGACGAAGCAACTCGGTCGGTCGTGGCGTTGAGGCGGTCGACCGCGGCCTCCCTGCGGCGCTCACGTTCCAGGAGGCATGCCCGCGCCATTCCGAGAACCACGGGAAGCGCTCCAGTCCGAAACACGCCCGCCTCGTCCATCTCGCCGACGTCTGCGGCGGCGAGGACAACCGTCCCGTCGCCCACGTCGGACGCGACAGTGGCGAGGGGGTGCTTCGCTCCTTCCATTTGAAGCCCGCCGTCGCCATCAACCGCGCGGTGGGCCGCGTCTCGCATATCCGCCTCAGACGGAAACGGAAGTCCGGGCGTCACTCGCACCTGCGGCGGACCGTCTGACGGAACAAGGGCGACCAATGCATCGTCTGCGTCGACGGCGTCGAGCAGCGCATCGAGTCCGAATTCCAGGAGCCGGCGACTCTCGGGCGATCCCGGCCGGATGCGAACCAGGCGTTCGAGCCCGGAGGAAGAAGCCTTCATTGCGCTGTCAGCCCCGCGTCGACGACCAAGGCGTGCCCGGTCACGAGCGAGGCATCGTCCGATGCGAGGAAGAGCGCCGCACGCGCGACCTCGTCCGGGCGGCCCTGCCGTCCAAGCGGGACGAACGTGTCGATTAGTGGGCCCAGGCCTTCGCGACCGCCGATGGCGTCGATGAACGGATCGTTGAACGGGGTGTCGATCCACCCTGGACACAGACAGTTCACCCTGACCCCGTCGCGCGCGTAGTCGAGGGCCATCTGCTTCGTCAGGAGCACGAGGCCACCCTTGCTGGCGCAGTAAGCGGCGGTCTGTGGTTCCCCCACGATGCCGTCCGTGGAAGCCGTGATGATCACCGACCCGCCGCCGCTCGCGATGATTCGCGGGATGGCGAACTTTGAACAGAGGAAAGCCCCGGTCAAATTCACCGCGAGCGTCCGGTTCCAGTCTTCGATCGAAAGGGACGTGACACTGCCGGGGATGAGAACCGCTGCGTTGCTGTGCAGAACATGAACTGCCCCGAAGGCGCTCATGGTTTCCTCAACCAGACGCTCGGCGTCCGAAGGATTCGAGACGTCCGCGGAAATGCCGATGGCCCTGGCACCGGCGGATCGAATCCCGTCGGCCACTGCTTCCGCGGCGTCGCCACGAACGTCGACCACGCTCACCGCGGCGCCCTCGGCGCCGAAGAGCTCGGCGGTAGCTTTACCGATACCGGAGCCGGCTCCGGTGATGATCGCAACGCGATCGTCCAGTCGCCCCATGGCCCCCCTCGCCTTGTCGAGGCGCCACAATGGTACCCCGGAGTCGTTGGGACAGTTCCACGATGAACCGCCGCGGCACAGCCTGATAGCGTCGGGGCGCTGGTGCCCGTGACCTCGGCGCCATAGAAAGGAAGGAGAGCCGGTGGACAGGCAGATCGCGTTCATCAACCCGTTCGGGACCGAGATCTACGACGACCTCATTCGCGAAACACTCATCCCCTACGTGTCCGAGGGGACCCACGTCGACATCATCCACATGAAGGACGCTCCGCGAAACATCGACTACTACTGGCCGAAGCACCTGATGGAGGCGGCGGTCTTCGAGCGAGTCATGGAGCTCGAGCGAGAGGGCTACCACTCAGTTGTCGTCGGGTGCTGCTACGACCCCGGCGTTCGCGTTGCGCGCGAGCTCGTGGACATTCCAGTCGTCGGCCCACTCGAGGCAGCGATGAACATGGCGAGCTACTTCGGCCATGACTTCACCGTCGTGACCGATCACCGAAAAGCACTGCCCTATCTCGAAGACATGGTTCGGTTGTATGGAGCCGGAAATTGCCGCGGCGTGCGCTGCATCGACTGGTGGGTGGTCGACATGGTGAACGACCCGGCATCAGTGGCGAAAGACGCGGCCGACATGTGCGTTCGAGCAATGGAAGAGGACGGGTCAGAGGTCGCGATTCTCGGGTGCACAATCATCGGTGGCTGCCTCGAGAAGCAGATCCGAGACACCGGCGAATACGGAGATCTCCCGATCCTCAACCCGAACCTGTTGGCGTTGAAGACTGCCGAGACGCTGGCAGACCTCTACCTTCAGGGGAAGTACTCCATCAGCCGGCGAGGGTTCTACCAGAAGCAGAGCCAGTACCAACCAGAAGAGTTCGAAGAGATCAAGCGACAGTTCCACATCACCCAGCGAAATGGGGAGTAACGCGGGTTCCATGCCGCTCAGCGGCGCGAATCACGGAAAGCCGACAACCGCTGGCGGTCATCGTCCTCGCTGATCT
>DATABA010000152.1:0-9029 GCA_036259835.1 Actinomycetota bacterium
CAGGATTGCCTGGGTGGATTCCGAATCCAGGTTCCCGGTCGGTTCGTCGGCCCACACCACCGCCGGGCGGTGAACGAGGGCCCGGGCGATCGCCACCCGCTGCTGCTCACCTCCCGAGAGCTGGTCCGGCCGGTGGTTGGCGCGGCCTCCCAGACCCACCTGCTCCAGCGTCTCCAGCCCGCGGGCCCTTGCGGCCTTGCCGGAGGCGCCGACCAGGAGCATTGGGATCTCGACGTTCTCGACCGCGGACAGAACCGGCAGAAGGTTGAAGGCCTGGAACACGAACCCCATGTTCCGCGCCCGGTACTCCGTGCGGGCGTCGTCCGAGAGCGCGGTCAGGTTCGCCCCGTCGACGAGAACCTCGCCCTCGTCGATACGCTCCAGTCCCGACAGACAGTTGAGCAACGTGGTCTTGCCCGAGCCGGACGGCCCTATGATGGCCAGAAGCTCTCCGCGGGGGATCTCCACGTCGATTCGCTTGAGCGCCTCGACCTCGCTGCCGTTCCGGTAGACCTTTCGGAGTCCTCGGGCGCGGACGATGGCGGCTCGAACGCGCTCGCCGCCCGCCGCCCGCTCCGTGGTCTGCATCGGCTCAGGGGCCGCCGAGCTGGCCCGTTCCTCCGGGCGACTGAAGGATGTTGACTCGGTTGACCTTCCACCCACCGGTGGTCTCGATCATGTCGATCTCGATGCGCAGAACTTCCTGTCTCGGAGTGCGCTGCGCCCGGTTCGTGACCGTTTCATTGACCACACCGAACGCCGATGCCGTGTCTTCTCCCACGGACTGGACGTAGAGGCGCTGGACGCGCCCGACGCTTCGGGCCCTTGCCCGGCTCAGCGCTTGCTTCGCCCGCGGGTTGAAGAACGTCCGGACCTGTTCCGCGAAGTCGCCGACCGCGAACGCCTCGATCTCGGCGACGTCCTGATCGATCGTCTCCCCACTGAAGTTGGTCAGCGCAATCAAGAAGTCGTTGGCGGCCACGGCGACTTCCTCTCGCCGTCCCTCCTCGCCGGCCTCACCGCGCCACAGAAAGAAGAAGAGGATCGCCAGGCCGATGGCGACCCCTGCCACGATCCACGGAAGATACGGCGAGCGCCCGACTCCGCGGATTCCTCGGAGCGAAAACAGGCTGGAGCGCTTCGCGCCCTTCACGGGAGCAGCGGACTCGGTCTGCACGACCCGGCCAGATTACGGCACGGCCGGGTGGATCAGGCGTCAGTCGTCGTCGCCGTTCCCGCTGCCGTTGCCGCCGCCGCTACCGCCCCGGACGAGATCCGAACCTCGCGCCAGCCACACCGGCCCCGGCTGCCCGCCCGGCCCCACACCGGGTCCGTAAATCGAGCGACACGCGTGTCCCGCGTAGACGTCCGGAGCGGGCCGGCGATATCTCCTGGCGTGGCCGGTCGCGTCCTCGAGGAAAACGCGGAACCACTCGTGCTGGTCGTTGGGGGCGAACCGTACGGCCTGTACCACGGCCCCGAAGAAGAAGCGGTTGAGGTCGATGGCCGCCGCCAGGGTGCCCTGTCGCAGTTGTGCCTCGGCCAGCATCACGTTGAGGTTCCCCATGTCGGCGATGAAGCACGCCAGGTTCGACTTCTCCGCGGCCAGCAGCCTGTCCGCAACGCGCAGGAACCGGTCGCCCTGGCGCGACAGGTCCACCAGGTCGAACCTCCGGTCGCGAAGGATGTCCGCAAGCTGCGCGGTCTGCGCCAGGTCGTCCGCGAACGCGTTCGCGTTGTCCGCGAGGACGCCCGTGACCTTGGGACCATTGACGATCAACGACCTCAGCTCTGCCTTGATCTCCAAGAGCCGTTCCGGAAAGTCCGCGGTGGTCACGGAGAGCGACGCAAGGTCCCGCCCTCGTCCACGGAGTGCAATCGCCAGCTCGGTCACCAGCTTTCTCAGGTCGTCCGACGGGACGGCATGGAGGACGTCGGCGAGGGTCTCGATGGCGCGCTCGGCATCCGGCGGCGGCGTGGTGAACCGCGGTCCGATAACGGCTTCGTTGGGAAGCGGCGGGCCGGTGCCCGGAATGAACTCGAGCGTGAGGTCACCGATGGGGCTTCGGCGGTTGATCTCCGCCTTGGCCCCCTCGGTGACGACGAACCCGGGCTCCAGATCGGCAGTCACGCGGACCAGGCCGTTCGGAAGCAAGACAGCTTCTCGGACCGCGCCGGCGGGAACGCCGAGAATCGTCACGTCGTTCCTCGGCTGGATTCCGCCGGCGTCGACGAAGTGGGCGTGAATCGTTCGCCCGCCTCCCTTCGGGATCACGTACAACGTCGCCGTCAGGAAGATCAGGAGGAACGCCGCGGCGAAGAACGCGATCAGGTTGATGGTGGTTCGCCGGCCGAAATACCACTGCCCGGCTGCCCGCTTCCGGATCCACGGCGCCTGGCCGATTCGCAGCCGCCGTTCGCTTCGCAGCCACTTGCCCACGGCGGCCCTGGCGTTGCCGGCGGAGGAGCGAAGTTTATCGAGCATCGCTAGGCTCCACCCTTATCGCTGGGTCCTTGGGCTGTACCGGGAGTGCAGGTCCTCGCGGGCTCCGGCGACTCGTTGAATCCACAGATGATGAACTCCTGGAGGACCTGGTTGAACTCGCCGTACTCGACCATCTGCGTGTTCCGGTTGTGCAGGATGTTCCAGTAGAGGAAGCGCACCAGCGATCCGAGCTCGCTCCGCACCGCCCCGAGAATCGACCGCATCTGCGGGAAGAAGCGGTTCATGTCGTCGAAGTGCGCCCGCATCAGGGAGCCGCCGCCAACGGCCAGCCGGTTGAGCGCGCGGATCGCACTTTCCAGGCGGTCGCTCTCTTCCCGAAGCACCCGGAGCGCGCGCTCGGTGTTCTGAACGGCCAGGCCGTGCGCGTCGGCCTCTGCCGCGATCGTTGTGTTGAGCTGATTGGCCGAGTTGACGATGTTCTCGATGGTGCCCGTCTCCTCCGAGAAGGCACCGACAATCTTTCGGAAACTGCGCAGCAGGCTCCGCAGCTCCGGCCCTCGGCCGCCGAACCCGCGGGCGCCCTCGTCGACTAGCGTGGCGACCTCGCTCGCCGAGATCGGCGACAGGACCTGTGTGCCCTCGACGACCAGGTCTTCGAGGTCGGGACGCACGACCGAGTTGGCGATGTGCTGGCCATCCTGCAGCAGCGGGGCGTTCGCAGGAAGGGCCTCGGGGATCTCGAAGTCGATGATTCGTTCGCCGAGGAGGCTCGTCCTGCGGGCCCGGGCGACCACGTCTCTGGGGACTCGGGCCTCACGTTCGACCTCCATGGTGATGAAGGCCCGGTTGTTCTTCAGTTCGATGTTCGTGACCTTGCCGACGTGGATGTCGGACATCATCACCGGGGCGCTCGGGGCGAGGTCCGCCACGTCGTCGAAGCTTGCGGTCACGGTGAGCGGACCATCCGCGCCGCCGCAACTGGAGATCACCAGCGCGGACACCGTCAGCAGCAGTACGAGCTTCTTCATGGGACGAGGGGCAGCTGCGTCGAGGCCAAACCGGACGTGTTGGTGATAATGCCCTGCACCAGCGACTCGACGATCGCGTCGAAGGTCGTTCCCTGCTCCTTCGCCCGCGCGTCGAACCATGCACGTAGCGGCGGAACCTCGTTGATCGCCTGCTTCATCTCAGCCTCCGCCTTGGCCGGGAGAAGCTCGCCGACCCCCGGGACTGACACGGACGACTCGGGTGGGGCGAACAAGCTCGAGACCTCGGCCGTCCAGAAGCCGGAGCTGGCGCACGGCGGCGGCCCAGGCATCGATGCGCAGAGGTCCTGGAGGCGCTGGCGTATACGCGCCGTGATGAGATCCCCCAGATGCTCTCCCTGGTTCTGCAACCTCAGCCACTTGTGGTCCCAGTCGACGGCATTGCCGGGCATGGCGGAGATGAAGAGGCTCTTGGCCCACTTGCTGGTGAGGGCCAGGTTGAACGCGTTCTCGGCCCGCCCGAGCGTCCGGCCGGTCCGAGTCAGGTTCTGGACCGACTGCCGAATCGAGTTGTGGTGGGAATCCAGGAGCGAAGCTAGCTGGACGGCGGCGTCCCTGAGTCCGTCGATGGTTCCTTCGAGGGCCCGGCGGTTCCTGGTGATGGTCCCAACCACGGCGTTGTACGACCGAATCAGCTCGCCCATCGCCTGCTGGCGCGTGGAAAGCGCGAGGGTGAGGTTGTTCAACTGGACGAAGAGCTCTGCCAAGTCGTCTCGCTTGGCATTCAACACGCGGAACACGTTCGCGGCGCTCCGGATCGTCTGATTGAACGCGGCACCGTTTCCCTCGAGCGCTCCGGCGGCGTTCTCGACGAACTTCGTCACGACCTTCGGGTCCAGCCGGCCCAGGTAGTCCTGAAGCGACCGGAGAACCTCGTCAGGCTCGGCCGGCACGGCGGTCCTGCTGATCGGGATCGTCCCTCCATGTGGGAACACCGGGCCGCCCTGGTATGCCGGGATCAGCTGGATGGATCGCTCTCCCAACAACGACTGCGGCAGGACGGCGGCCTGGACGTTCGCCGGGAGCTTCACCGCGGGATCGGTGATCTCGAACTCGACCTGCACGAAGTCGCGGATGTTCTTGACGCGGATGACGTGCCCGACCGCCACACCGAGGATGCGGACCTTGACGGCCGGGAAGACCTGGATGGCTCGCTGGAAGTTCGCCTTGTACGTCGGCGCGGCCTCGCTGCCGCCGAACGCGCAGCCGGAAAGGAGCAGCGCGCCGACCAGCGAAAGCGCGACGGCCTTGGCCCGGATCATGGCGATTTCGCCTCCCACCCGTATAGCGCCGAGATGATGATGTCGCCGACGTGGTTGGGCATCGGCGCGAACGGATTCGGTCGCAGTCCCGGCGTGCTCGCGGGGAGGTTCACCCCTCCATCGGTCGGCAGATTCGGGCCGGTCGGCAGGTTCGGCAGCCCGGGAACGTTGGGAAGGTTCGGAAGGTTCGGCAGGCCCGGAGGTTGGATTGGCGGAAGGAGGCCGCTACCCGAGACGTCTGGACTCTGCGCCTGAAAGCCCGACAGTCCTTCGGACGACAGGTTGCAGTCGGCTCCGGTGATCTGGTCGAAGAGCTGATCGACCAGACCACACTTGCCGATGAGCTGGTCAACTCCGACTGGCCCGAGTGATTGGACGAAGATGTTCGCCCACTGATTCTGCCGGCCGGGGTTGCAGTTGAAGCTGTCGGTGTCTCCGCAAGTCCCGCCGGTGTGGCCGACGCTCTGGTAGCCCTGAACCGAGTCCTCGAGGTAGGAAACAATCGCGGCGAGGTCCAACTGATGTCGCCCGAGCGTCTCCATCACCACGCGAAGGTTGTTGAGTGTGGCGTCCAAGACCGGGCGGTTTCGACCAACCAGGTTGGCGGTTTCGTGAGCGGCCGCGTCGGTCGCCTGAAGCAACGTGGTGAGCTCGCGTTGCCGCAGGGAAAGACGGTTGAAGACGTTCCGGAAGCTGTCAATGAACGAGACCAGACTCTCCCGTCGCTCACCGAGCGTCGTGAACAGCACTCGCAGCGAGCTGATCAGCCGCGACAGCTGCTCCTTCCGGGAGTCGACGGCGCGCAGGACGTCCCGAAGCCCCGTGACCAGGCGCCGGACATCCTGCTGCTTGCCGGCGGTGATCTGACTCAGGTCCTTCAGGAACTCGTTCAGCGCGACCGGGTCCGACTCCTCGGCGAGCTTTACCGAGATGTCGTTCAGCTCAACGATGTCGATTGGCGTGGTCGTTCGGCTGAGCGGGATGGTGTCGCCGTCCTGAAGCAACTCCTGCTCCCCAACGTTCTGGGCGAGACTCCGTGGCGCGAAGTCGGTGATGAGGTTTACCGCCCGCTTACCGAGAAGAGTCTCGACGACGACCTCGGCCCGAGTGTCCTTCGTGAGCTCCACGCCCCGGTTGACCCCGAGGTCGATGGCGACGATGCCTCCCTGAATCCTCACGCCCTTCACCCGCCCGGCCTCCAGGCCCGCGACCCGGACCTTGTCGTCCGGTTGAATGCCAGCGGCGTCCCGGAACAGCGCAGTGACCTTGTATGTCCGGGCGAACACGCCGCCTGTCAGCAAGAGCGAGATCGCGGTGCCAACGATGATGATGACGAGCGCGATCGCCCCGATGACGCGGTGGTTCCGCTCGAGGAACGACTTCTCCAGACCGCCGCCGCGCTTTCTAGCCATTCATCACCGATCCCATGAACGCCTCGAAGGTGCCCGGCACGGCGCCCAGCGCGCTGGCGTCGCCGTTGTCGTCGTCGTCGCCTCCGCCGCCGCCGCCGCCGCCACCGGGGCCGCTCGGCCAGAACCTGCCACAGCCGACGTACGGCGGGACCGCGCGGCTGGCGCGCTGACCGGGTTGCTCGGTGATCGGGTTCCCCACGATGTTGCCGTCACGGTCTTTCAACACGACGGCGGTGATCCTCACGTTGAAGAACTCGCCCCAGCTGGTGGTCTGGAAGTACGGCGAGATGCCGGCGGGGAGGCTGCACAGCGTGTGCTCGAGCTGCCGGCGGTGTTGCGCCAAGGTCCCCAACACGGCGTTCAGCGACTGAAGGCTGACGTCGATGTTGCTGCGGTTCCGCCTCAGCAACTGATACAGCAGCTGCTGCACGTCCGCGAAGTTCACCACCAGGGATTCGATGTCGCCGACCATGCTCTCCAGGCTTCCGCCGAGAACATCCAGGTGGTCGAGGACCTGGTCGAGGGCCTCGCTCTGGTTGGCGTACGTGGTGACCACGACGTCCGAGGAGCTGATGAAGGTCTTGATCTGTTCGTCCATGTCGCCGAGGCGCCGAGCGAAGATGCCCCCCTGGGCCAACAGCTGGCGCACGACGATCTCGTTGCCGCCGAGCGCCTGATTCATGGCGTCGAGGAACGCGTTCGCCTTGTCTGGATCGATCGAACGGAGGATGGGGCCGAGGCTGTTCAGGAACTCGTTCAGGTCTCCGGCTTCAACCGTTTGTGACTCCGGGATCCGGTCTCCTTCCTGGTAGAAGCCGGTCTGTCTATCGCCCTGTGCCGCGGCGGTGTGGAGCACCGGCTGGGTCCCCGCCCCGGGATAGATGTAGAGGAACCGCTGACCGAGGACGTTCCGCCACCGCATCCCGACCAGGCTGTCCGCGCGCGGCAGCTTGACATCTCTTTCCACGGTGAACTCGACGATGGCCTTGCCCTTTTCGATCTTCGCCCCCAGCACCCGGCCGACGTCGACGCCCGCGAGCTTCACCGCGTCGCCCTTGAAGATGCCGTTGGCGTCGGTGAACTCTGCTTCCAGCCGGTATTCGTCGGAGAACAGGCGGAGGTTGCCGATCTTCAGGCCGAGGCCGACCGTGAAGATGATCGACACGACGGTGAACACCACCACCTTCACCAACGTCGACTTGGAGAACCGGGTGCGCATCAGACAGGGCACCCCATCCTTGCGCGGATCTCGTCGAACGGCGGGCCAACTCCCACCGTCGCGGCGCAGAACTCCGCGATCACCGGATTGAGGGGATCGGCACCGCCACCTTCATCGCTGCCTTCTGAGCCGCCCTCACCCTCGAAAGCGGCGAACGGAGCCGAGGCGCTGCCGTCGTCCAGATGGTTGCACTCCCTCGTTTGCTGGAGATTCGTCCCGCTGACGCCGACCACCACTGCGCGGGGATCCACCGGGCTATCGACCGAGGGCACGTTCGCGAAGAATCGGTTGCACGGGTCGCCGCCGAGGCTCTCGACGTAGTCGCCCAGCCCATGCACCAGACTTCGGAGGCCCTGTGGGCGAACCGCGAGGGTCGTCAGAACGACGTTGCCGGCGTCCATCATCCGGTCCCAGTCGCGCCGGTTGAGGATGAGGAGATCGGCCAGATTGTTGGAGAAGGGGACAACCGCTTCGAGCGCGGACCGAAGGTGGGCCTGTGCCTCGGCGGAGGCATAAACCGGTACGCCTTCGTTCATCGCGTCCGCGAGGAGGTTCAGATCGACTCCCTTGTCGCGCAGCGCGTTGAAGATGACCTCGAAGTCGTTGAGGGCGGCGACCTGCGGCTCCAGCGTGTCGGCGAAGAGATCGGCCAGCTCGCTGTTGGCCTTCAGGCCGCGTGAGACGTCGCGCCCGTGACCGCGGGCAGCCACGGCCAGCTCGTGCACCACGGTGGCGAGGTCGTCGGCGGGAATCGCCTGCAGAACGCGAACCCCGTCGTCCAGCGCGTCCTCCAGCTCAGGTCCGATTCGAGCGCTCCGTATTCGGTCGCCGTTCTCAAGCCACGGGGGCGCGTACCGCGGAAAGCGGAGATCGATCACCTTCGCGCCCAGCAGGGTCTTCAGGGTGACCACCGCTTCCGCGTCGGCGGGGATCCTGTACTGGTCCTCGATCCGCAGAGTGAGCCGGACGAACCAGCCGCGGTCGCTCGCCGTCGCGTTCGGCGAAGGGGGAACGAGCTCCTTCCGAACCATGGTCCCGATGTTCACGCCGCGCATGCGGACGTCGGTCGCTCCGATGTCGAGCTGCTGCCCCGCCCGCGGGAGGTCGACGCTCAGCATCGTGTAGTTCTCGAACCCTCCGTACGCCCACCTCACCGCGGCGACGAAGAGAAGCGTGGCGAGCAGCGCGATGCCGAAGCCCTTCAGCCACGTCGGGATGTGCCACTGCCTCGGAGGCCTCGGCGCGGGAGGCTGAGGCTCCGCCGGGGCAGGAGCTGGTCGTGGAGGTGCTTCGATCATCCGGCGATCCTCACGGTGTCACCGCCGCCCCAGAACAGGATCGACAGGAAGAGGTTGAGCACCACCACCGCGACGATGGAGGTCCGGATGGCTCTGCCCGACGCCACCCCCACGCCGGCCGGCCCACCCGAGGCGTTGTAGCCGTAGTAGCAGTGGATCAGCGTGACCACCATGGCGAAGATGATGGCCTTGATCAGGCTGTAGAAGATGTCGATGGGCGGCAGGAACAGCTTCAAGTAGTGCAGGTAGGTCCCGGATGACAACGAGAAGAACCTCGTGACGATGGCCTCGGTGGCCAGGTAGGACGAGAACAGCGCCGCCAGGTACAGCGGGACGATCGTGATCA
>DATABA010000153.1:0-4088 GCA_036259835.1 Actinomycetota bacterium
TCGAGGCACTGCTCGATGATCTTGCACGACTCCCACATCCGCTGAACCAACACCCACAAGCGATCGAAGGAGTCGCCGCTCTGACCCACCGGCACGTTGAACTCGACTTCACCGTACTTCTCGTACGGCTCGTCCTTGCGCGGGTCGAGAGGGACGCCGCTGGCCTGGAGCACGGGACCGCTGCAGCCGTACGCGATGGCAACCTCCGGCGGGAGGATGCCGATTCCTTTGGTCCGGGCGTGAATGATCTCGTTGCCCATGATCAGGGTCTCGAAGTCGCGAAGCTTCTTTCGAATCCAGTCCAACACTTCCCATGCGTGCTTGAGGAAGCCTCTGGGAAGGTCGTCCTTCAGCCCGCCGATTCGGGCGTACGAGTGGTGCATCCGCGCGCCGGTCGCGGACTCCATGAGCCCCTGGATCATCTCCCGCTCGCGGAACGCGTAGAACATCGGCGTCATCGCGCCGAGCTCCAGCGGGAAGGAACCGGTGAACATGAGGTGGTTCAGAAGCCGGTTCCACTCGGCCATCATGGTTCGAATCCATTGGGCACGTTCGGGCACTTCCACGCCGAGCATTCGCTCCACGGCCATGATCCAGCCGAGCTCGTTGTTGAATGCCGATAGCCAGTCGTGGCGGTTCATCAGAACCAGCACCTGGCGGGGATCGCGGTACTCCGAGAGCTTCTCGGCGGCCCGGTGCATGTAACCGATGACCGGTTCGGCGGAAATGATTCGTTCGCCGTCCAGCTCCAGAACGATTCGAAGCACTCCGTGCGTGGACGGGTGCTGCGGACCGATGTTGAGGATCATCTCCTCGGTTCGAAGAGGACCCTCCACCACCACGTCGATGCCGCCGCCACGCAGCATCCAGGCGTCGCTGGCGGCGGTGTACTGAGCGCGTTCCTGAACGTCCATCAGCGGGAGTGCGGCGCTGCGGCCATCAATCGGCAGGGTAGCAGAGGGTCACGGCGGTAGCCGGGCGAGCAGCTCTCCAGCCTGCTGCAGCTCGCGCCCGGACCGCAGCGGCTCGAACACGTCCTCCGCTTCGCGGACCAGCTTCTCCGCGATGGAGGGATCCCCAGCAGCGGTCTCCGCCTCCGCTAGGGACAGGTTCGTGCACGCCGCTTCCCACCGCGCCTCCAGTCGAAGGAACGTCGCTCTGGCCGACGTCAGCGCCTCGACGGCCCGGCGAACATCACCGGCCGCGAGAGCCGCTCGCCCTTCCAGACGATTGGCGAACGCCGGCAGCGCTTCGAGTCCGGCCTCTTCAGCGTGCGCCCTTGCTTTCTCGAGGACCGAAGGAGCTTCGCCCCAGTTCCGTTCGGCGGCGACGAGCTCGCACTTCACCGCGTGCACTTCGCCGAGGTCGGGACGGGTTGAGGACGCCTGGTAGCGAGAAACGAAATCACGTACCGCCCCGTAGTCGCCGCGGCGAAGCCAGATCGTCGCCATCCATGGGCCAGCTCCGAAGAAGATTCGTTTTTGCTCCGCTCCGATGCGGACGAGCATGCCGAGATAACGGTCCGCCGCGGCCCGGTTCCCCTGGACCTCGTGAATGAACGCCGCGGCACCGTAAATCCGCCATGCAAACCCGGGCGGTTGGTCCCGCCGGTCCCCCAGGATTTCCTCGGCATCAGCTGTGCCCTCGAGTGCGGCGTCCCATTCCCCTAACCGAGCCAGGGCGACAATGCGCCAGGCCAGGCAGTGCAGCTGGACTCCTGCACCCGTGGCGCCCCGGCGGAGCCCTTCATCCGCGGATTCCAGGGCTTCCCGGTAGCGCCCCATGTGGTAGGCGTTCCACGCGGCGGTTCCAAAGATGTCGCCGAGCTCCCACGGGTCCTCGATGGAGGGCACCAGCTCCAGGCGTCGAACGAAGATCTTTTCGGCCGGGCCGTACTGTCCCTTGCTGACCGGAATCGCCGTCAGGCCGTCCAGCACCGCGGAGGCAAGCTCCGGCCGCCGCAAGCGCATGGCCATCTCGACGGCCCGCTCGCCCGCTGCGACGGAGTCGGCCTCGGCAGCACGTGTGGCCTGTTCGTCACCCTGGGTGGCCTCTGGAAACGCGAACGGCCAGAACGCTTTCGCCGCCAACAGCTGAATCAGCTCAACGCTGTCTTCTTCCCCGGCATGGGCCAAACCCATCTCGAGGATCGGGGCGACCTCATGGTGATCGGGAATGCGATGCATCGAGCCGGGCCATCGCGTGGGTGCTTCCAGCACCTTGCCGCACACCCTGGCGATGGCTTTTCGGTCCTCGGGAGCGGCGCGAAGCCTGAGTTCCAGCGCTTCCCTCAACCGGGTATGCGCCTCGGTTCCGCTGTAGTTCGTTTGATAGCTGTCGCCCAACGCTTCCAGCGCCTCGGCCCGTTCGACGTCGTCCGTCGCAATCGAGAGCGCCTGTTCCCCGAATCGCAGGGCAGCGGCCACGGCGAGCTTCGTGCGAGCCGCCCGACCGGCGTCGAGGAGATACTGGAACGCCTTCTGCCGAAGCTCTTCGACCTCGGCTTCACCCAGATTGTCTTGGAGGGCTCGCGACGCTTCCAGGAAGTGATGGGCGAGCACTTCGACGAACTCGCGTTTTCGTTCGCCCGCGGTCTCCTCGATCCACCGCCCGACCCGGGCGTGGGCGGGACCGCGCTCTCGCCGGGGAAGGCTCTCGTAGGCCACGTCGCGCGTGAGGATGTGCTTGAAGATGAACTCGCGGTCGCCGGCCATGGAGGAGCCGAGCCGGGCCAAAACGAGCTCGCGACTTTCGAGCCGTCCAAGGATGTCGTCGACCTCATCCGCCTGCCCGTTCAGCAGTCGCTCCACCGGACCGGTCCAGAAGACCCGACCGACAACGGCAGCCGACTGAAGCGTCTTCTTCTCCTCCGGAGCCAGGAGGTCGATCCGCGCGGCGAGAACTCCCTGGACGGTGTCGGGGATAACGACTTCCGCTACCGACTTCGCCGCACGCCATCGGTCTTCAGTGCGGACGATGTCGCCCTGATCTATTAGCTGCCGAATGATCTCCTCCAGGAAGAACGGGTTGCCCTCCGCCCGTTGGAGGATCTCGTCGTGAATTCGCCCCGGAAGGTCCTCCACTGTCAACAGAAAGCGCACCAGTTCGTCGGCCTCTTCGGGCGACAGCGGGTCCAGAAAGATCGACGAGAAGCTTCGCTTGCCGCCGCCCCACGTCGAGCGACGCTCGGTAAGCTCCGGTCGCGCGGGGCAGATGAACAAGACGCCGCCCTCGGCGCGATCGGCCAACTCCTCGAGCAGGTCGAGGAGGGCATGATCGGCCCAGTGGATGTCCTCGATGACGACAACGGTCGTGGTTCCGCGTCCGAGGGCGGAGAAGAACGCGCGCCAAGCGGTGTGCGTTTCGAGCCGCACCTGCCGGGGAGCCAGTTCTGAGAATCGAAAGCGTGGATCCTCCAATCCCGCGGTGTACGCCAGAGCCGCACTCGTTCGGTTCGGATCCGGAACGAGCTCGGTGGGAAGCGTTTCACCTATGACCGTCCGAATCTTCTCCATCGCCGTCTCGGGGGGCTCGCTGTCCAAAACGTTGGAGTACGTCTTGAGGATCTCGGCGAGCGGCCAGTACGTGACGCCTTCGCCGTAGGGGAGACACCGGCCGCGAAGGATCAACGGCGACGGCTCGAGTCCTTCAATTGAGTGCACGAATTCCTTGGTCAAGCGGCTCTTCCCGACGCCGGCGTCGCCATACACCGTCACCAGGTGAGGCCTCGCCTCGGCCGTGACCCGCTGATACACCGTTGAAAGCAGAGCGAGCTCCTGATCGCGACCGACCATGGGTGCCTCGAGCCCCGCCACGCCGCGCTCCGTACCGGCTTCAGCGCCGAGCAGTTCGAAGGCCTTCAGTCGATCGAGCTTCCCCTTCAACTGAAGCGGTCCGACAGAGCGGAACGAGAACCCGCGTACCGCCCGGGCCGTTCGCTCCGATACGAGGATGTGACCTGGCTCGGCCGACTGCTCTAGCCGCGCGGCAACGTTCACCGGGTCTCCGGTCACCATGCCTTCACCCGGAGTCGGCATGAGCTGCGCGAGGACCTCCCCGGAGTTCACCCCGATTCGGGCGCGAAGAGC
>DATABA010000154.1:0-29112 GCA_036259835.1 Actinomycetota bacterium
CGCGAACGTTCAGGACTACAACCGGAGAGTTGGATCGTTCCCCTCGAACGTCGTCGCTCGGTCGTTCAACTTCCAGGAGGAGGAGTTCTTCGAGATCGAGCCGGCGTTGCGGGCCGAGGTGGAACGGGCCCCGCGCGTGGACTTCACCGTCGGTGGGGGAGAGGCCGGAAGGCCCGCCGGGACATCGGGCCCGATTCCGCCGCCCCCGCCCGCGCCGGCGCCCGAGCCGCCGCCCGCCACGGGGTCCTCCTGAGCTCTAAGCCGGAGCCGGTTCGAGCTGCCGGCGAAGCGAACGGCGAATACCGGTCGTCGCAGCCGTCCATATGACCGCGTAGGTCCCCGCGACGCCCGCCAGCCCCAGCATGACCAAGCGGACGTCGATGAAGTCCGCGATCCATCCCGCAACGATTGCCGACGCAGCGACGCTGAGCTCGATTAGTCCCTGATCAAACGCAAGAATTCGTCCACGAATGCGATCGGGGACGAGGAGCTGCAGTCCGTAGCTCGACAACGTCCACTGGACTCCTCCGCCAAGGTGGCCGACCAGGATGAGCGCGCCCGCCAGATAGATCGAGGCCATCCACGGCACTAGGGCGTACGAGAGGCCAAAGACGGCGAATGAAACGGCGATCGCCAGGAACAATGTTCGTAGATCGTCATCACGCACGAACGGGCGGACGAGGAATGGACCCAGGACGATCCCGACTCCCCGAAACGCCATGAGGATTCCCGTTCCACGGTCTCCTGCCTCATACACCTGAAAGGCCAGCACGGGGATCAAGGCGATGACGCCTGCACCGAGTCCGAACCCTCCCTTCACCGTCAGCAGCGCCAGGACTCGGCGGTCCTTCCTGGCGTACTTGATGGTTTCCCTGGTGGCCTGAAGCAGCCCGGGATGTTCGTGATGCGGCTCACGTGGCTCGGAGAAGGGACGCCGGATTTGCGTGATCAAGAGTGCTGACGTGAAGAACGACGCGGCGTCGGCGATGTACGCCGCCTCTCGACCGAACGCGGTGACGACGAGTCCTCCGAGGGCGGAGCCGACGGTCAGCATGGTTCCCCACGTCGCTGCGGCCAGGACGTTCGCCGCCGGGAGGTCCTCGCGGTCGACCAGGTTCGGTATGGACGCCATCGAGGTGGGCTCGAACACCGCCTGCAGCGCAGCAATCAATGCGGTGAGCACGAAGACGATCCACAACTCTGAGGGGCGGTCCACCACGAAGAAGCCGAGGGCGAGCATGCCTCGGAGGACATCGGACGCGACCATCAGGAGCTGCCGGTTCAGCCGGTCGGCCAGCGGTCCGCCCACGAACGTGGCGAGCGCGAAGGGGACCGTCATTGCAGCGAACTGTGCGGCGACCAGGGCGGGGGATTGGGTCAGGGAGAACACCAAGCCGGCGAGTGCGACGAACAGGAACCAGTCGCCGGCAAAGGAAACCACCATGGCGGCGAACAGGAGCCGGAAGTCTCTGTTACGAACGAGGAGCGAAAGGGTGGACCCCTTGCTCTGGAGACGGCCGTCCTGGGAGCCGGGCAGTTCCGGCGGTTCCACGCCGAAGCAGCCTACCAGGGGGCGTTGTGCCGCCCGGCGACCCCGGCGGTACGCTCCATCTAAGGCTCTACCCCCTCGAAAGGGAGGAACGCAATGCTCGACCGAATCACGTGGTTCAAGCAGTCGGCGTATCTCTGGCGAGGCGATGGCATCGCCGTCTACATCGACCCGTGGGGCGTGACGACGCCCGACGCTGCCGATGTCATCTTCATCACGCACGCGCATTTCGACCATTTCGACCGTGACGAAATCGAAAAGATCCGGAAAAACGACACCAAGATCGTGGCCCCACGCGACGTGGCTGACGAGTTGTCGGGCCACGTCACCGCCGTCCGGCCGGGCGACTCGGACGAGGTCGGAGGAGTCAAGTTCAGCGCCGTACCGGCCTACAACATCCTGGAGGGACGCACCGGACACCCCAAGGCAAAGAACTGGGTTGGCTACATGCTGACGCTCGGCGGAAACACCTACTACCACGCGGGGGACACGGATCACGTCCCCGAACTGGATGACGTTCGGGCCGATGTTGCGTTTCTCCCGATCGGAGCAGCTGGCTTCACGATGGATGCGTCCGAAGCCGCCGCCCTGGCCAAAACGATCACTCCGGAAGTGGCCGTTCCAATGCACTACGGGTTCGTCGAAGGGTGCGCCGACTGGAGGGGCGCGGAGCAGTTCGCGAAGGAAGCCGACCCAATCAAAGTGGAACTACTGAAGCCCGAAAACCCATTCGAGTTCTGAGTTCGCGACAGCTTGAGGGAGGTCCTCATGGAGCTGGGTTACAACAGGAGCCTGTACATCCTTGCCTTTGATCACCGAGGCTCCTTTCAGAAGAAGCTCCTGGGGATCGCGGGCGCGCCGACACCTGAGCAAACAGCTCACATCTCAGACGCAAAGCGGGCGATTTTCGAGGGTCTCCAGCAAGCCGTGGCTGATGGGGTCCCGAAGGACTCGGCGGGCGTTCTCGTCGACGAGCAGTTCGGGGCCGACATCGCGAGAGAGGCGAAGGCCGAGGGATTCGTCTTCGCCATGCCGGTGGAAAAGAGCGGCCAGGACGAGTTCGATTTCGAGTACGGTGCCGACTTCGGCCGTCACATCGAGGACTTCGACCCAACGTTCGCGAAAGTTCTGGTTCGGTACAACCCCGAGGGTGATCGAGACATGAACGCGCGACAGCTCGAAAGGCTGAGGGAGCTTTCGGACTGGCTGCACGATCGAGGTAGGAGGCTCTTGTTCGAGCTTCTCGTGGGCGCCGAGCCGCATCAGCTCGAGCGCGTTGCGGGCGACGAGGAAGCCTTCGACCTCGAAGTTCGTCCCGGGCTCATGCTCACGACCATCGACGAGGTTCAGGCGGCCGGGGTGCAGCCAGATGTCTGGAAGATCGAGGGACTCGACCGACGGGAGGACTGCGAGCGCGTCGCTGAGCGGGTTCGCGCGGGCGGCCGGGACGACGTTGCATGCGTCGTCCTCGGGCGGGGAGCGAACGACGAAGCGGTCATGCACTGGCTGCGCCAGGGGGCGGGGGTCCCCGGCTACATCGGATTTGCGATCGGCCGGACCATCTGGTGGGAACCGCTGAAGGCATGGCTCGCCGGCGACACGGAGCGCTCGGTGGCAACGAAGCAGATCGGGGAGAACTACCGCCGGATGGTCGACGTTTACACGTCGGCGTCCTGAACGCTACAGTTCGGCTCCCGGCGCGGGATGAAGGAGCGCGGGAGGAGGATCAATGGCGGTCATCAAGACCATCGATCTATGGGGAGTATCAACGGAGTCGTGGCGGGATGCCGCCGCTCAGGCGCTGGCCGAGGCGGGGAAGACCCTACGCGGCATCGAGGAGATGGACGTCCTGGAGACGTCGGCCACGGTGGACGGCGACCGGATCAAGGAGTACCAGGCACACGTTCGAATCAAGTTCCGCATCGAGCGCTGATCCCGTTCTCCCCTTAGGGGGCGCCCGCCCCCGATAGAATCCGGCCAGTGTCGGCAACCATCTTGGTCGGAACCCAGTGGGGGGACGAGGGCAAGGGCAAGGCGACCGACCTCCTTTCCGGCCAGACCGACTTCGTCGTCCGCTATCAGGGTGGAAACAACGCCGGCCATACCGTCGTGGTGGGGGGCGACCTGTTCAAGCTGCACCTCATTCCGTCCGGGATCCTGTATCCGCACGTCACATCGGTCATCGCCGATGGCGTCGTGGTCGACCCCGGCGTGCTGTTGGACGAGATGGAAGGGCTGAGGGCCCGCGGTGTCGACACCGCCCGCCTGGTCATCTCGGGCAACGCGCATTTGATCATGCCCTACCACCGGGAGCTCGACCGGCTGACGGAGCGGTACCTGGGCAAACATGGGCTGGGCACGACCAAACGGGGAATCGGTCCGGCCTATGCGGACAAGGCGGCCCGAATTGGCCTTCGCGTGCAGGACCTGACCGATCCGAAGATCTTTCGTCAGAAGCTCGAAGTCGCGCTCAAGGAAAAGAACGCCGTCCTCACCCGCGTCTACAACCGGCTCCCCATGGATCTCGATCGAATTTGCCACGAGTACCTGGCGTACGGTGAGCGCCTCGCGCCGCACGTGAGAGACACCAGCGCCTTGCTGTACCGCGCGCTACGCGAGGGGAAGCGGGTGTTGCTCGAAGGGGCCCAGGGAACGCTGCTCGACCTCGACCACGGGACGTATCCGTTCGTCACCTCGTCGAACCCCGTCGCGGGCGGCGCTTTGGCTGGATCGGGTTTGGGGCCGAAGGAGGTCGACGCCGTGATCGGGGTCACCAAGGCCTACGTGACCCGAGTCGGATCGGGTCCGTTTCCCACCGAAGTGTTCGGGGATGTGGACCGGCATTTGGCCGAACGGGGCAAGGAAGTCGGAACGACCACGGGGCGGGCCCGCCGGTGCGGGTGGTTCGATGCGGTCCTTCTGCGGTATGCCGTCCGCGTCAACGGATTGACGGAGCTGTTCCTGACCAAGCTCGACGTGCTGAGCGGACTACCGCAGATTCAGGTGTGCACGGCCTACCGGTATGAAGGCCAGACGTACGAGGATTTCCCGCCCCACCAATCGATCGTCCACAAGGCCGAGCCGCTCTACGAGGAACTCGAGGGATGGCCGGCCGACATCGGCGACGTCACGAACTTCAACGCACTCCCGGCGGCTGCCCGGCGCTACGTGGAACGAGTCTCCGGTCTTGGGGGCGCGCCGGTTCGATATCTCTCCGTCGGCCCCGAGCGCGAACAGACCTTCGAGCTCACCGGGCCCCGGGTGCACCAACTGCGGCCGGCATGAGTCGGCTCGACTGGGGCGATCGCCAGCGTCCATGAAGGTCCTGATCGTGGGAGGTGGCGGACGGGAACATGCCCTGTGCTGGGCAATCTCCCGGAGCTTCATGGTCGAACGGCTCTACGCTGCCCCCGGGAACGCAGGCATCGGCCACCTCGCCTCGCTCGTCCCGATCGCCGCGGACGACGTCGAGGGGATCGTCACCTTCGCGGAGCGGGAATCGATCGACCTCACCGTGGTTGGGCCGGAGGCGCCGCTGGTGGCCGGTCTCGCCGACGAGCTCGAGCTGCGAGGCCTCCGGGTTTTCGGACCTGCCCGAGCGGCCGCGAGAATCGAGGGATCGAAAGCCTGGTCTCGAACGCTGTGCGAGAAGCACGGGATTCCGTGCCCTCAGTCGAGCGAGTTCGACGAGATCGGACCGGCTCTCGATTTCCTCGCCGAAATGCAAGCCCCCTATGTGATCAAGGCTGACGGGTTGGCAGCCGGCAAGGGCGTCACGGTTGCCGAGGACCGGGCGACGGCCGAGCGAGCTCTGAAGGAGTCTCTGGTCGACCGGATCTTCGGTGATGCCGGAAGAAGAGTCCTGGTGGAGGAGTACCTGGAGGGCTTCGAGGTTTCCGCAATGGCGCTCGTTGACGGACGGACGGTCAAGCCGCTGGCATTCGCGCAGGACTACAAGCGTGCGCTCGACGGAGATCGGGGCCCGAACACCGGCGGAATGGGATCGATCAGCCCAGTTCCGGCCGTCGACCCGCCGACCGAAACCGAAATCGTCCGGACGGTTCTCGAAAGGAGCGCTGCGGCGTTGGAGGACGAGGGGGTCCGGTACCGTGGCGTCCTCTACGCGGGACTCATGGTTACCTCAGATGGACCCAAGGTGCTCGAGTTCAACTGTCGCTTCGGCGACCCGGAGACCCAGGTGGTGATTCCACGCCTCCAATCGAACCTCGGCGAGCTCCTGCTGGCCTGCGTGGAAGGGAACCTGGGCGAGTACGAGCTGAACTGGACCCCGGAGGCATGTGTGGGGGTCGTTCTGGCGGCTGCCGGGTATCCAGGGCCGGTGAAGACCGGCGTTTCTCTCTCCGGGTTGGACCAAGCCTCTCGGCTCGAGGGCGTCCAGCTGTTCCACGCCGGGACCGTGGCCCGAGACGGTAGAGTGCTGACGGCCGGGGGAAGGGTGCTGACCGTGACCGCCCTGGGGCAAGATCATCAGGACGCCAGGCAGCGAGCGTACGAGGCCTGCTCCAGAGTGCGCTTCGACGGCATCCAGTACCGGCGGGACAT
The DNA here is from genome assembly GCA_036259835.1 of Actinomycetota bacterium. Taxonomy (GTDB): domain Bacteria; phylum Actinomycetota; class UBA4738; order UBA4738; family UBA4738; genus JALYGK01. The sequence goes on from DATABA010000154.1 coordinate 6,113, forward strand.
TGGAGACTTGGTTCGTCAGGGGGCACTGTGAGAAACGACGTGGCGGAAGAGATGGCCGGGACCGGTGAAGCGGCGGCTGCGCCGCTGGTCGGGGTGCTGGTCGGATCGGCCTCAGACCTGCCGGTGATGCAAAGGACCACCGCCATTCTGGAGCGGCTCGGGATTCCCCACGAGATTCGGGTGACCTCGGCGCACCGGAACCCCGACCTGGTGGACGAATACGCACGGACCGCGGAGGCTCGCGGCCTGGTCTGCGTCATTGCGGGGGCCGGAATGGCGAACCACCTGGCCGGCGCGGTGGCGGCGCGGACCGCGCTGCCGGTCATCGGGGTTCCGCTGGCCGGGCGGGCGGCGTTGGGCGGGATCGACGCGCTGTACTCGACGGTGCAGATGCCTCGAGGCGTCCCGGTGGCGACGGTCGCCATCGACGGAGCGGAGAACGCGGCCGTCCTGGCGGCCCAGATCGTCGGCGTGCGAGACGAAGCTGTCCGGGCGAAGGTCTACGAGTTCAAGGAGTCGCTGGCCGAAGGTCTGCGCGCGTGATCCCTCGCTACACCCTTCCGGAAATGGCCTCCGTGTGGTCTGAGGAGGCGAAGCTTCAGCACTGGCTCCAAATCGAGGTCCTGGCGTGCGAGGCATGGGGCCGGCTCGGCCGGATCCCCGAGGAGGACCTTCGCGAGATCCAATCGAACGCCAGCGCTCCGACTCCGGAACGCGTTGCCCAAATCGAGAAAGAGACCAACCACGACGTGGCCGCGTTCGTCCAGGCCGTGGCGGAGCCGTTGGGCCAAGCGGGCCGGTGGATTCACTTCGGACTGACGTCGAGCGACGTGCTGGATACGGCCCTGGCGCTGCAGCTTCGAGCCGCGGCCGACATCCTCCTTGATCGGTTGGAGGCGCTCTTGGCGGTGGTGAAGCGAAGAGGGCTGGAGCACCGCGAAACGCTCTCTATCGGCCGGACCCACGGTGTCCACGCCGAGCCCACGACCTTCGGGCACAAGCTCGCGGTGTGGGCGTTCGAGCTTGACCGGGATCGAGAACGGCTTCGCCGTGCCAGAGCGGCCGTCAGCGTCGGGAAGCTCTCCGGGGCCGTGGGGACGTACGCGCAGGTCGATCCCTTCGTTGAGGAGTACGTGTGTGCCCAGCTTGGACTGCGGCCCGCGGAGGCGGCGACGCAGGTCGTTCAGCGCGACGTGCATGCGGAATTCGTCTGGTCACTGGCGGTCACCGCGGCAACCCTGGAGAAGATCGCCCTGGAGGTGCGACACCTCGCCCGAACCGAGGTGAGGGAAGTCGAAGAGCCGTTTTCGTCGGGTCAGAAGGGATCCAGCGCGATGCCGCACAAGCGAAATCCGATCGTATCGGAGCGAATCTGCGGGCTGGCGCGTCTTTTGCGGGCGAACCTTCAGCCCGCGCTGGAGAACATCGCTCTCTGGCACGAGCGGGACATATCGCACTCCTCCGCTGAGCGGGTGATCCTTCCCGACTCAACCATCGCCCTGGATTACATGCTTCATTTGGCGACCCGACTGGTGGACGGGCTCCAGGTTTTTCCGGAGCGGATGCGGGCGAACCTGGAGCGAACGGGCGGCGCGACGTTCTCCCAGGCGGTTCTTCTCGCCCTGGTAGATCGGGGTCTCGGCCGGGACGATGCGTATCGTGCGGTTCAGCGGGCGGCCCGTGCCGTCTGGGACGAGGGGGCGTCGTTTGCAGACGCGCTCGAACGTGAAGTGAAAGGACTGGTGCAGATCGACCGCCAGGATCTCGACGCCCTACTGGACCCCGCGCCGTTCATCCGTCATCTTGATGGCATCTTCGCTCGACTGGAGAAGCTGGAAGTCAAGGAGGCGGCACCTTCCCCTGCCGTTCCGCCCAACGAGTAGGGAGGAGTCCATGGCGCTCGCCGACCTGCACGCCCGGGGCAAGGTCCGGGACATCTTCGAAGCCGGCCGTGACCTGCTCATGGTCGCCACCGACCGAATCTCCGCGTTCGATGTGGTCCTTCCGCAGGACATTCCGGGGAAGGGGCAGGTGCTCACCGGCCTTTCCCTCTACTGGTTCGAACAGACCAAGGAGCTGACCGAGAACCACCTGATCACGGCCGACATTGGGGCATTTCCGGAGCCGTTCTCTGGCCGGCCAGACCTCGCCGGCCGCGCCATGTTGGTGAAGCGAGCCGACGTGGTGCCCATCGAATGCGTGGCTCGGGGCTACCTGTCCGGCTCTGGATGGAAGGAGTACTCGAAGGCCGGGACGGTCTGCGGAATCCAGCTACCTGCGGGGCTGACGGAGTCGGAGCGGCTCCCCGAGCCGATCTTCACCCCCGCCACGAAGGAGGCAACGGGGCACGACATCAACATCACGGTCGACGAGATGGCCGACCGGGTAGGACGCGGTCTCTCCGAGCGCCTCAGGGAACTCACGCTGAACCTGTACGAGTTTGCCGCTGCGGACCTGGAGGAACGCGGGATCATTCTGGCCGACACGAAGTTCGAATTCGGGTTCGCCGACGGCGAGCTCATCCTGATCGACGAGGTTCTCACGCCCGACTCCTCCCGATTCTGGCCAGCGGACCAGTACCGGCCGGGTGGCGCTCAACCCTCCTTCGACAAGCAGTACGTCCGCGACTGGCTGGACACCACAGGCTGGAACCACGAGCCGCCACCGCCCGATCTTCCGCGGGACGTCGTCGAGCAGACGGCGGCTCGCTACCGCGAGGCCTACGAGCGGATCACGGGTGAGTCGTTCGACACCTACCTGCAGCGCATGGGGGCGCCTTCGTGAAGTACCGGTTCGAGGTGGTGGTTGCGCTCAAAGACGATCTGCTCGACCCGCAGGGCAAGACCATCGAGGAAGCCCTGCCGACCTTGGGGTGGAGCAATGTGTCTGAGGTCCGAGTCGGCAAGAGCATCACGCTCAGCGTCGATGCGGAGACCGAGGCGGCGGCGGAGGAAGTGGTCGCCGATATGGCGGAGAAATTCTTGTCGAACCCTGTGATCGAGCGGTTCCGCATCCGGCGTGGGGCCGAGGAGGCCGTGCCGTGACGGTACGAATCGGGGTCGTGACGTTTCCCGGCTCCTTGGACGACCGGGACGCTCTCCGCGCGGGGCGTTTCATGGGGGCTGAGCCCGTTGCTCTGTGGCACGCCGACGCCGACCTCCACGGGGTCGACGCCGTGATCCTGCCGGGGGGGTTTTCCTACGGCGACTACTTGAGGACCGGGGCCATCGCGAGGTTCGCCCCGGTCATGCGCGAGGTCGCCAATTTCGCGCGTCGTGGTGGCCCGGTTCTCGGGATTTGCAACGGGTTCCAGATCCTGTGCGAGGCGGGCCTGCTTCCTGGAGCGTTGATTCGAAACCGCGGCGTCTCGTTCATCTGCCGTTGGCTGCACGTCCGGGTGGAAAACGGCGCGCCGGGGCTCCAAGCCGGAGAGTTTCTCGGGGTCCCGATCAAGCACGGCGAGGGGCAATTCGTGGCCGCCGCTGAAGAGATCGAGCGTATCGAAGGCGAGGGGCTCGTGGCGCTCCGGTACTGCTCGCCCGGCGGTGAGGTACAGGACGACTTCAACTACAACGGAAGCACGGCGGCAATCGCCGGGATCTGGAACAACGCGCGAAACGTCCTCGGGTTGATGCCGCATCCAGAGCACGCGGTCGATGCGGATCTCGGAGCCACCGGAGGGCGGGCCATCTTCGAGTGGTTGATCGCCGCAGCGACGCGAGACGTGCAGGCGGCGTGACGGCGGTCTCGACCACACAGGCCGAGCCCCTTCACCTAGCGCTCGGGCTGACGGACGACGAGTACAACCTGGCAGTCGAGCGGCTCGGTCGCGAACCGAACTCAACGGAACTCGCCATGTTCGCCGTGATGTGGTCAGAGCACTGCTCGTACAAATCGAGCAAGCGTCATCTTGCGATGCTTCCGACCACGGGTGGTCAGGTCCTGGTGGGGCCGGGTCAGGACGCTGGAGCCGTCGACCTCGGTGATGGCGTCGCCTGCGTGTTCAAGATGGAGAGCCACTCCCATCCATCGGCGATCGAGCCGGTTCAGGGAGCGGCAACCGGCGTCGGCGGGATCGTTCGCGATGTCTTGGCCATGGGGGCTCGCCCGGCAGCGCTGCTCGACCCCCTTCGATTCGGGCCCCTCGAGGACGCCAGGAACCGTTACCTGTTCGGGGGCGTGGTTGCCGGTATTGGTCAGTACGGGAATTCCATTGGGGTTCCCACGGTCGGCGGCGAGGTGAAGTTCGCCGCCTGTCACAGCTCGAACCCGACGGTCAACGTCATGTGCATCGGCTTCGCCCCGGTGGACCGGGTCGTGACGCGAAAACGCGCCGAGGACGGCGATGTCCTCGTTCTCATCGGAGCGAGCACCGGCCGGGACGGCATCGGCGGCGTATCGGTCTTAGCCTCGCGAACGCTCGACCAGGACGCGCATGCCGCTCGCCCGAGCGTTCAGATCGCGGATCCGTTCGCTGAAAAGCTGCTGATCGAAGCGTGTCTCGAGCTGGTCGAGGACGGCGTCGAGGTCGCCGTCCAGGACCTGGGCGGAGCCGGCCTTACGTGCGCGGTCTCCGAGACCGCCGCGCGGGCCGGCATGGGAGCAGACCTCAACCTCGACGTCGTACCCCTTCGTGAGAGCGGCATGGAGCCATTTGAGGTTCTTACTTCTGAGTCCCAGGAACGGATGCTGGTCGTGGTCCGGCCCGCCAACGTCCCGCGGGTTCTGGCGGTTGCGGCGAAATGGGGACTCGCCGCCACACCGGTCGGAACCTTAGTGGGAGGAGGGGAGCTGCGGTCACAGTGGTCAGGCGACGTTGTCGCGTCCGTTCCGGCGGACGCGTTAGCGAACGGGGGCCCGGCGTACAACCGCCCAATGAAGCGGCCCGTTTGGCTTCCCGAGTTGCTGGAGGACGATCCAGCAGCCGGCGGCATCCCTTCATCGCTGGAAGACGCGTTCTTCAGGGTGCTCGAACGCCCTGGCGTTGCCAGTGCGAGGTGGGTGTATCAGCAGTACGACCAGCTCGTCCAGGGTGGAACCATCGCCGGTCCAGGGGACGACGCCGCGGTGATCCGCCTCGAAGGAACGACACGCGCCGTCGCGATTTCGACGGATGGAAATGGGCGATACGGTCACCTGGATCCCTACCTGGGCGGAGCACACGCGGTTGCCGAAGCGGCCAGGAACGTCGCGTCGGTCGGGGCGAGGCCGCTCGCCATCACGAACTGCCTGAACTTCGCCAATCCTGAACGGCCTGACGTAATGTGGTCGTTCGCGGAAGCGGTGCGAGGGATCGCCGACGCGTGCAGGGCGTTCGGGACACCGGTCACCGGCGGCAACGTCTCCTTCTACAACGAGTCGTCGGATTCCGCGGTGTATCCGACTCCGATCGTCGGCATGATCGGACTTCTCGAGGATTACCGCCGGCGCCTTCGGACGGCGTTCCCCGGTGCAGGACTCGCCATCTACCTCCTCGGTGAGACGCTTCCGGAGCTGGGCGGAGGCGAATTCGCTGAAGCCGTTCTCGGCAGGGTCAGTGGCCGGCCCCCGCGGCTCAACTTCGACGCCGAAGCGCGACTGCACGCGTTGCTCCGGGAATGCGCAGAGCGGGGAGTGGCCGGTTCCGCCCACGACCTTTCGGACGGGGGACTGGCTATCGCGCTCGCCGAGTGCGCCATTTCGGGCGATGAAGGGTTCGAGGTCGCGCTTCCGATGGACGGCCTCCAGGCGCACGTGGCCTTGTTCTCCGAGTCCGCTTCCCGGGCGTTGGTGACGGCAACAGTCGATCGTGAGGCCGAACTGGAAGCGCTGGCTGCGTCGATGAGCGTCCCTATCCGGAGGCTTGGTACGACCGGCGGCTCATGGCTGCGGTTCGACGGGCTCTTCGAGGTCGATCTCTCGGATGCAGCGGCGATTTACGAGGGGGCGGTCCCGAAGCTCATGTCCGGTCAATAGGCCGTACCGCAGCAGGGCCTGGAAGAACTCGCCCGCTCGTCAGATCCTCCGGACGAACACGTTCGTTCGGTTGGAGGTAATGACAGAGCTCTGGACGAAGAACAGGACGAATCGCCTCCCGGCCGCCGCCAGCCCCATGTAGTCGCCCAGGAACAATCCCATCGACTTCGGCGCGATCTCGATGTCGAACGGTCCTGCGACGTGCGTTTCCGACCAGTTCGATCTCTCCACGCAGGACACCGTGCGGGCCGGACACCGCACCAGCCAGTGATCGGTGGAGACCCTTTCGGCGTCTGTGTTCTGGCGGAAGTCGTAATAGGAAACCGCCACGGTTCCGTCGCCCCCGACCTCGACGGTAGGAATGATGGCCTGATCGTTGGCATCGCGGAGCGCCGTGGCCGGTTGATTGATGCGGACCGGCTTCGACCATGTCCGGCCGGCATCGCGGGAGATCGAGAAGAGGATCCCGGCATACCGCTTGCGCTCGCCATCGAACAAGAGGTCCTGCCACACGGCATAGAGGTCGCCTGTTTGCGGATCAGCCGCAATGTCCGGAATCCCTTCACCGGCCCTGATCTTCGCGTTCCCGTCGGGATCCCTCGGCGAGGCGAACCTGATTCGACTGACGATCGTGGCATCAGACCATGAGTCACCTCGATCCGGCCCTCCATCGGTTGACCTGATGACCGCGATGTACGAGCGATCTCGTGACTTGAACAAGGAGAAGATGTCGACCAGCTGACCTGATTCGTGCACCACGATCTGGTGAGCGACGCTGAACCCGTCTCTGAAGATCGGTTTCGCCCGGTCCCAGGTCGTCCCGTCCGTGGTTCTGGCGAACCAGGCATTACCGTCTCGACTCCAGACGGCATACGCCTTGCTCTCACGCTGCCGTGGATCGGTGAGCGGATCCGCCGTGACGGTTTCCTTGTCGTTGAACGCCCGGCGGTCCTCCCGCACCGTCACGGGGTCCGCCCACGTCTTTCCGCCGTCCGTCGACTTGCTGATGAGCACGGCGTTGCGGTCGTTGGACCGGTTGAAGGCGAGGCTGGAGTGGTAGAGGTCGCCGTTCGGCGCGAAGGAAACCCAGGGATCTGATGCGCGTTCGTAGTCCCCGCCGTTTTCGGCGGTTCCCCCGGAGCAGAGGTTGACCCGAGGGCCGTCGGTCAGGCCAGACATCGACCAGGTCCTTCCGCCATCCTTGGTCCAGGCGACAGGGAGCGCCCGGGCGCCGCCGTCAGACCAGCGATCTTGCTGCCAGGTGGCGACCATGTTCGAAGGGTCCCGAGGATTCACCGCTCCGTGGGGTTCCACCTCCGAGTTTGTATAGCCCACCGAATCCCGCTCTCGTCCCGCCGGGCAGGCCCCGAACTGGCTCAGGCCGGAGATTCGCGTCGATGTGGCAGGCACGACGGCGCGGGGGTTCACCGACCGGTCCCGAGCAGCCCGCCCCGGGATCAAGATCACAGTCACCAGGGCGGCGACGAGCAACGCAAGGACACGAAAGACCGCTTTCATGGGCAGGGCTCCGCGGGGTCCACTTCGAGGTCAACCAGCCTAAGCGAAGGAAAAGTGACAGAAGGCGGCGACGCCTCTGTAGTCGTGTCAGAGGCGACTGTTAGCATCCTCGTGTGTCGGGGGAAGGACCGCGAGAGGCCTGCGGTCTCTTTGGAGTCTGGGCGCCTGGTGAGGACGTCGCCAGGCTCACCTTTTTCGGCCTCTTCTCCCTCCAGCACCGCGGCCAGGAATCGGCGGGGATGGCCGTCTCCGACCGAGACCGCATCGTCGTCTACCGCGACCTCGGACTGGTCTCTCAGGTCTTCGACGAGAGGACGCTGACCACGCTCCAGGGCGATCTCTGCATCGGCCATACCCGCTACTCGACGACCGGGTCCACCACCTGGGACAACGCGCAACCCGCGTTCAAGACGAACGGCCGGGGCGGCCTCGCGCTCGGGCACAATGGCAACCTGGTCAACACGGCCGAGCTCGACGAGATGGCCGGTCGCCGAAGCACCGCGACCACCGATTCGGACATCGTTGCGACGCTGCTCTCGCAGAGACTCGACGGCGGCCTCGAGGAGTCCGCACTCGAGGTGCTGCCTCTCCTCTCCGGCGCGTTCTCGTTCGTGATGATGGACGAGCGAACCGTGTTTGCGGCCCGCGATCCGCATGGCCTTCGACCTCTCGTCATCGGCCGCCTCCCGGCGGGGTACTGCGTTGCGTCGGAAACCTGCGCGCTTGACGTCGTCGGCGCGTCGTTCGAGCGCGAGGTTCAGCCGGGGGAGCTGGTCTCCATCGACGAGCGGGGGATCCGGTCTCGCCGCTTCGCCGAGACGCCGCGTCCTGCTCTTTGCCTGTTCGAGTTCGTCTATCTGAGCAGGGCGGACTCATCGATGCACGGCCGGACCGTCCATGCCGCACGGCGGGACATGGGCCGCGAACTTGCAAGGGAGGCCCCGGTCGACGCCGACCTGGTGATCCCCATTCCGGACACCGGTTTTTCCGCCGCCCAGGGATTCGCCGAGGCGTCGGGCATCCCGTACGGCGAGGGCCTGATAAAGAATCGGTATATCGGAAGGACGTTCATCGAGCCGACTCCCACGCTTCGGTCGCGCGGCGTCAAGCTGAAGCTGAACCCGCTGCCGGACGCGATCTCCGGGAAACGCCTGGTCGTGGTGGATGACTCCATCGTTCGAGGGACCACCACCCGGCAGATCGTTCAAACGCTTCGCGACGCCGGCGCCTCCGAGGTTCACCTCCGGATCGTGAGCCCCCCCATTCGCTGGCCGTGTTTCTACGGGATCGACATGTCGACGTCCGAAGAGCTCATCGCGGCCGGAACCGACGTGGACGGAGTTCGACGATTCGTCGGTGCCGACTCTTTGGGCTACCTCTCGCTCGACGCGCTGGTGTCGACCACTGGGGTTTCGAAGGAATCGTTGTGCCGGGCCTGCTTCGACGGCGACTATCCGGTACGGCTTGGAGAAGACGCTCCGTCCAAGTTCGCGCTCGAAACGTTATGACCGTCGACTGGAGCGCCGGACAGGAGGCGTACCGGCGTTCGGGGGTCGATCTTCAAGCGGCAGCCCGGGCAGTTGGGCTGATCGAGGACGTGGCGGGAAAAGCCTCCAGACCCGAAGTGGTCGGTGGCGTTGGCGGGTTCGCGGGCCTATTCAAGATGGGCGACGGTCGGCTCCTTGCTGCCGCGACGGATGGCGTCGGAACGAAGCTCGAGATCGCCCGGATGCTCAAGAAGTTCGACGGCATCGGGATCGACTGCGTGGCGATGTGCGCGAACGACGTGGCCTGCACTGGCGCCGAGCCGTTGTTCTTCCTGGACTACCTGGTGGTCGAGCGTCTCGTACCCGAGGACGTCGCAGCCATCGTTGCCGGGGTTGCCGAAGGATGTCTCCGCGCCGGATGTGCGCTTCTTGGCGGTGAGACCGCCGAGCATCCCAGGGTCCTCCCAGCGGGGAGCTTCGATCTCGCAGGTTTCTGCGTGGGAATCGTCGAGGAGGACGCGCTGCTGGGGCCGCATATGGTGGCGGAAGGAGACGTCGTGGTCGGTCTCCGCTCGTCGGGCGTGCACGCCAACGGGTTCAGCCTTATCGGGAAGGTCTTGGTCCGGGACGTCGAATCGCTTCAGACCCACGTGCCGGTTTTGGGCCGAACGCTCGGCGAAGAGCTCCTCGAGCCGACGTCGGTCTACGTTCGGCCGTTGCTGGCGCTTATCCGAGAAGGATTGGTTCGCTCAGCAGCGCACATCACCGGTGGAGGGTTCCACGAGAACGTTCCACGGGCGCTTCCGCCGGATCTCGGAGCAGTGATCGATACGTCCAGCTGGACCCCGCACCCGATCTTCTCCCTGATCGCGCAGGCTGCAGAGCTCGAGCCGCAACAGTTGTTCGGCGTTCTGAATATGGGAATCGGACTAGTCACTGTGGTCCCCCGGGGGACGGAAGATGACGTGGTTGGGCTATCGCACGCAATGGGCGTCGAGGGGATAGTTATTGGTGAAGTCGTGCCCGCATCCGGTGTGCGCCTGCGGTAGTCATGACCGCCCGGAGGATCGAATGCGCGGATTGGGTAGATTAGAAGGACACGACACACCCGGCACCATCGTTTCGTCAGAGGGGGCAGCGGACATGGGCAAGGGGCGGGTCCTCATCGTCGAGGATGAAGCGGACCTGGCGTGGGTCGAGCAGTTCAATCTGGAGAGCGAAGGTTACGAGGTCCAGGTCGCACCCGAAGGCGTTTCGGCCATCGAACAGCTCCAGAGTTTCTCCCCGGATGTCGTGGTGCTCGACGTGATGCTTCCACGGCTGGACGGTTGGTCGGTCCTCGAACGAGCCAGAGCATTGCCTCCCGATCGACAACCGGAAGTGATCGTCGTCTCCGCGGTTGCCGGGGTCGGAGACCGAGCGCGCGTCGAGGAGCTCGGGGTCGACCGATTCCTGGCGAAGCCGTTCGACATGGACGATTTCCTCCGTGTCGTCGGCGAAGCCATCGCTTCCGCGTAGGAGCGTTGGTTGGTCGACGCTAACCGCGACCTGAGCTAGTCGGGAATCACCTTCCCGAACCTGACCCCAAGGGCAGGAACTCGGACCAGTTCGCCGCGCCGATTGCGGACCAAGTAAGTGTTTGCCGGCTCATCCCATTGCTCGAGGGTTCCGACCACCTCGCCGACGTACCCGTTCGGCAGCTCGTACTGGAACGATACGCGCCGCCCCACGTGTTCCGGTCGTACAGGGTTCTGCCCCAACGCCATGGCCCAACCGTAGACGGGAACCGTCGCAGCCTCAACAGTCGATTGAGCACCGCGGGTGCTGGAAAGTGAGGCCGCGAGGGCCGAGAGTAGGGGCGTGGCCGAACGCTCATATCCGTCGATGGGGTACTACGCGCGGGTCACGCTCACCATCGTTGGCGTGCTCGTCCTCATCGCGGCGGCGTGGGCCGTCCGGAACATCCTGATCCTCTTGCTCATTGCCGCCATTCTCGCCGTTGGGCTCGACCCAGCGGTTCGGCGGCTCGAGCGGTGGAAGGTCCGCCGTGGGTGGGCGGTGGCCCTGATCTTCCTGGCGGCGATCGGGTTCATCGTCCTGTTCGCGCTGTTGGTGATTCCGCCGCTTGTCAGTGAGGTTCAGCAGCTGGCGGCGGACATTCCGAGGTACCTGCAACGGCTTCGTACCCAGGGCGGGTTCCTGGGCGATCTGGAGAGGGACTATCAGCTGTCGAGGCGCCTTCAGGACCTGACGCAGCGGCTACCGAGTATCGCCTCCTCGTCGATCGGCACGATCCTCGGTATCACTCGAAGCGTTGCCAGTGCCATCTTCAACATGCTCACCATCGCCATTCTCACGATCTACTTCCTGGTCGCGCTCCCACGGGGCGAGCGAACGCTGGTCGCGGTGTTCACCCGGAAGGAGCAGAGAGAAGCGGATGCCCGAACGCTGGACGAAGCGCTCGAGCGAGTTGGCGGTTACGTCTCCGGCAACTTGATCGTCTCGCTGATCGCGGGCATCACTTCGTTCATCTTTCTTCAGATCGTCGGCGTTCCGTTCGCGGCGGCGTTGGCCATGTGGGTGGCGATCGCCGACCTCATTCCCACCGTCGGTGCGACGCTCGGAGCGATCGTGGCGGTGGCCGTGGCCTTCTTCTCATCCGTGGCCGACGGGATCGCCACGATCATTTATTTCGCCGCCTATCAGCAGGTCGAGAACTACGTCATCGTGCCGCGGGTGATGAAGAAGGCCGTCGACCTGTCGCCGGCCGCGGTGATCGTCAGCGTCCTGATCGGGGGCAGCCTCGCCGGCTTCGCCGGCGCTCTGATGGCACTCCCGCTCGCAGCGGCGGCCAAGGTGGTCATCAGGGACGTTTGGCTGAAGGAGCGGCTGCTGGAGGTTCCGACGGCCTCATCATCGAAAACCAAGGCGAATCCTCAGACGACTTAACGCAATCGAATAACGCGATCGCTCGGGGGCTCTGAAAACGCCTCCGGATGTATGACCCAGGCCAGGGTCTCCACCCCGTCCACGATGCGAGGCCCTGGCCTAGAGAAATACGAAGTTGCATCCACGGCGAAGACGCCCCCGCCCCGCGCCGCAGGGGTTTCTCCGAAATCAGGAACCTCGAGAAGCTTCTCAAGCTCCGTCTCGGCTTCTTCCAGGTAGTAGCCGCAGGGCATGAACACGATGATTTCCGGGGCCGCGTCGGCGATCTCCCGCCACGTGACCTGGCGCGAGGGCTCCTTCCGGGCCGAAAGGATATTCGAGCCGCCGGCGATCTCGACCATCTCGGGCACCCAGTGCCCTCCCACGAATGGAGGATCCCCCCACTCGAGGGCCAGCGTGCGAATGGAAGGAAGCCGAACGGCGGTGGTCCGCACCTTCTCGATTCGGTCGCGCAGTTTGGCAACGACCTCACCCGCCCGCTCTTCCGTTCCGGTCGCTCGACCGACTGCGATGATCCCATCGAGGATGTCCTCGAGCGTGTTCGGATCGAGGGAGATCACCTCCGCTCGGCATCCCAATTCCGCAAGGGCATCCTCAACCTGCCCCGATGGGACGGCGCAAACCCGACACAGGTCCTGGGCCAGGATCAGGTCCGGTTGAATCTTCTGGATCAGGTCCTTGTCGAGAGCGTAAATCGGCTCTTGCCGCGCCATGAAATCAGCGACCAGTCGATCCACCTCGCCCGGTTCGAGCGGCCGGTCCTGCGGGAGCGCCGTATCCGAGACGACCGGCTTCGATCGTGCCTCCGGCGGGAAATCGCACTCATATGTGACGCCTTCGAGCTGCTCCCCGAGGCCGAGCGCGTACGTGATTTCCGTTGCGGAAGGGAGCAGCGAAACGATCTTCACGAATTAGCGGGGAAGCGCGCCGAGCCTGAACGGGCTTTCCAGCACATCGCCCAGCGCCCGAAGGGCCCGGCCTGCCTCGGCCCCGTCGAGCACCCGATGGTCGAACGAGAGGGACAGCGTGACCGCGGGCCGGGCCTCAACCCGGCCGTCCACGATCAGAGCGCGTGGCTCGACCACACCCAGGGCGAGAATGGCCGCTTCGGGGTGATTGATGATGGGCGTGCCGTACTCCGCTCCGAACGTCCCGACGTTCGTCACGGTGATCGTGCTTCCCACGAGCTCATTGGGCTTTGCCCGTCCGGCGCGAGCCGCGTCGGTCAGCCGCGCGATTTCCCGGGCGATCGCCATGATTCCCTTCCCATCAGCGTCCCGCACGACCGGGACCAGAAGGCCGTTCTCCGAGTCTGTGGCAATTCCGATGTGATGCCTGCCGTGAAGAACGATCTCGGAGCGGTCGGCGTCGAACGTCGAATTGAGCTTGGGGTACCGCTTGCACACGTCGACCAGCGCGCGGACCACGATGGGGAGCGGCGAGATCTTTTCACCGGTTTCCTTCGAGAGCTCTGCCCGAAATGCCTGAACGTGTGTGGCGTCGACGGTGAGGAAGGTCGTGACGTGCGGAATCTCTCGAGCTGAACGAGCCATCTTCTCAGCGATGAGCCGGCGGGTTCCCTTCACGGGAATTCGCTGCACTGCTTCCGCCGCCGGCCGCCCATCACCGGTTCCTGGCAACGCCACGACGCCTCCGCCGGCCGCCGTCTCCGTCGAGCCCGCCTTGATCACGTCTTCACGGGTCACCCTCCCGCCCGGCCCGCTGCCGGTAAGTGTGGCGAGGTCGATCCCCATCTCCTTGGCCAGCCGCCGAACAGGAGGGGAGGCCGGCACCGGCCCTCCGCGTCTTTCCCGCGCCGGCGCGGGCGCCCCGAGCCGGACCTGAGAGGATCCCGCCGGCTCCTCCTCTTCCACCCCGTAGCCGACGAGCACCGCGCGGCGCTTCGCCTTGGGCTCGCCGGTTTCCTCCGCAGCCGGCTCGGCCCCGGCGACGACCTCCGTTCGGTCTTCCACTCGAATCGAGACCAACGGTGCACCGACCTTGACCATTTCACCTTCGTTCGCGTGCAGCTTCTCCACGACGCCGGCCCACGGGGCAGGCACCTCAACCAGCGCCTTCGCCGTGTTGACCTCGACCAGGATCTGGTTGAGCTCCACTGAGTCGCCTTCGGCGACCCGCCACGCCACGATCTCGGCGTCCTCCAGGCCTTCGCCGAGATCGGGGAGAAGGAATTCCCGGACCGGCATCAGTAGTTGGTCACGTGGTCGACCGCGGCGACGATCCGCTGAACGCTTGGAAGGTAGTGGGACTCCACCGTTGCCGGAGGATAGGGCGTGTCGTATCCCGTAACCCGAACCACGGGTGCCTCCAAATAGTCGAAGGCGTCCTCCATGATTCGAGCGACCACCTCAGCGCCGAACCCCGCCGTCATCGGCGCTTCGTGCACCACGATCGCTCGTCCGGTCTTTCGAACCGCAGACCCAATCGCATCCAGGTCGAGGGGGACGAGCGAGCGCAGGTCGATCACCTCCACGTCGGTCCGGTCGGACACCGCTTCGGCAGCAGCGACCGATCGTGCCACCATTGCCCCGTACGAGAAGATCGTGCACCCGCTCCCCGGCCGGATGACGCGCGCACGCCCGATGGGAAGCGACTCGGCGCCGTCCAGTTCGCCCTGCTCTTTCGCCCAGTACCGGCTTTTCGGTTCGAAGAAGATGACCGGATCGGGATCGGCGATGGACGCACGGAGCAAGTGGTACGCGTCGACGGGCGAGGAGGGAACCACCACCTTCAGCCCGGCTGTATGCGCGTAGTACGCCTCGGGGCTCTCGGAGTGGTGTTCCGCCGCACCGATTCCTCCAGCGAACGGGATCCGGATGACCAGCGGAACGGTCTGCCGGCCACGCGATCTGTACCGATATTTGGCGACGTGGCTGATGACCTGGTCGAGCGCGGGATAGGAAAAGCCGTCGAATTGCATCTCCGCGACCGGGTGCCATCCGGACAGCGCCAGTCCCAGCGATACGCCGGCGATGGCCGATTCGGCCAGCGGCGTGTCGAAAACACGGTCGACGCCGAACTCTGACTGGAGGCCCTCGGTCACCCGGAACACGCCGCCCAGCTTGCCGACGTCCTCGCCCAGCACCAGCGCGCGGTGGTCGTCCTTGAGCGAGCGCCGGAGCGCCTCGTTCAGCGCCTTGACCATCGTGACCTCAGGCATGCGACTCGCCAGCCTCCCCGGCGAACCGCAGCATGTCGTCGCGCTGCCGGGCGAGATGCGGCGGAAGGTCTTCGAAAACCCACTCGAACAGCTCTTCCACGGGTCGCGGACCGGATTCGATCACACCGGCGCGGACCTTGGCCGCGTACTCTTTGGCTTCCTGTTCGACCGTCTGTAGGAAGTCCTGGTCGGCGATGCCCGTGGTTTCTAGCCAGTGCCGATACCGCTCGAGAGGGTCGAGTTCCTTCCACCGTTCGACTTCCTCGTTCGGACGGTATTTCGATGCGTCGTCTGCCGTCGAGTGGGGACCTAATCGATACGTCACCGCTTCGATCAACGTCGGAAGTCCATCGTCCCTTGCGCGTGCCGCCGCCTCTTTCGTCACCCGATACACGGCCAGGACATCATTGCCGTCCACCTGAACCCCAGGGAAACCGTACGCGTCGGCCTTGTGCCAGATCGGCGTCACGGTCTGTGCGGAGAGCGGGACCGAGATCGCCCACTGGTTGTTCTGGCAAAAGAAGATCACCGGGGTGCGGAACACCGCGGCAAAGTTGCAGCCCTCGTGGAAGTCTCCTTCGGACGTGGCACCATCGCCGAAGTAGACCAGCGACACGAGCCCCGAGCGATCCATCTTCGAGCCCATCGCGAATCCCACCGCGTGAAGGACCTGCGACCCCACCGGGACACTGACGTAGCCGAAGCGGTGGGCGTTTGCGTCGTACGTCCCTCCGTGCCAGGTCGCACGGTAGAAATGGAGGTACTCGACCAGGTCGACGCCGCGCACGACGGCCGCGCCGAGCTCCCGGTAGGACGGGAAGATCCAGTCGGCTTCCTGGAGGGCGAAGGCGCTCCCGACCTGCGCGGCCTCTTGCCCGATCAAGGGTGGGTAGACGGCGAGTTCGCCCTGTCGCTGAAGCGCGGTGGCCTCGAGGTCGGCCCGCCGCGTCAGCGCCATCAGGTGGTAGAGGTCGCGAAGCTCCTTCTCTTCGAGCCCGAGCGCCGAAATGTCGAGATCAGGTTCACCTTCGGTTGGAATGACGCGAACCGGCCCCGCTTCTCCTCCCTGAAGGTCGCTGGTGAGGCGAGTTGTCATGAGCCTCGGTTCACGACCTCGACCAGATCTTCGCCCAGGAACGCCCGCCGGGGACCCAATACAGGCGGATTCGCCCAACCCGGTCGATGCGTTCTTCGGCGAACCGGTCCGCCGCGGCGGCGGTGCTGATCCGGCGGTCCCGAGCCATGCGGAAAATCTCCCGGAGCGTGCGGTAGATCGATTGGACCCGCGCCCTCGCCCGCGTCTCGTTGTAGCCCTGAAGCTCGTCGGCAACGTTGATGAGTCCGCCGGCGTTGATGACGTAGTCGGGCGCGTACAGGATGCCCGCGGTGGCGAGCGCCTCGCCATGCTCGAGTCGCTCCAGCTGGTTGTTCGCGGCACCGGCCACGACCCGGCACCGCAAATTCGGAATGGTGTCGTCGCGGATGACGCCGCCCATCGCGCACGGCGCGAAGATGTCGCATTCCTCGGCGTGGATCTTCTCGGGCTCGGCGGTGTCGACGCCGAAGTCACGGACCGCTTTCCCGACGGCATCGACATCGACGTCGGAGACGACCACGCTCGCCCCGGCTTCGACCAGATGCTTCACCAGGTGGTAGCCGACTTTGCCGACGCCCTGAACCGCGACCCTGCGCCCTTCCAACGTGTGTTCTTGCCACGCTTCCTGGACGCATGCCTTGAGGCCGAGGAAGACGCCGTAAGCGGTGACCGGCGAAGGGTCTCCCGAGCCGCCGAGTTCGGGCGCCACCCCGGTGACGTAGCGGGTTTCCCGTCGGATGACGTCCATGTCGTCTCGATCCGTTCCGATGTCCTCGGCGGTGATGTAGCGCCCGCCGAGCGTGTCGATGAACCGTCCGTAGGCGCGCAGCAGCTCCTCGTTCTTGATCCGCTTCGGATCGCCGATGATGACGCCCTTGCCGCCTCCGAGGTCCAGTCCCGCGGCGGCGGCCTTGTACGTCATTCCCCTGGCCAGCCGAAGGACGTCTCGCAGCGCTTCCTCTTCGGATCCAAACGGATAAAACCGGGTCCCGCCCAACGCGGGCCCAAGCGTCGTGGAGTGAATGGCGACGATGGCTCGAAGCCCGGTCGGGGGGTCGTGGAAGAACACGACTTGTTCGTATTGCCCGTTCAGTTCCTGGAATACCGGCATCTACGCTTCCAGGTCCGGGTTCGGGCTGGGGTTTCGCGTCACTGAAGCAGTCTCCGCATCACGCGCGTGGGCCCGAATATAGCACTGCCTCTTTCCGACCACCCGTGCGGAGCGGTTAGATGATCTCGAACCCAGACCTATAATCGCGGCGTGATCCCCTGCGCGTACCTCAGGGTGTTCCGTCCCCTCGAAACGTTCCCCGCGGAAGAACGATCGCACTGGGAGCGCTACATCGTTGGAGGGGGGCCGCCGCCTCCGCACCGTCCGGTGTACCGCCATGAGTCATCCCGAATGGATCAGCGCGTCGGGCTGTTGGCGCCGGCGGAGGGCGAACATGCCGATATCAGGCTGGTCGACGGTGAGTACTACGTCTGCCCGTGGCGTACACGGCTCCGGATACTCACCGGGATCCTTTCGCTCCGTGAGACCGCGCCGGCCGAGATGGTGAGCACGGTCCTCCCGGATACGGAGATCCGAAGGGCGGCACGGGAACTGGCCAAGCTCAGGCGCCGCGATCCGTCCGGAGCTGCCCCGACGATGCTTCAGAGCCCCTGGCATGTTCCCGTGCGGTGGTTCATTCTCGTCGACGACGACGAGCGCAGGCTGGCGGAACAGGAGTCGGGGGAATACCGGCTCTACTACTGGACCCAGATCTCGAAGGCAAAGAAGCGGGCCGAACGAGCGCTTCAGATCATCCGGCGGTCAGAGCTGGCGCCGATCGCTCAGCTCGTGAGCGAGCTGGCGGAGTGGCTCTCACACTTCGACCCACGGTCGCGGATCGAGCTCGACTATGCGGATCTGTCGTCGCTGTTCACGTGGGACGAGCTCGATGACGACCACAGCGCACGGGACATCCAGGAAGCGATCGAGGCGCTCGGCAGCACGGGTGGCCTGGCTCGGGCGGCCGAGCTGTATCAGACCGTGTCGAACCGATGGGCCGACGCGATGAGCCGGGAGTCGCTCAACTAGTCTCGGATCAGTCTCGAAGCTCGGTGGCGAGGGGCAGAATCGAACTGCCGACACCGCGGTTTTCAGCCGCGTGCTCTGCCAACTGAGCTACCTCGCCGCATCCCCAAGGGGAGGATCCGCGGTCCCGACCGGATTTGAACCGGCGATCTCCGCCTTGACAGGGCGGCGTGTTAGACCGGGCTACACCACGGGACCTTATGCAGTTCGTGCCCCCAACGGAATTCGAATCCGTGTCTCCGGCTTGAAAGGCCGGTATCCTGGGCCACTAGACGATGGGGGCTTGCCTCTCGCCCCCGGCCTGAGACGGGGCAACCAGGGCAGTATACAAGCGCCCCTTAGCGCTCCCGATAGCGCCGAAGAACCTGTGCGAAGTCTGGTGGGAGCGTTCGCGGCCGCGGCCCCAGCGCACCGCGCGCCAACGCATCGACCATCCCTCCGCTCGAACCGGGGTCGAGCGCGGCCGCGAGAAGCGCCTGGCGTTCGCTGTCCGACGTCGGCTCCGCCTCGGACCTGCCCGACAAAGAAGTGGATGCTGGTTGGAACCCTGTCGTGGGTGTCGGTTCGGTGGCGTCGGCGCCGGGGAGCACCAGCAGGCTGTTGACGATGGGGCGCTCGGAACCGTCCGATGGGCGGTTCATGATCGTCCCGTTCACGACCATGGTGCTCGAACCTCCGCCGTCGAGGTTCATGGCGTCGGTCGCTCCGAGCCATTTGAACAGCTGGGCGAACTCGACCAGTGTGTAGCCGATGGACCATCCGGTTCGCCGGCCATCAACAACCACGAGGAGGATCTTGCCGTCAGCACGCCGCCCAACGCCGGTCCGTGGGTGGCGCTTACACAGATCCGCATCGCAGCTCGTCGCTACGACGCTCCCACCTTGCATGAGCATGGGGACCCCACCCATGATTTCGACGATCCCTGGCCACTTGAACGACCAAAGGAGCCGGATCGTTTCGCCGGTACTGAGAGTCTTTAGCTGGTTTCCCTGCGAAGTCCCCGGCCTTGCCGCAAGGACCATACCCTGCCCCGGCGTCAATGGTGTTGACTGGCACACTGCCTGCGCCACGCTGAACTCCATTCCGAGTCCCGTTCCCGCCCACGCCAACGCGGATGTGGGCGAGAGCTTCGCGTAGCAGCTCGAACTTGGTGGGGTCGCGAAGGTCCCCGCCGCAGGGGTGTAGGCGGCGATCTCTCCACTAGCGGGGGTGGAGTAGTTCCATTTCTTGATTGCCCACCGTTCGTTCGAATCGACCTCGACCATGCTGGTCGAGAACGTGGTCCCCCCGACAAACGACTGCGTCTCGTCCTTCTTGATGGCGAAGTTTCGAGGACCTCCGAGGACCGGACGGATCTTCAGGTCACCGTCTTCGGCATATCCATATGAAGGGCGGCCGGAGAACGCTCCGAAGTCGCCGTTGACCGCCGCGACGGCACCGTGGCGGGAAGCCATGCTGCTTGTCTTCTCGACGTGCCCGAGCTGGTCGTTTGCCAAGGCCACATCCATTGTGACCGCCTGGGACGGTGTGACCGTGAGGACGAATATGCGGCGGGGCCCCTGTGAGTCCTTGATCGCCCTATAGGCGAGACCTGGAGCGATTTGAGCCGAAGTGAGCACGGTGTAACGGCTCGCCGCAGCGCTTTTCGTGATGGGAAACAGTGCAAGCGATGTCAAGAGCAGAGCAACCGCAAGGAGGGGGCGAACGAACGACGGGCGCGTGTTCATGAACGACATAGGTTACGTATCGGCGGAAAGGAATACAAGAAAACGGCTCTGGTAGAGTTCGGCGTCCATGGATTTGCGGCTCGAAGTCGTGGTGGTCCCGGTTTCGGACGTGGAGCGGGCCAAGACCTTCTATTCCGAGAAGGTTGGATTCAACGTGGACGTCGACCAGCGCTTCGGGGACAAGTTCCGGGTGGTCCAGCTGACGCCGCCGGGCTCGGCGTGTTCGATCACGCTGATGGAGGGGATGGATCCCGGGATGAAGCCTGGCTCGCTGCAAGGTCTTCAGATCACCACCTCCGATCTCATCGGCGTTCGCGAGGAGCTCCGCCGGCGCGGACTCGAGGTCAGCGAGATCCAAACCGTGGATACGGAGACCGGTGGCTTCGTGCCTCTGGAAGGCCCTCCCACCACCTTCAACGCCTTCGTGTTCTTCCAGGACCCCGACGGCAACGGCTGGGCCATTCAGCAAGGTCCGACCGAAGCGGCCTAAGCGCCGTCGGCGCTATCGACTGAGCTCCGCACTGTCGCGGCGCGCCGCCGCTTCTGTACATACATGTCGGCGTCGGCTTCGGCGACCAGCGTGCTGAGGGGTACGGACCGCTTTGGATCAAACGCAGTCCCACCCACACTGATGCTCAGCCTGTAAGGACGCTTGGCTGAACCGTTCAGTTCGTCCAACGCTCGTTCCAGTCTTCGCCGAACGGCCCCTTCGGCGTCGTCGCCTCCCCACAGGAGGACGGCGAACTCATCGCCGCCGAGCCTGCCGGCCAGGTCGGTTTCCCTAACAGAGTGTTGAAGGACCGTGGCCGTATCGGTCAATGCTCGGTCGCCTTCGCCGTGGCCCAGGTCGTCATTGATGACTTTCAGGTCGTTCACATCGACGAACAACAGCGTGAGTGGTGTATGCGTCCTCTTCGCCAATCGAATCTTCTCCTCGGCGTGCATGAGGAACGCCCGTCGGTTCGCCAAGCGAGTGAGGTCGTCGACCAAGGACAGCTCCTCGAAGCGCTGCGCCATCACGGCGAGCTCTGCTTCCGCTTGCCGTCGCCGAATCAACTGTCCGAGTTGTCGCGCCACGGCAGTCACCGTGTCCACGAAGCCCTGATCCGCGGGTCGAACCTCATCGAGGAAGAAGGCAAGCGCCGCCACCACCGTTTCGCCGGCGACGATCGGAATCGCAACGGCTGCCCGGAGTCCGAACCAAGTGGCGAGACGGCGCCGGCGGACAAAGTCCTCATCGCTCTCAACGTCGCTTGCCCAGACAACGCGCTTGGTCTGCGCCGCCCGACCGATGAGGCCGGCACCCGGGTGAATCTGGATGCGTTCGCTTTGTCGCCTGAAGTCCTCCAGGTCCGGACGTCCCGCGTACCAGGCAGGCACGAAGATGGAGAGGCTCCCGTGCGAATCAGCGAGCCACGCTTCGGCGTAGGCCCACCCGGCTGAGACGGAGATTTGTGTGAGGGTCTGACGCAGGGCGACGTCGAGATCCGGCGCCTCGCCGATGGCTTTCGTTACTCGTTGCAGGAGGAGCAGCTCCTCGGACAGCGCCTTCTGCTCCGTGACGTCACGCGCCACGGCGATGATCTCCTGGGTCTCGACAAACGGGGTGGCCCGCCATTCCAGCCAGCGGTAACCACCGTTTCTGGTGCGGTACCGGTTTTCGAACCGCAGGGTCTCGACGCCCCGGTTGAGCTGTTCCACCTCGCGAAGGGTCGCGTTTCGATCCTCGGGGTGAACAAACTCGATGAAGGGTCGGGCCTTGAGCTCGTCGACCGTGTAGCCGAGCGTGGCCTGCCATGCCGGGTTGAGCCGCTTGAAATAGCCGTCGAGACCGGCCACGCAGAACAGGTCGAGCGACGACTCGAAGAAAAGCTGGAACTCGTTTTGACCGCCAGGGTCGGACATCGCCGAACTCCTCCTCCCATGAAAGTGTTCGGCGAAACGACGAAAAAACTAGATACGCAGAACAGGGGATTGATAAGTCCTCCACGCGATGCGGACGGACGAAGGTGTGGGCCGTGCAGGATTCGAACCCGCGACACGAGGGTTAAAAGCCCCCTGCTCTACCAACTGAGCTAACGGCCCAGGCTGACGGGGCAATTGTCCCAAATCGTTCGGCCGTTCCGCGCAAGGATAGAATCCGTCGCCGCTGACAACGCCGAGGGGAGACGTGGCGGGAAGAAACTTGAAGACGGAAAAGCCGAAGCGGGTCGTCGTGATCGGTGCCGGAGTCGCTGGTCTGGTCGCTGGCTACGAGCTCAAGCAGCGGGGACACCAGCCAACGATCCTCGAGGCCCAGAACCGAGTGGGTGGGCGCATCTACACGCTTCGAAACTTCGCTCCGGGCCTCTACGCGGAGGCCGGCGCCATGCGCATCCCGCGAACCCATCGCCTCACACTGGAATACTGCGAGCGCTTCCGTCTGAAGATGCGGACCTTCGTGACCGGCAGCCCGAAGGGTCTGGTCTACGTCGGCGGAAAGCGGATGACCATCGAAGAAGCGAACGCCGACCCGGAACGACTTCCGTTCGAGCTCGCCGATCATGAGCACGGTCGGACCGCCGACGATCTGTGGCAGGACGCCATCAGCGACATCCGCGCGCTCTTGGAGCGAGACGGTGACGCCGCCTGGGAAGAAATCGCCCGGCGATACGACCAGTACTCGCTGTACGAGTTCCTGAAGACGAAGGGCTTCTCGGAACAGGCCATCGAATACTTCGCCATCATGAATTTCGTCGAATCCGATCTGAACAACGCCGTGCTGGAGCTGCTCCGCGAAGACCTCGGCAAGGCCTACATGGACATGCAGGAGATCGAGGGCGGCATGGACCTGCTGCCCAACGCCTTCTACGCCGAGCTTCAGCAGGAAGTTCGGCTGGGAGCCGAGGTATATGCGCTCGACCAGGACGAGCGATCCGTCACGGCGTACTTCAAGACCGAATCAGGACGGTTCTCCGTGACGGCGGACTACGCGATCTGCACCGTTCCCTTTCCGGTACTTCGAACGATC
>DATABA010000155.1:0-8032 GCA_036259835.1 Actinomycetota bacterium
TCATCCGGCACCTGGAGGAGGCGGGGCCCGAAGCCGAGGAGGAGGCCTGCCGCCTGACCGTCGAAGTCATCGCCCGACTGAAGGCGATCCAGGGTGTCGCCGGGATCCACGTCATGGGGCTCGGGCGGCTGGAGCTGGTCCAGCGGGTCATCGAGACGGCCGGGCTCCTTCCCAGGCCTCCGGTGGCCTAGCGCGCAAGGCCAATGCGCGCCGACTCGGGGCGGCAGTGGAATTGGCGTTCTTTTGGCCGGCGGGTCCTCCGTCCGCTCACGGCCATGTGGGATTCGGATGAACCGCTAAACGCGTACGCGCTGACCCACATGGCGAGCGCCGCGGGCGACGCACTGGTCGCCATCGCGCTCGCCGATTCCATCTTCTTCTCTCTCCCGGTCGATCGGGCAAAGGTTCGGATCGCTCTGTATCTCGGCCTGACGATGGCGCCGCTTGCCATCGCGGCGCCGGCCCTGGTTCCGCTGCTGGATCGCACGGGGTATCGACGGCTCATCTCGTTCGGCGCATCGGCGGGACGAGCCGTTGCGGCCATCTACGCCGCCCCACGCTTTTCGACCTTGGTGCTCTTTCCGGTGGCGTTCGCGCTCCTTGCGCTATCCCGTGTGCATGCGGTGACGAAGACCAGCCTGACGATGGCGTATGCCACGAAAGATGGTCTGGTTCAAGCGAACGCCAAGTTGGGTCGGATGTCGGCGACCGGCGTGGCTATCGCTGCCGCGCCCGGTCTGGTCCTGTTGAACTTCGGTGGCGCCAGGAGCGTTCTGTATCTAGCGGCGGCGTCGTTCACGGTGGCGAGCCTGCTAAACCTCCGACTGGCACAGCCGGCGGCATCAACGACGCGGGGAGACGCGGCGCGGGGAGGCCGGCTTCCCTCGCTCGCGGTGGCGGCCGCCGGCACGGCCGGACTGAGAGCGGCGAGCGGGTTCCTGCTCTTCCTCATGGCGTTCTCCCTCCGGGGGCGCGGGCACCCTCCGTACTGGTTCGGCGTCCTGGCGGGGTTCGCCACCGTCGGAGCGCTGGTCGGGGACCTCGCTGCGTCTCGAATTCCCGAGGACGTGCATGAGGAGTTCCTGGTTCGGGCTTCACTGGCCGGTGCTGGAGTGGCTGCCCTGGTTGCCTCGGCGACGTTCACCCTTCCCGTCCTTGCCGTGTTCGCGGGGTTGGCTGGCGGGGCCCTGGAGATCGGCCGCCTGGCGTTCCAGAGCCTCATGCAGCGTCACGTCCCTTCCGGTGCTCAGGGACGAGTCTTCGTCCGGTACGAAGTGGCATTCCAGCTGGCGTGGGTGGCCGGAGCGTTCATTCCCGCCGTGCTGCCGATCCCGTTCCGGCTCGGCGTGCTGCTCATGGCGCTGTTCTACTTGGGGCTTGCGTTCGGCCGCGCGATCGGGCCGGCAGTTTCGAAATGGGCTCGAGGGAAGCGGCCCGGCGGACGCTCCTAGTCCCAGACGCCGTGCTCGATCCGGCGAAGCCGCCGCTCGCGGACCAGCTCCGAAGCTTCCAGCAGCTGCTGCAACGCGTCCGGCTCGTTCAGCGCGCCAGCCAGAACACCGGTGAGGTCGCGCTGCGAGATGATTCCCACCAGCTTCCCCCCGTCGAGAACGGGAAGGTGACGAATCCACCGGTCGGCCATGATCTTCGCCGCCTCACGGAGGGACGTCCCGGGGCCAACCGTCACGACGTCCTTCGTCATCACTTCGGAAATCCGCGCCTCGTGCAGGGGCGTGCCCGTTGCCACGGCCTTCAGGATGTCCCGTTCGGTGATGATCCCGACGAGGTCGTCGCCTTCGGTGACCAGGAGCGACCCAGTCTGTTGCTTCCACATCTTCCGGGCCGCCTCGGCCAGCGTGTCGTCGGCCGCGTCGATGACGGCGGCATTCGTCATGATCTCCGAGACCCTCACGACACCGCCTCCTCCAGCTGTCGCTCCTCGATCGGCACGTAGGCCTGGTCTCTCGGCCCCACGTATTCGGAGTCGGGTCGGATGATCCGGTTGTCCGCGTACTGCTCTCGGATGTGGGCGGTCCAGCCCGCGGCCCGGGCTGCGGCGAACATCGGGGTGAACAGGTCGATGGGAAGCCCCAGGTAATAGAGGAGGCTTCCCGCGTAGAAATCGACGTTGGGACGCAGGCCCTTCTCCTGGAACACCACCTTCTCGACCGCCTCCGAGATCTGGTACCAGCGAAGGTCGCCGGCCGCCTCCCCCAGCTCCCGGGACAGCTTCCGGAGGATCGTCGCCCGCGGATCGTCGACCGTCCGGTAGACGCGGTGGCCGAACCCCATGATCTTCTCCTTGCGGGCGAACAGGTCCTTCACGTAGCTCTCGGCGCGCTCGACATCTCCAATCTCCAGGATCATTCGCATCGCCAGCTCGTTCGCCCCGCCATGGAGCGGGCCCTTCAGGGAGGAGATCGCCGCGACCACTGCCGAATGCATGTCCGACAGCGTCGACGCTACGACCCTCGCCGTGAACGTGGAGGCGTTCATCGTGTGGTCCGCGTAGAGGATGAACTGCACGTCGAAAGCCCGTGCCGCCTGCTGGTCCGGCTCCTCTCCAGACAACATGTAGAGGAAGTTGGCGGCGTGTGGGAGCTTCGGATCAGGCTCGACGGTAGGAAGCCCGCGGCGATGCCGCTCGTAGGCCGCGATGAGCGTGGGCATCACGGCGATAAGACGGATGGCCTTCCGGTAGTTCCCCCCCGGGGACTGATCCCAGCCGTCGGGGTCGTAGGCCGATGCGGCAGACACGCTGGTTCGCAGCATCGACATCGGCGACGCTTGCGCCGCCAGCGTGGGGAGCAGGTCCCGTACGAAGTCAGCAGCCTGACGGTCCTTCACCATCTGCTCCGTGAGCTCGTCGAGCTCCGTCTGCGTCGGAAGCCGCCCGTGGTGCAACAGATAGACGACCTCTTCGAACGTGGATGACTCGGCAAGGTCGTCGATGGAGTACCCGACGTACCAGAGCTTCCCGAGCTTTCCGTCAATGTCGGAGATCCGCGTTTCCGCGGCGACGATGTCCTCGAGGCCTTTCTCGATCGGCACGGTCAGCTCTTTCTGAGTGAAAAGAACCCGATGGCGCGAAATTCGCCTCGAATCTTGAACAGGATCTTGCCCAGGTAGCTGCCCGGTCCCGCCTCGACCAACTCATCGAGGACTCGCCGAATCAGTCCCGGGTTCGGTTCGAAGTCGTAGTCAACCTTGAACACGTTGATGTCCCGATCGATCGCCCCCGGACCGACGCTGGTTCGAAAGGTGAACGCGTCGAGGTCGTTTCCGGTGACGGCTTCGGGCGTGTAGGAAGGGAAGAGCGCCTTCAGCGGAAGCCGGGCGCTCGTCGTCAGCCGGTTCACCCCATTCGAGGCGACCGGAGAGAACGCCTTACCCTGCCACGGCATCCAAAGACGGCCCAGTCTTTCCATCGCTGCGTCCAATGGATTCCAGACCGACACCGCGACCAATCGGCCGGGAAGGAAGCCATCCGGCAGCGGGTCGGGGACGGTTCCGGACCGAAAGATCTCGTCGAGACGGCGGAGCACCCTGGCCCTGTTCGTGCCGGGACGAAGCTGGTCGATCAGCTCATCGACTTCGCTGCCGTGATGTTCGGTCTGGAGGACTCGAGCGGAAGCCTGTGCCATCGCGCCACCTCCTGGATGCCATCCTACTCCGCGCCGTTAGGATGAAGCCTTCCCTCATTCCTCCACAGGAGGCGTACGCGATGGCCTACAGAGTGACGTTCATCCCCGGCGACGGCGTGGGGCCGGAGCTCTCGGAAGCGACCCGCCGGGTCCTTGAGGCGACCGGTGTGGAGTTCGACTGGGACTTTCAGGAGGCCGGCGCCGACGTCATGGACAAGTACGGCACGCCGCTTCCCGAGCACGTCCTCGAGTCGATCCGTAACAACGGCGTGGCCATCAAGGGGCCGATCACAACGCCCGTCGGAACGGGGTTTCGCAGCGTGAACGTCGCCCTTCGAAAGGAGCTCGACCTCTTCTGCTGTCTTCGCCCGTGCAAGTCGTACCCGGGCGTTCGTTCCCGCTACGAGAACGTCGACGTGGTGATCTGCCGGGAGAACCATGAGGACCTCTACGCCGGCATCGAGTTCGAGCAGGGACAGCCCGAAACGAGGAAGCTCATCGACTTCATCTCCGAGTTATCCGGAAAGACCGTTCGGGAGGACTCGGGAATCTCCATCAAGCCGATCTCGGTGACGGGGACGACGCGGATCGTCCGGTGGGCATTCGAGTACGCGCGGAAGTACGGCCGGAGGAAAGTCACGGCCGTTCACAAGGCAAACATCATGAAGTTCTCAGACGGACTGTTCCTGGCTACCGCGAAGGAGGTTGCCCGCGACTACCAGGACATCGAGTTCGAAGACCGAATCGTCGACAACCTGGCCATGCAGCTCGTGCAGCGGCCCGAGGAGTACGACGTCCTGGTCCTGCCGAACCTGTACGGCGACATCATCAGCGACCTGTGCGCTGGGCTGGTCGGCGGGCTCGGTGTGGCGCCCGGAGGGAACATCGGCGACCGGGTCGCCGTCTTCGAGGCGACGCACGGAAGCGCACCGAAGTACGCCGGGATGAACAAGGTCAACCCGATGGCCATGATGCTCTCCGGGGTACTCATGCTCCGCCACCTGGGCGAGGAGGAGGCCGCAGACAGTCTCGAGGGCGCTCTTGCAGCCGTCATCGCACAGGGCCGCTCGGTGACCTACGACATGAAGCCGACCCGCGACGACCCCACGGCCGTCGGCACCAGCCAGGTCGCCGATGGAGTGATCGAGAAGCTCCAGTCCTCTTAAGTCCCGGTTTCTGGGGCCGAACAAGAACTAGAGAGGGCTTTGCCCTGGCCCTGCGCTGGGAGGAATCTGCTTGCTCGACCTGAACCCACTGCTCGAGACGCTCGCTCAGGAGAACGGCTCCGACCTCCATCTGAAGGTCGGTTCGCCGCCGATCATGCGCGTGGACGGCATCCTTCGCCGTCTGGACGGAGAGCGCCTGAATGGGGCTGAAACGCTGGATGTGGCCAACCGCATGCTCCCCGAGGATCGCAGGCATAAGCTCGAGCAGCTGAACGAGGTCGACTTTGCCTACTCCGTCCCGGGGCTCGGGCGATTCCGGGTGAACGTCTTTCGCCAGCGCGGTTCAATGAGCTTGGTGCTCCGATCGGTTCAGGTAGGCGTCCCGTCATTCGATGAGCTTGGGTTACCACCCGTCGTGGGAACGCTTGCCGACGCCCCCCGCGGGCTGATCCTGGTCACCGGTCCGACGGGATCTGGGAAGACCACCACGCTCGCAGCCATGATCGACCGAATCAATTCGACGAAGCCGGTCCATATCCTGACGCTCGAAGACCCGATCGAATACCTCCACGCCGACAAGACGGCCAGCGTGAATCAGCGTGAGCTCGGGCTCGACACGGACAATTACGCCAATGCCATGAGAGCGGCCATGCGGCAAGACCCCGACGTCATCCTGGTCGGAGAGATGCGAGACCTCGAGACGGTGGGCGCGGCTCTCGCGGCTGGAGAGACCGGGCACCTGGTTCTCTCGACGCTGCACACGATCGATGCCGTTGAAACCATCAACCGGGTAGTGGACTTCTTCCCGTCGTATCAGCAGCACCAGGCCAGGATCACCCTTTCCGGGTCGCTTCGTGGCGTGATCTCCCAGCGACTGGTTCCGAGGATCGGGGGCGGGCGAATCCCCGCGCTCGAGATCATGGTGATGAACGGCCGAATCGCCGATCGCATCCTGGACCCGAAGAAAACCTCGGAGATCCACAGCATCATCGCCGAGGGCGAGTACTACGGGATGCAGACGTTCGACCAGTCGCTCCTTCAGCTCGTGAAGGACGGGCTGGTCACGGCGGAGGACGCCATGCACGCCGCATCGGTGCCGCACGATTTCGGCCTCATGCTCGAACAGGCCGGAATGCCCGTCCCGGCCTGACGCCCAGCACGGCCGCGCGCGACTTCGTTCCACTCCGCCATAATCCGTACGATCTCGCCCTCGGACGCCTGGAGGGTTCGCATGCGAGTGACGGTGGTCGGAAGCGGTTTTGTCGGTGCGACGACGGCGATGCGGGTCGTCCAGAAAGGCCTGGCGGACGACGTCGTGATGATCGACATCGTCGAGGGGTTGCCACAGGGGCTCTCTCTGGACATGCGGCAGTCCGCTCCGATTGAGGGGTTCGAGCCGAACATCCGCGGAACGAACGATTACGCCGATACCGCCGGGTCCGACGTGGTGGTCATCACGGCTGGACTGCCGAGGCAGCCGGGCATGAGCCGGATGGACCTGCTTGAGAAGAATGCCGGGATCGTCCGAGACGTGGTGGAGCGAGTCGTGGCCGTCTCCCCAGACGGAATCCTGATCGTGGTGACGAACCCGCTCGACGAGATGACGTTTCTCGCGGCGGAGGTGTCGGGGTTTCCTCGCGAACGGGTCATGGGAATGGCCGGGGTGCTCGACTCGGCGCGCCTTCGCGCGTTTATCGCCGCGGAGCTGGGCGTCTCGCCGGCGAAGGTGGAGGCGATGACGCTCGGGTCGCACGGGGAGGCGATGATCCCGCTTCCCAGGCACGCCACCGTGGAGGGACGTCCGCTGACGGAGCTGGTGGATGAGGCGACGCTCGACCGCCTGTACCAACGCACGCGAGACGCCGGTGCGGAGATCGTCGCCTTCCTGAAAAAGGGGAGCGCGTATTACGCCCCGTCGGCCGCGATCGCCCAGATGGTGAACGCCATCGCCGGGAATACTCGCGAGGTGTTGCCGGTCTGCGCCTGGTGCACCGGACAGTACGGGATTCGCGATGTGTACGTGGGGGTGCCTGGGCGGCTGGGCCGCGGCGGCGTCGAGGAGATCGTGGAGCTGGATCTCAATGAAGACGAGACCGCCGCGCTTCGAGAAGCAGCCGAAGGAATCCGCGCGAAGTGCGCCGATCTCAAGGGGTTTCTGCCAAATGAGCGAAGACACAATTGATCTCAACGCGCTCGCCGAAGGAATCAGGGAGCCATGGCAGCGAGTCGACGTTGTTTCGGTCAACGACGCAATCGTTCGAATGGCCATGGCTCATGGGGAGTTCCCGTGGCATCACCACGAGGAGGACGAGTTTTTCCTGTGCTGGTCGGGAAGCCTCAGAATCGAACGTGAGGGTGAGGATTCCGTCTCGCTATCGCCCGGCCAGGTATTCGTCGTCCCCAGAGGCGTCCGCCATCGTCCTGTTGCAGACGAGCCTGCCGTGGCCGTGATGATCGAGAGGCCGGAAACCAAGCAGTACGGGGAGTGAGCATGGACGCGGATGTCGTGGTTGTGGGCGCTGGCCTGGCCGGGCTGACGGCGGCCCGTGACCTTGTGGCTGCCGGGTTTTCGCCGGTGGTTCTGGAGGCTCGAGGTCGTGTCGGGGGTCGGACCCTCAACCAGGACATCGGCGATGGCAAGGTCGTCGAGCTGGGTGGCCAGTGGATCGGACCGACACAGGACCGAGTGGCGAAGCTGGCCGCCGAGCTCGGCTTGGAAACGTTCCCAACGTACGACGAAGGGAAGCGGGTGGTCTTCGTCGACGAGCGGCGCCTCGAATACAAGGGTGACTACCCGAGACGGATCAATCCGCTCGTGCTGGCGGATTTCGGTCAGGCATTGATGCGGATTGAGCGGTTGGCGAAACGCGTGCCGCTGGAGAAGCCGTGGACGGCCCCCAAGGCGAAGGAGTGGGATGCCCAAACGTTCGAGACGTGGGTGCGAAGGAACACGCGAACGCGGGACGCCCGGCGCTTCTTTCAGGCGACCGTTGAGGGTGTCTACTCCACCGAGATGTCGAACCTTTCGCTGCTCCATTTCCTGTTCTATGCGCATTCCGGGGGGAGCCTGGAGAAGCTGATCGGAGTAAGGGGGGCTGCGCAGCAGGATCGGCTCGTCGGGGGTTCCCAGCTGTTGGCGATCGAGATGGCGCGGGCGCTGGGCGATTCGGTTCGGCTCCGGGTTCCGGTGCGGCGCATCCGACAGTTCGATGGTGGCGTGGC
>DATABA010000156.1:0-59164 GCA_036259835.1 Actinomycetota bacterium
CGATGATGGCGGTCCCTCCTCCAGGACGAACCGATCACCGTCGAGCGAAACGAACAGCTCCACAATTCCCTGCGACGTGGCCTTGACCCTGTGAAACGGGAGGTTGTCCAGGAGCTCGTTGGCGATTACGCAGCCGGTGGCGGCGCCGCCGATTTCGCCGAGCGTCGCCGCAACTTCGATCCCCGCTGCGGCCACGGCCTCGCGAGCGGGGGCACTCCGTTCGACGGCGACGTAGCGAGTGATGCGCTTGATTGGTTCGCTGAGCGCTTCGAGAACCTGGCGCGCGAGCACCCCGGTGCCTGCTCCCGCCTCGACGACCGTGAAGGATGCCGGCTGCCCGAGCAGTTCCCAAAACTCTTCGATTTGCCGCGCGACCAACGAGCCGAACGCGGCCGAGATGTGGGGGCTGGTGACGAAGTGGGCGTCCTCCCCGACCGACACGTGAGAGTAGAAGCCGTCCACCGGGTCGTAGAGAGCCGCCTCGACGAAATCCGCGAACGTGATCGGACCCCCCGATTCGATCCGTCGGCGAAGCCGCTCCTCCAGCGGTGTTTCGGAGTCCGACGTTGTCATCATTGCGGCATGGATTCAGGACCCCCGCAGCAGGGAGCCGACCTTCGGCCCGCCGCGACCGTGATCGTCGCGCGCGAGGCGAGCGGCGGACTGGAATTCCTGGTCTTGCTTCGGTCGGCGAGCAGCCGATTCCTGCCGAACTTCGTCGTGTTCCCGGGAGGAGTCGTCGAGGACCAGGATCGAGCTCTGGCCTCATCCTGGTTCGGCGGCGAGGATGAAGCGGCACGCGCGTGCGCCTTGCGCGAGCTCGCCGAGGAGGCCGGGCTGGTCATGACGGCGAACGGGCTGATAGAAGCCCCCGGCCGGCTTCCCGGCCAGCCGGACCTTCCGCCGCCGGATCCAGGGGCTATGCCCGAAATCGCGCGGTGGGTCGCTCCCGAGTTTCTGCCGGTTCGCTTCGACGCCCGGTTCTTCGCTCTCGGTGCATCCCCCGACGTCGAGCCCCATCCGGATGGCATGGAGGCCGCGAGGGCGTGGTGGACATCCGCCGAGGAGCTCCTGGATGGCGCGCGGACCGGTGAGACCCAGCTCATGTGGCCCACGCTCAAGACGCTTGAGACGCTCGCGGGGTGTTCCACCCTCGAGGAGGTGCTTTCCCTGCGCATCGAGCAGGTCCCTCCACCGGTCCGGTCGTCATGACATCTCGGTTCACCAGGGTTCTCGCTCCAAATCCGGGCCCGTTCACCCTCGAGGGAACGAACACGTGGATCGTCGGCCTCAACCATACGTTCGTTATCGACCCAGGACCCGACGACGTCAGTCACATCGAGGCGGTACGGCGCGAAGCAGGAGCCATCGAGGCGATTCTCCTGACGCACCACCATCCCGACCATGCCCCCGGTGCTGCCCGATTGGCTGCCCTCACCGGCGCACCGGTTTTCGCGCTCCGTCCCGAGGAAGGTGAGCAACAGATCAGGGACGGAGAGGTTCTTGAAGCCGGCGGGACGACACTGCGCGTGGTTCACGCGCCGGGCCACACGCAAGACCATGTGGTCTTCCACGACCCGGTTTCGGGCGCGCTCTTTACGGGCGATGCCGTTCTCGGGCGGGGAACCAGTGTCGTGGATCCACCCGACGGCGACATGGGGGCGTACATGCGGGCGCTCTCCGCCATGATGTCGCTCTCGCCTCGGGTGATCTACCCGGGACACGGTCCCGTGGTGTGGTCGGCCATGCCGAAGCTCGAGGAATACGTGCGGCATCGGAAAGAGCGCGAGGAGCAGGTTCTGGCTGCGCTCGAGCGAGGAGCGGAAACTCCCGAGGAGATCGTCCCGGGGATCTACGAGGACTACCCATCCGAGCTGTATCCGGCGGCGGCCCGTTCGGTCCTCGCCCACCTGCTCAAGCTGGAGCGAGAGGGCCGGGTCGCCCGTGCCGCGTCGCCCCGTGAGGCGCGGTTTCGACTCGCCACGGCCCATGCGTGCACCCGCTGCGGCCGTCCGGCGCGTCAGGGCGCCCAACTATGCCCTCAATGCAGTCTCGAGCTGCTTCAGGAGAGACCCGGCAACCGCCCCTGAGCCCTCGCATGCTCGCGTACTCGTTCGTGAACCGCTCCTGAGTCCGCCCAAACGTACCGTCCATCTTCGATCCGGACCGCGCCTGACGTGCGGAGTTCGCGAATCGCTCTGTTGACCGACTCGCGGGTCGCGCCGGCGATCGAAGCCAGAAGATCCTGAGAGACCGGCAGCATGATCATGGCTCCCCCGGCCACACGGGTCCCGAAGCGTGCGGCCAGGTCGCACAACGCATGCCGAACCCGGTCGGCGACTGGAAGCGTGAGCGCGCGAGCCAAGGCAACGTTGGCGCGGTCGAGCTGTTCCGCCACGGCGGCCGAGAGTCCGCGAAGAAGCAGCGTGTCGTGACGGAGGCCCGCCGCCACCGAGGTGCCGGGAACGGTCAGCACCGTCGACTCCGTAAGCGCGACCGCGCCGGGGACCGTCTCGGGCGCCGGCTCGGAAGCCACAGCCTGATACCCGACCAGATCGTATGGACCGAGGATGGACAGCGTGGCGACTCGACCGTTGGGGGTCCGAGACGAGGTTGCCACCGCGCCCTCGGCGACGACGCCGAGGGCCTCTGGAAGCTCACCCTCGTGCGTGATGACTTCGCCGGCGTAGAAGTGGTGGAGGCGAGCGCCACGAAGCCGCTGCAAGCGGGCAAGCCAGACCAGCAGGGGATCGATGAGGGGGAGAGAGGCGTCGGACTGAGCGCCGGGCATCACGGCCTCCCTCGTCGCGCCGCAGTGTACCCGGAGGCACCGACACGCTTCGAATCACCGGTTCGCGCTGAAAAAAACGTCATCCGACTGGCGCCCGCGCGCTGTTACCCTCGATGATTGCCCCGCGGGCTCCATGCAGGTCGGTTCAATCGTCGGGAAAGGGACCCATTGATCGGCTCCAGTCGGCACGTCCCTCGGCCCCAGGGCGACTCCACGAGCCGCCCGGAGGGGGGCGCGCTCGACGGCCACGGACCGCCAGACCCTGCGGTCGTCCTCGCCGCCGTACGGACCGACGTCCAGGAGACACTTCGAATGGCGTGGATCGATCCGGCTCTCGACGCGGCCACGGCGTCCGCCGCGTTCTTCACTGCGGCCTGGTCCGCGATCAGGCCGAATGTCGGTAAGAGCTTCCTCAACCTCTGCCGCCAGTTGCGCGTCGAAGCCGTGGACGTGGTTCGCTCGGCCGTTGATTCACCACCAGACCTGCGCAAGAAGCTCGAGGAGCAGTTCTCGGACGGAGAGCTTCGGCAAATCGAAGAGGCGGCCACGGCTGCATATCTCGGGACAGCGAAGACCCAGGTCGTCGTCCATGCCCTGCACAGGGCGATCCGGGGAGACCGAATCCCCGGTACCGGCGGTGAGGAACCTCCGGTGCGACGAGGCGTCCCGGACTGGCAGAAGTGGCTTGCCGGTCAGCCGACTCCCGATCCGGCACTGGCAACGCTGGAGGATGCGACAGCATTTCTCGGTTTGAGCTCGACGCCGTCCGCCCTCCGACTCATGGCGCGATGGCCGACCGTTCTTTCCTCGGCGTGGGCGGAGCTGAAGCCGGCGACCCGGCTGGATTCGTGGAAGACCGGGACGGGCAAGCTGCGACGATTGGTTCTGGCCGGCGTGTCGACGCTTCCGCACCCCATCGACCTGCAATGGACGGCGCTGAAGGCGCGAGGATTTCGGGAGGAGGACCGCGTTGCGCTTGCGGACCGGCTGGCGACGTATGACGTCGAGATGCCGGTCCACACCCTTGTGGCCTCGTTCTTGTGGGTCGCCTTCGGCAGTCCCGAGGTCGGAAGTGAGTCTTGAGACGCGGCCGTGACTGGCTGGAGCTGAGGTAGCTCCGTTGCGTGCAGAGTTCCACGTCGACGATCCGAAGCAGGTCGTCGCGACCGTCCGGTGGGACCGCCGAGGACTCGATATCGCGGCCGACGGGGAGACCGAGGGGAAGGTTCGCCGCATCTTCAGGCCGACTCCGGTCGTGGTCGACGATCCCGCCTTCCGCTCGAGCGGAACCTCCGGTCCCGTCGTCCTGCACCCCGGCACGCTGATTTGGTTCCGTGCGGCGGCCCAGGTCCGGTCGGACGCTGAGGGTCTCAGGGTGCGGTTCGTTCCCGAAGGACAGGACGTCATGGGCTGGGATCCTGCCGGCGCCTACAGGACGTTCAGCGAGTCGATCGAGCGGAAAGAGCTGAGCGGGGTAGCCGCTCGGCCGGAAGAGGCTGAAGCCGGAGAAACCCGTCCGGAGGGCACTCGCGGTCCCTCGGCGTCGGGGACGGAGGCGGCCAAGCCGGGCACTCCGCCGTCCGGCGCCGGACCACCCGAATCCGAGGAGTGAATCGCCCTCAGCGCGGACGTTCAGCCCGACGCTGGGGGACATTCGCAACCGCAGCCCTGTTGAGCGTGGTTCCACCCGCGCAGGGAGCTGGGGGAGCCGCTCAGGAGCGAACGGTCGAGGGAGTGCGCATGATCGGGCGCTCTGTGGCACGAGGCAGTGACGCGCAGGGTACGGTCAATTCGGACCTCGCCTTCTGGGGCAATTTGGCGTTCCACGGCCGGTACGACGGCTTTCGTGTCATCGACATCTCGGACCCAGGACGGCCGACGGAGATCGCCAGAGTCGACTGCCCGGGAGCGCAGGGCGATGTGGTCGTGTGGGACACCCTCCTGTTTCGAGCGGTGGATCGCCCGCTGACCCAGGCCGGCTGTGGCGGCGAGGACACGGCCACGGGAGTGCCGGGGTTCGAGGGCATTCAGATCTTCAACATTCGTCACCCGGCGAAGCCTCGATTGATCGCGACGGTGCCAGTCGATTGCGGCGCGCACACCATGACCCTTGTTCCGGGTCCGGATCGCGACCGACTCCTCCTGTACGTTTCGTCGAGCCATCCGGGTTTCTTCGGGCGCTCCGCCTTCGGGAACGAATGTCATTCGCACCACGGGCGGATCCCCATCGTGGTGGTGCCCCTCGATCGGCCCCGCGACGCTCGCGTGGCACGGTCCTTCGCGGTTGCAGGAGCGAATCACTGCCACGACATCGCCGTCCACCAGGGTGTGGATCGAGCCGTCGGTGCGTGCTGGCCCCGGGCGATCGTGTGGGATATCTCGCAGCCTCTGCACCCGAAACGTCTCGCCACATTCACGGTCGACGGCGTCGAAGGGTGGCATTCGGCTTCGCTGACGTGGGACGGCCAGGTCATCGTCATGGGATGGGAGCCCGGGCGGGGAAGAGAGCCGGAGTGCGAGCCGGACGATCCGCCGGTCGAAAAGAGCGTGTTCTTCTACAACCTCGCGGGGACGCGGCTTGGCGAGTGGACCCTCCGCCGGTCCCAAACGGCCGCCGAAAACTGTTCGATCCACAACTACAACGTGGTTTCCACGCTCGGACGTCGGTACGTGCTGGTGAGCGGGAATTTCCAGTCGGGCACGAGCGTGGTGGACTTCAGCGATCCGACCGCGCCGCGGGAAATCGCCTTTTCCGATCCACCGCCGCTTCAGCCGCCGGAACTCGGTGGCGCCTGGTCCAGCTACTGGTACAACGGAGCGATCTACGAAGGCGACATCACGGGAGGGTTGAGGATCTTCCGGCCCAGCGATCCTGTGGTTCCGCAACCCATAACGCTCTTCCACCTCAATCCGCAGACCCAGCGAGACCTGGCGCCCTATCCGGGCTAGCTCCGGTTCTATTGCCGTTTGAAGGGCTCCATTCGGGCAGCTCAGGCCTTGTCAGACGGTGGCGATAGCATCCGCCCATGCCGTTCAAGCCGGACCCCGAGCAGTCGAACGTTCTCGCCCACGAGCGGGGCAGCCTGCTCGTTACCGGGCGTGCCGGCACGGGAAAGTCCGTGGTTCTGCGGGAACGGTTCGCTCGTCTCATCCAGGAGGGAGCCGATCCGGAGCGGGTCGCCCTGGTGGTCCGGACGAAGGAAGCTCGGGCGGAAGCGCGGCACACGTTGGTTCGGAGCCTCGAGAGGTCACTTCCGAGTCTCAAGGTCCTCACGGTTCACGGTCTGGCCTTTCACGTCCTGACCGAGCGGTTCGCTTCGCTCGGATATCAGGAGCCTCCAACGGTCCTCACGGCGTTCGACCAGTTCGCCAAGGTTCGAGAGCTCCTGGAAGCCGAGGACGACACCGACTGGCCGACCTACGCCAAGATGCGCCGGCTTCGCGGCTTTGCCGACGAGGTTCGGCAGTTCGTCCTCCGAGCGCAGGAAGCGCTCCTCGAACCCGAGGCCGTAACCGCCACTGCAGAACATGGGACCGCGATCGGGTGGGATGAGATCGCCGGGTTCTACCGGCGATATCTCGATGTCCTGGCCCAAGAAGGAACCGTGGACTACGCCGGCCTGGTCGTGCAGGCGGCGGCCAGCGACGGGTCGGCGCTCTTCGACCATCTCCTCGTCGACGACTATCAGGAAGCGACCTTCGCGGAGGAGAAGCTCCTGGCGACGCTCGCACCCGAGTCACTGGTAGTCGCCGGTGATATCGAGTCGCACGTCTTCTCGTTCCAGGGGACGACCGACGTCCCGCTTCGCCGTTTCGGAGAGCGGTTCGGCGTCTCGGGCTCGGTACACCTTCAAACGCCCCACCGGTCACCTTCGCCCGCGATGGAAGCATGGTTTTCGGCCCATACCTCCGAAGAACACGCTGCGGTGGCTCGGGAGCTCAGGCGCATCCACGTGGAGGAGGGCGTTCCGTGGGGAGAGCTCGCCGTGGTGGTCCGGCGGCACGGCAGTCACGTGGGGGGACTCCTTCGTGCACTCGACGATGCAGGAGTTCCGCGTTCCACCGCAGAGGGAGGGCTCTCGCTTCTGTCCGAGCCCGCGGTGTACCCATTAGCGCTGGCGTTGAGATGGTCGGCGTACCCGGATGAGCGGGACGGTGTGGTCGAGTCGCTGCTCACATCCGACCTCGT
Organism: Actinomycetota bacterium; assembly: GCA_036259835.1. GTDB lineage: Bacteria > Actinomycetota > UBA4738 > UBA4738 > UBA4738 > JALYGK01. Next base: position 6,981 of record DATABA010000156.1, read on the forward strand.
CCGTCTCTCGCCGGCCGTGGCCCGCGGGCTGATTCGCGCGACGACGGCGGCGGGAGATTCGCCGGCCGAGGCGCTGCTTCATCCGCGTCAGACGAGCGGCATGTCCGACGCTGATTTTCTGGGAGTCCAGACCTTGAGCGCGGCGCTTCGGGCGGCAAGCGACGTTGCCCATGTCTCTGTCCTGGACGCCTTCGGGGTCTTGTGGCGCGATCTGCCGTACGCCCGGCGATTGGTCGATGAAGCCGAAGAGTCGCCGGCTCGATGGCGCGACCTCGACGTCATCACGGCCTTCGCCGAGGCGGTCAGCAGGGCAAGCGCGCGAGCGGACGCCTCGGTCGCGGCGTTTCTGGAGGCGCTTGAAGCCGGACAGGATGGGCCCGAAACGGATATGGGAGTCGACCACGGCGTCGTTCGGGTCATGACCGCCCACGCCAGCGCCGGTTTCGAGTTCGACACGGTCATCCTGACCGGGGCCGTGGAAGGGAATTTCCCGAGCCTGTCGCGGCCCGAGCCGATGTTCGACCTCAACCTGCTGGAGCGCCCGTTGCCACAGTCCGAGCGCAACCGCTTGCGTCTGGAGGACGAGCGCCGCCTGTTCACGGTTTCGGCGACGCGAGCCCGTCGGCGAGTGCTGTTCACCGCGAGCGAGCCCGTCGGCGAGCAACCGAAGGTTGGCGTCCGTTCGAGGTTCGTCTCGGAGGCACGGGTCCAGTGGCGGCCCGGGCCCGACGGCGCGGTCGGAGAACCGGTGACTTTGGGTGAGGCCGTGGCGCTGTGGCGCCGCACCGTCGCCGATACCGCACGACCGGTCCCCGCGCGTATCGCCGCGCTGACGAGTCTCCTGTCCGTCGAAGAGCAGCCGGCTCGGTGGTGGTTCCAACGGGACTGGACCGGGAGGGCGGATCCACTTCACGAGACCATCAGGACGTCGTTCTCCAAGCTCGACAAGCTGGAGAACTGCGCGCTTCAGTACGTGCTCGCCGAGGAGCTCGGGCTGGAAGAAGAGGCGGGATATTACGCCTGGGTCGGAAGCCTGGTCCACGGATTGATCGAGGACTGCGAGAAGGGCGAGATCCCGCGGGAGGCCGGCGCGTTGATCGCAGAGGCTGAACGGCGGTGGCGTCCGAGCCAGTTCCCCTCGTTCGCGGTATCCGAGGCCTTTCGGCGAACCGTCACAGAACGCATGCTGCCCGGGTGGCTCGCCTCGTATGGCGACACCGAGTCGCTCGCTCGAGAGATCCACTTTTCGTTCGAGTACGACGGAGCGACGGTCACGGGGTACATCGATAGGGTCGGCAAGGTGCAGACCGGCGGAAGCCAGATCACCGACTACAAGACGGGAAAGGCCCGGGCAGCCAAACCGGATGAGAGTCTTCAGCTCGGCATCTACTACCTGGCGGTCCATCGCGCACCGGAGCTAGCGCGGTTCCTTCCCGTCAAGGCTGTGGAGTTGGCCTTCCTGAAGGAACGAAAGGATGGCGGCGTCCATCGCGCACAGCTGGGCCTGAACTCCCAGGCGCAACACGACTACGAGGCCAAGATGTCCGAGCGGCTCAGTTCCCTGATTGCCCGAGTGAGGGAGCTCATGGAAACCGAGAACTACCGCCCCAATCCGGGAGCGGTCTGCCGCAACTGCGACTTCAAGCCGCTGTGCCCGCTCTGGCCCGAGGGTCGAGAAGTCTTCGCGTGGGAAGGGGTGACATGACCGCCCCCCGTACGGCGCCACGCGGGGATGCGCCGGTGAACGTCCCGGCGGAGATCAGGAGCGTCATGGGCGCGGATCCCACGGCCGAGCAGTGGCGGGCGATCTCCATGCCGCTCGAGCCGTATGTCGTGGTGGCCGGGGCGGGGTCCGGGAAGACCTCAGTGATCGCCGCGCGGGTCGTTTACCTCGCGCTCGTCGCGCAGGGCCGGTTAGATGCCGAGCACGAGGGCCTGCTGCCCGGCAACGTTCTCTGCCTGACCTTCACGAACAAGGCGACCGAGCACCTCATGCTGATGATCCGAAGCGCCCTGGCGTCGCTCGATCTGCCCGAGGGCGAAGAACCAACGATCCTCAACTACCACGGATTCGCTGCCCAGATCCTGGAACGCCATGGACTCCTCGCGGGGATCGAACGCGACCAGCGCGTCCTCACGCAGGCGCAGCGCATCGAGCTGTGCGCCCGCGTGCTCGACCAGATGTCGTTCGAACACCTCAACGCCGAGTGGCAGCCGACCGTCATCGACAAGATCCTCAACCTGGCGGACCAGGCCGCGAACCACCGGCGAGAACCGGACGAGATCATCGAGTTCGTCACGTCCCGGCTCGACCAGCTGAGCGCGTACCGGAGCGAGAAGGCGTACGCGGCCGCTCTGGAGCGAATCGAGCTGGCTCACGCGGTGAAACGGTTTCAGGAACTGAAGCGGCAGCTCCGGGTGATCGACTTCGGGGATCAGATCACGCTGGCGTTGAGCGTGGTCGAACGGTTCCCCGAAGTTGCCGCGCAGTATCGATCTCGGTTCCTCACGTTGATCCTGGACGAGTACCAGGACACCAATGTCGCGCAGGCCAACCTGATTCAGGGGGTGTTCGGCGACGGGTTCCCAGTGACGGCCGTCGGTGATCCGGACCAGAGCATCTACGGGTGGCGCGGTGCGAGCCTGTTCAACCTCCTTGAATTTCGCAGCCAGTTCCCGAAGGCGAACGGCGAACCCGCGGAGCGGCTTCCGCTCTACACGAACTTTCGGTCCGGCTCACGCATACTGGCGGCCGCCGACCGCGTTATCGAACCGATACCCGCGGCCCAGCGTCCGGACCCCGAAAAGCGGCTGGAACCGTGGCCACGAAACGGCGCCGGCGCGGTTCAGTTGGTTCGCCTTCTCGACGAGTGGCGCGAGGCGTGCTGGATTGCCGACCGGATCCTCGAGCTCCATAGCGCCGACTCGAACGAAAACCCATGGTCGAGCTTCGCCGTTCTGTGCCGGAAAAGCAGGCTGTTCACTCCGCTTCAAGAGGCGTTTGCCGAACGCAAGATTCCTGTGGAGATCGTGGGACTCGCCGGTCTGGTGAAGGTCCCCGAGGTCGTCGAGGTCCTCGCCTATGCCAGAGCGGTGGCCGACCCGAAAGCAAGCGTCAGCCTGGCCCGCATCCTCCTTGGACCTCGATACAGAGTCGGGTTCAAGGATCTTGCCCGGGTGGCGGCATGGGCGAAGGACAAGAACTATGCCCTTCGAGGTGAGGATCGCGACGAGCCAGCTCCGTTCCTCTTCGCAGAAGCGCTGGAGCACCTCGACGAAGTGAGCGGACTCTCGGATGAAGGACGCCAACGCCTGGAGGAATTCCGAAGCGAGCTTGCCGCACTCCGCCAGGAGGCAGGCCGGCCGGTGGGCGAGTTCCTCGCCGAGATCATCCGCCGAGTCGGGCTTCTCGCGGAGCTGGATGCAAGCCTTGACTTCCAGGTAGCGCTGGCCACGAAGCGGAACCTCGCGGCATTCCTGGACGAGGTGCACGCCTTTTCACCGTTGGAGGGACAGCTCACCCTTCGAGCGTTCCTCGATTACGTCCAGGCGGTCGAGGAGGCTGACCGGCCCGAATGGTCCCCGGTCCAACCGAGCGCCGAGGACTCGGTGAAGGTGATGACCGTCCACCAGGCGAAGGGGCTCGAGTTCGACAACGTCTTCGTCCCGGGATTGGCCAAGGATCTGCTGCCCGACATGACCGTTCAGCAGAATCCGGCCGAACGCGGGTACTCCCTGGACTTCGATCTTCGTGGGGACGCCGCGATCCTCCCGCGAATGGATGACTTCAAGAACAACCTGACGGCGTTCTGGCGCGCCCTTCGCGACCAGGAAGTCATCGAGGAACGGCGAACCTGCTATGTCGCCCTGACCAGGGCGCGAAAGCGGTTGCTCGCAACGGCGGCTCACTGGTACGGAGAGGGGCTTCGTCCGAAGGAGTCCGGCGTCTTCTTCGACGAGCTCGCCGAGTGGGGAGAGCAGACCGGCCTCGCCAACGTCGACCGTGGGCCAGACGTGTCCGACGAGAACCCGCTGGTGGGATACCGCGAGCGATTCGTTCGGGACTGGCCCGGACCGGCGCTCCGCGACGATGCCGATGCGGTGTTTCCCGCCGGCTGGCGCCGTACCGCGCTGGATGTAGCCTCGAATCGATCGCTGCTCGACAATCTCGTGCAAACCATGACACCGGAACAACGGTCCGAATACGAAACAGAGGCCAAGCAGAACACGCTGCTCGGTGAGCATCTCCTGGAGCGGGAGCGTGAGCCACCCGCCGGCCGGGAACCGCCTACGACAGTCTCCGTTGCCGGTGTGATCGAGTACGCGCGATGTCCAAAGCGCTTCTACTGGTCCGCGGTTCGTCCGCTTCCGCGCTTCAGCGGCCCGGCCGCACGACTGGGGACGCAGCTCCATGCATGGATCGAGCGGAAGAGCAGCGGCCAGACCTCGTTGCTCGAGTTGGATGAGGCGCCGGACCTCACCGCCGAGGAGTTGGCCGGTTCGCCCGGAAAACTCGAACGGCTTCAAAAAGTGTTCAACGACAGCCGGTTCTCGACCGCGCCGCCCCTGTACGCGGAGCGGCCCTTCCTGCTCTACCTGGAAGGCTTTGTCGTGAACGGCCGCATCGACGCCATCTTTGGTGCTCCCAACGGACCATGGGAGGTCGTTGACTACAAGACGGGGAGCCCGCCCGCGGCGGAGGACCCGCTTGCCGGACTGCAGCTCGACCTGTACGCGCTTGCGTGCACGGAAGTGTGGGGCAAGACGCCAGAAGACGTCCGGCTCACCTACTTCTATCTGTCGACCGGCGAAGAGGTCACCCGGCTAGCAGGCGATCCGGCCGAGACCCGAGACCGCGTGGTGAACGTTCTTCGAGGCATGGCCGACCGCCAATTTGGACCGACTCCGGGATCGCAGTGCCACTGGTGCGACTTTCTGTCGTTTTGCGACGCTGGGAAGGCCTACGTGGGACCTGCGCAGGTGCGCTGAGGCCCATTACCCCCTGACGCGCTCCCCGTCCTTGTAGACCGCCTCGATTCGCTCCGCCAGGGTTTTGAAGTCGAACGGATCGCCGCTCGCGACAACGACGTCCGCTCGCTTTCCGGGTTCCAGAGAACCCAGTTCGTCCTCCAGTCCCATCAGTTCGGCAGCGGTGAGCGTCGTGGCCTGAAGCACCTGGCCGGGCGTCATTCCGAGGTCCGCCATCATCTCGAGCTCACGGAGGTTCTCTCCGTGCGGCGTCACCCCGCTGTCGGTTCCCATGGCGACTTTCACTCCGGCGGCGATGGCCTTCGAGATCGAGTCGCGGTGGATGTCGATGGTCTCGCGCGCCTTCTTCAGGCTCGCCTCGGGGATTTGCGCTCCTCGCTCGGCCGCCAGCAAGACGCCGCCCGGCGCGACGAGGGTCGGGACGAGGTAGGTTCCACGATCCAGCATCAGCTGGATCGCCTCGTCGTCCAGAAAGATGCCGTGCTCGATGGAACGGATCCCGGCACGGATGGCGGCCTTGATCCCTTCGGCGCCCTGGGCGTGCGCCATGACCCATCTCCCCGCCGCGCTCGCCTCGGTCACCAACACCTCGAGCTCGTCGTCGCGGAAGTGAGCATGCCGGGGGTCGTCTCGCGGGGAGAGAACGCCCCCCGACGTCGCGACCTTGATGACGTCGGCCCCGTTTCGAATCAGCTCACGGACCTTGCGCCGCATCTCGTCCGGCCCGTCGACGATGGGATGCGGCACCCCCGGGTATTCGATGTGGAAGTACGGAATCCACGCGCCACAGGGCATCCATTCGTCGCCGTGGCCCCCGGTCTGGCTCAGCATCACGATTGAGATCTGCATTCGAGGACCGGGGATGATCCCGTCTTCGACCGCCTGCTTGATTCCCAGGTCGGATCCACCGGCATCGCGAACGGTGGTGATCCCGATGTCGAGGGTGGCCTTCAGGTTTCGAGCCGCCTCGAAGAACCGGTACGAGAACGGCGTCTGAAGCATCCGCATCACGTCGACGTGGCTGTAGAGCGGATGGGTATGGCAGTCGAACAATCCCGGGAGCAGGCACCGGCCGGATACGTCGACCTCCTCGTCGCCGTCCAGTCCCGTTCCCACGTCAACGATCGCGCCGTCTTCGATCACCACATCAGCTTGAGACGTCGTGGCGCTGCGCGAATCGAAGACGTCGCCGCCCGACAAGACCGTCCTCATTGCGTCCACCTCCTCCGAGGAACGCTCGGCGCTGGACGCTCGAGCACCCCAATCAGTCGCCCATCCTCGACCACCAGGATGGCCTGCCAGTCGCCGCGGCCGAGCCGTTCACCCACCTCCTGAATCGTTTCTTCGGGGCCGGCTTCCACCGCTCCGGGTTCCTGGAACACGAACTCTCCGACCCTACTCTCCGGCGACGCTCGTTCGACGTCGCGCGACGACACGAATCCGAGGATCCGTCCATCCCGCATGACCGGGAACGCCTCGCCTTCGTGGCCGTCGAGGAACGAATCTGTCGCCTCGCGGATGGACAGTTCGGCGGGAATGACTGGGGGAGGAGCGGTCATGAGCTCGCGGAGCTTTCTGCCGGCGAGTCGCCGCCCTCGGGACATTGCAAGCTCTGCGGAGGCCGCGCGATGGACCTCCCACCCGATGAGAACGAACCAGAGGTCCCAAATGTCGTTCGACCGAAACAAAACCCAAACCCCGCCGGCCACCATCAGGATCCCCAGCGCCTGTCCGGCTCGGCCGGCCACCACGGTTGCTGTGTATCGGTTCCCGGTGATCTTCCACACGGCGGAATGAAGGATGCGCCCGCCATCCAGGGGGAGGCCGGGAAGGAGGTTGAAGACGGCCAGCGTCAGGTTCCAGACACCGAGGACCAGCAACAGCTGGAATACCGAGGCGAACGGCGAGTCACTGAATCGATAGGCGACCACGAACGCCGCACCAACGGCCGCGCTCGCGAGCGGCCCCACAACCGTCAACACGAATTCGTCCAGTGGTTTCTTGGTTTCCTCGGTCGTGTATGCGCCTCCGCCGAACACGAACAGCCTGACGTGGCTCACGGGAATCCCTCGAAGGCGTGCGAACAGGGCGTGAGCGAGCTCGTGGACCAGGATGGACCCGATGAACATGACCGCTCCCCCCGCGGCCAGCGCGAGCTCGCCGATCTCCAAGGGGGCCCCTTCCACCGAGAAGATCTGCCACAGGTAGAAGCCGACGATCGCGGCCAGGATGGCCAGCGAGGCGTCCAGACGAATCTCGATGCCGCCGATGCGGCCCACGCGCCACCCGCCGTTCATCGAGCAATCGTCTCCTGATCGGTCACCACGAAATCCACCGGCTGATCGTCCGAGCCGTGTGGGACGGCGCGGAACACTTGCACGTGGAAAGCGATACCGACCCGCGTTGCGTTGGAGCCAAGCCTGCTCAGATAGCGATCGTAGTTCCCACCGCCGTACCCGACACGGTGGCCGGATCGATCAAACGCCATGCCCGGGGTGATGACCACGTCGACCTCGGCCGGGTCCACCGCGACCCGACGGGCCGGCTCCTTCGGCCCGTACGACGTTCGCTCGAGCTCGTCTCCTTCCCGCAGTTCCGCCGCGTTCATCTCTCGACCCTCCATGTAGGGCAGGAGGACTCGTCGTCCCTCCAGGAGAAATCGCTCGATGATGCCGCGCGTGGGAACCTCCGACCCGAACGAGTAGAAGACCAATACGGTGTTGGCCTCTTGAACGGGGGGCAAGGTGAACAGCCGATCCTCGATGCGCTTCCCCCAGGCCGCCCGGTCGTTTGAAGGGATGGAGTCTCGAACACTCCTTACCTGAGTTCGGATCGCGGCCTTCGCTGCTTGAAGCTCTCCCGGCGACGCGCCGGACTCGCTCATCCGCTGTTCCTCGGGCCGGCGCGCTGCGAAGACCGATCGCGGTCGATGGGGCGCCCGCGAATGAACGTCGTAAGCGGGACCTCCATGAAGGTCGTCGCTCCGCTGGATGCAAGGGTGCGCATCATGCGATACACGGAGAACCCGACGATGGGTGGCAACACGATGACGGCGATTCGGAAGATCTGGGTGATCGTGAACACGGAGACGCCGAGCATCCTCGCGGCGATGTCGTTGCTCGCGGCAAGGAACAGCAACCCGTAGAACACGAGCGCCCCAGCGCCGATGGCCGTCTGAACCGGACGTTCCCGTGGCCGCTGGAGCAGGTTGTGCGGTTCGCGGTCGCCGGTGAATCGCTGCTCGATGAACGGCCACAGGTACAGGACGAGGAAGGTGAGGCCTGGAAGGAGCACACCCGGGAAGAAGGGCTCCGGAATCGTGTGGCCGAAGGCGCGGATCTCCCACGCCGGCGCCAATCGAAGCGCACCTTCCACCCACCCGAGGTACCAATCCGGTTGCGCTGCGGACGTCACCGCGGCGGGATCCAGGGGGCCGTAGATCCAGACCGGGTTGATCTGGGCAAACCCGCCGAGCACCCCGAGGACGGCAGCGATGGCCAGAAACAGTCCGACCGACTTCATCGCGTAGGTGGGCCACAGCTTTGATCCCACCACGTTGGTCTCGGTTCGCCCCGGCGAGCGGAACTGCGTGTGCTTTTGATGCCACACCAGCGCGAGATGAATCGATAGGAGTGCGGTGAGGACCGCAGGGACCAGCAGGACGTGCATGACGAAGAGCCTCGGGATGATGTCGTGGGCGGGGAACTCACCCCCGAAGAGCAGGAACGCGAGCCACGTTCCGACGAACGGAACCGACAGCGCGATCGAATAAAAGATTCGGAGCCCGGTACCCGACAACAAGTCGTCGGGCAGCGAGTACCCCGTGAAGCCATTGAAGATGGCGAAGACCAGCAGCGTCACCCCCACGATCCAGTTGATCTCCCGGGGCCGACGAAACGCTCCGGTGAAGAAGATTCGGGCCATGTGGACGACGATGGCCGCGATGAACACGTTCGCCGCCCAGTGGTGCATCTGCCTGAACACCAGTCCGGCTCGGACATCGAACGAGAGCCGGAGTACAGACGCATATGCCTCCGATACCGCGGTCCCTCGAAGCGGTTCATAGCTACCCGTGTACGTGACGAGGCGTGAGCTGGGCACGAAGAAGAACGTGAGGTAGACGCCGGTCAGCACAAGGATGACGAAGCAGTACATCGCGATCTCGCCCAGCATGAAGCTCCAGTGGTCCGGAAAGACCTTGTTCAACGCGGTCCGGACCCATGACGTTGCCCCCAGCCGATCGTCGAACCATTGAGTGAGCCTTCGGACGATCACGGCAGGTTCCAGAATCCCGGCCCCACGGGCTCTGAGAAATCACCCCGGGCGGCGATGAATCCGTCGCCGTCCACCATGAGAGGAAGCTGCGGAAGCGGCCGAACGGCCGGGCCGGCGGTCGGGCGCGCGCCGTCGAGGGCGTCGAACACCGACTGATGGCACGGACAGAACAGGTCCCCGGACCGCTGCTCGTAGAGCCCAACCGGACAGCCTGCGTGGGTGCAGATCTTCGAATACGCCACAAAGCCGTCGGGCGCCCAGTCTTCCCGCCCCGGCACGGGTTTGAACTGAGCCGGGTCGACCCGAATGAGCAGCGCCTGAGCGTCGGCCGCCGCGGTGTTGCCCTCGGGGAACACGGTGACGACGCCGCCCGCCTCGAGATCCGTCGCCGCGATCGGCGCGCCGTCCTCACGCACGAGTCGAGCGCCGGCCCTCCAGGGCGTCTCGAACAGCGTTCTGCCCGGGCTCGGACCGAGCGACCTCACAGGGAAGAACAACGCCACACCGAGCGCTCCGAGCGCCGTCCACAGCAACTTCGATAGGAAGCGGCGACGGCCGAGGAGGCGGCCGCCCTCCTCGAGGTCTTCGATGACCCGCTCCCGATCCGCGGCCGGCGAGGGAAGCGGTTTTCGATCCTCAACCTGATCACCTGGAGGGAGAAACAACCTGGCCCACATGACGAAGCCGTATGCCAGACCCCCAAGTGACAGTCCGATCAGCAATCCCTCGACTTGCGGCTGTCCACCCAAGGCGTAGACGACGGTGAGGCCGAGCGAGGCGAGCGCAGAGAGAACGAACGCGGCTCCGATGGAGCGGCCCGTCTCGGGCGGGCGGCGTCGGGAGTCGCTCACTCGCGACCCCCGATCCAGCGAATCACCAGGATCAGCGCCAGGAGCCCCACCGCCCAGGCAACGAACCCTTCGGCGACCGGCCCGGTCCTTCCGAGGCTTGCTCCGCCCCGGTCCTCGCGCGGCAGGCGCTCGATGTACGCAATGATGGAGTTCACGTCGTGGTCATCAAAGGCCTCCGGATCGAATCTCGGCATATTCCCGGTGAACAACCCCGCTCCACCCAATCGCATGGCCTCGGCAATTTCCCGCGGCGTGCTTTCCAGAACGCTCGGCGCGATGAGCCCTTGAGTCATCGCCCCGCCCGATCCGGCTGCGCCGTGACAGGCGGCACAGTTTTCCTGATACAGCCGAAGCCCGAGCCGGTCGTCCCCTCGCGCCGGATCGACCCGAGGGATGGGCGGTCCGTCCCCAAAGGACTCCACGACCGCAACGAGCGCAGCGATCTGCTCCGCTGAATACGTAACCGGTCGCGCTGGCGGGTTATTGATGGGTTCGGGAATCGGCATGCGGCCGGTACTCAGCATGAAATCGGCGGAGGCGGCTCCGACGCCCCGAAGCGTCGTTCCGTACTCGGTTCCTTCACCGGCCGCTCCATGGCACCATGCGCAGTCCTGAAGGTAAAGCGCGCGTCCGGGGTCGGGTTGCACCTGCTCCGTGGTGCGCGCCGTCGCGGGAGGGACGAATACGGCGAGCAGACCGCCGACGCCGCCAATCACGGCGACCGTCACGATCTTGGCCATACGCGTGCGGTTCATGCTCACGGCGGCGACGGCAGACAGGGTGGGAGGACCAACGAGGGCAGCAGCCCGAATATCTGGATGAGGCCGTAGAGCACGCTCGAGGCGACGCCCACGAATGCCATCCCGGTGGCGCGATCGAGCGGGGCGCCGTCCGATTCGGCGAGCAACCGACGAAGGGCTCGGAACGCGAGCAGTCCCCCCGCGATGGTCACGGCAAGCAAGGCGATGGTCGCCCCGACGGTCCACGTGTGGAGGCTCAACCCGAAGATCTCTTTCGCCCTCATGGCAGGAGCGCATCCCAGCTCGTAGATCAGATCTCCCAGAAGCAGGTGCGTCAGCCATGCCAGCGGAGGACCGAGCACCCCGAACCACAACGGAAACGACCGCGTGCTCCTGGGGTCGGCGATCTCTTGGCGGGTGCGGTCGGTCGTTGCGTCCATCACGACCACAGGTGCGGTGACAGGTACAGGCTGAACAAGATGAAAACCCAGACCGCGTCGACGAAGTGCCAGTACAACGCCACGTTTTCAACGGCAAGGTGCCGTTCGGCGGTGAACCGGCCACGCCCGGCGAACCACTGAACCCAGAGGTTCATGACGAGTCCAACGGCCACGTGTAGCCCGTGGAAGCCCGTGATCGTGAAGAACAACGACCCGTACACGTTCGTGCGTGGGGTGAACTGATCGGTGAGGATCTCCCTGTACTCCACCCCCTGGAAGCCGAGGAAGGTCGCTCCCATCACGAAGGTCGCCAACAACCCGAGCCGCAGGCGCCCCACTTTTCCCTGACGGATCCCGGTGTGCGCCCAGTGCATGGGGCCGCTCGACAGCAGCAGGATGGGGGTCATGATCGACACCAGGAACAGATCCGGCTTGTCGATACCTTCCGGCGGCCAGACCGGCTGGCTCTGAAAACGCAAGTAGAAGTAGCTGAATAGCAGGATCCCGAAGAGCGTGGCCTCGGTGAAGATCAGCATCACCATGCCCCAGAAGCCCGTGGCGCGTCCGCCCGAGATGCCCTCGGGGTGCGATGCGCTCTGCGGCTGCGCCGGGGCGTGGACCGTGCTCACGCCTCTTCCTCCCTGAACCAGGCGAGCGTCGCGCCGACCACCACGAGCGCTCCGGCCACCGACAGCCCCCACAAGCTGGTAAGCAGCCCGGTGAAGATCAGCAGGAGCCCGAACGCCGACGTCACGGGAGCGAAGGAACCGTGCGGCATCGCGAGCACGGTCTCGACGTCGGCGTCGAGGACGGAAGTGCCCACGGTTTCGTGCCCCTCCGTGAGGGTTCGGTCCGGATCCAGCACCCGCTCGTTGAGCTGCTTCAGCTCGGGCTGATCCCAGAGCGGTTCACGGCTTCGGACGGTCGGGATCTGAAGGAAGTTGTAGTCGGGCGGTGGCGAGGTTGTGGCCCATTCCAGCGTCTCGCCTTGCCAGGGATCGGGTCCCGGCGCCTGTCCCCGCCGGCGGCTGTAGAAGAAGTTCACGACGGTGGCGCCGATCCCTGCCGTGAGGATGTAGGAACCGATGGTCTCCACCAAGTTGTAGACGTCCCAGCCAAGCCCCGGGTGGAACGTGTAAATCCGTCGCGGCATCCCCAGCAGACCGACGATGTGCATGGGGAAGAACGTCAGGTTGAACCCGACGAACATCAACCAGAACGACAGCTTCCCGAGTCGCTCGTCCAGCAGGTAGCCGTAGATCTTCGGCCACCAGTAATAGAAGGCGCCGAAAATCGGAAAGACGACACCGCCGAACAGCACGTAGTGGAAGTGCGCCACCACGAAGTAGGAATCGGTGACCTGCTGATCGAACGGGATGGCCGCGAACATGACGCCGGTCACGCCGCCGACCACAAAGACGAAGATGAACGCCACGATGAACAGGAACGCCGTGCTGAAGACAGGCCGGCCGCCGATGATCGTCGCCGTCCACGCGAAGATCTGGACGCCGCTCGGGATCGTGATCAGCATGCTGGCCGCGGAGAAAAAGGTCATGGAGACGTAGGGGACGCCGGTGGCGAACATGTGGTGCACCCAGACGCCGAACCCGATCACGCCGATCGAGGTCGTGGCGAGCGCCACCCACGTGTACCCGACCAGGGGCCGCCGCGAGAACACCGGCACGATCTGAGAAACGATGCCCGCGCCCGGCAGAAAGATGATGTAGACGTCCGGGTGCCCGAATATCCAGAACAGGTGCTGCCAGAGCACCGAGCTTCCGCCGTGGTGTGGATCGAAGAAGTGAAACCCGAACGCTCGATCCATGAAGAGCAGCGCATTCGCGACGGTGAGCGAGGGCAGCGCGAAGATCACCGAGAACGACGCGGCCAGGATGGCCCAGCAGAAGAGTGGCATTCGGTTGATGGTCATCCCGGGCGCTCGCAGCTTGAAGATGGTGACGATGAAGTTCGCCGCTCCTGCCGTAGACGAAATCCCGAGGAATGCCAGCCCCAACGTGTAGTAGTCGGCGTTCAGCCGCGGCGTGAACTCCTTGGAGGAAAACGGAACGTAGTTGAACCAACCGTTGTCCGGGGCCTGGCCGATTAAGAAGCTCGAATACATGAACAGGCCCGCGAACAGGAACACCCAGTAGCTGAAGGCGTTCAGTCGCGGGAACGCCATGTCGCGGGCTCCGATCATCAGGGGGATGAGGTAGTTCCCGAAGCCGAACAGCATGGGCGTGATGAAGAAGAAGATCATCGTGATGCCGTGCATAGAGAACAGTTGGTTGTAGGTATCCGGCCCGACGAGTGTGTTGCCCGGCGCGGCGAGCTGGGCCCGCATGATGAGGGACTGGATCCCGCCGAGCACGAAGAAGATGAACGACGTGTAGATGTAGCGCTTGCCAATCCGCTTGTGGTCCACCGTGTCCAGGAACGACCCGAGGCCGGGAAGCTCGCGCCACAGCGACTCGAGCCGCTCGGCGACCCGCTGGACGGTCGTCGCGCCGACGGGTCTGCCGACCTCGCTCACTTCAGGCTCTCCAGGTAGTCGACCAGCGCCTGGACGTCGTCGGGCGGTAAAGGAACCGGCGGCATGAGATTCCCCGGTTTGATGGACTGCGCGTTGACGACCCAGGCGGCCAGGAGACTCCGCGTGTTGGGCACGGTCCCGGCCCCGATGGTTCGACGGCTACCGAAGTGGGTCAGATCGGGTCCGACTCGTCCGGCTGCCGTGGTCCCCCGAATGGTGTGGCAGCCGGCGCACGCGTTCGTCTCGAACACCCGTTGTCCTCTTGTGAGATTTGCCGCGGCCGGGGCGGGAACGCTCGACGCCTCGCGCTGAACCCACCGTTCGAACGTAGCCTGCGGCTCCGCGATGACGAAGAAGATCATGTGCGTGTGCTGGCGTCCGCAGTACTCCGCGCATTGACCGCGGTACACGCCGGGCTGCGATGCTTCGAGCCACATGTTGTTCGTCTGGCCGGCGATCATGTCGGTCTTGCCCGCAAGCTCCGGCACCCAGAAGCTGTGGATCACGCCATTCGAGGTGAGCCGTATTCGCACCGGCTGACCCACCGGGATATGGATCTCGTTGGCGGTGACGATTCCCTGCTCTGGGTACCGAACCTCCCACCACCAGAGTCGTCCGATGACGTCGACCGTGAGCATGTTCGAGCGAAGTGGGGCCGCCAGGAAGTTCACGTCCCGTAGCGTGACAACCCACAAGACGGCCAGGACGATCAGCGGTCCGACCACACCGCCGAAGAGGAGCAGCCGCCGCTCCCAATGGCGGGGACTGGTGACGCCGTGAGGGTCGTCTGCGCCGCGCTCCGACCTTCGCCGGCGGAACATCCCGAGCAACAGCAGCGCCCCGACGAACAGCACCACCACCAGGCTGACCCAGAACATGAACCACCAGGTTCCTGCGATGCGCGCGGCGGCGGGGCCTTTGGTTTCGAGCGTCGACGGGGAGGTTGGGCTGCACGCCGGAAGCACGAGTGCGGCAAGAACCAACAGCCAGCCGAGACTACGTAGTCTGCGCACCGACGCCTCCTCCGCTTGCCTCGGGAACGCTCCCCGAACTAAGCCGACTCGAGGGGAACGGTACTCTGGCCGGGCAAATCTCACCGAGCAAGGGGAGCACGAAGCTGGAACTCGAGGTCATCGTCACGCGGGGCCTGGGGGACAGCAGCTACCTTCTGGCCTCCGGCGACGAGGCAGCGGTGGTCGACCCGCAACGGGACATCGGTCGATTCCTTTCCGCGGCACGAGCGCGGGACGTTTCCATTCGCTACGTACTCGAGACCCACGTCCACAACGACTACGTCTCGGGGGCACTCGACCTGAAGGAAGTAACCGGCGCGGAGACCGTGGCCGCGGCCGGGGGTGGATACGAGTTCCCGCATCGCAAGGTTGCCGAAGGCGATGAGCTGAAGCTGGGGGACCTTCGCCTGCTCACGCTCGAGACTCCCGGCCACACCCCTGAGCACGTCGCGTATGTGGTTCACGACCTTCATTCGGACGATCCAATTGCCCTGTTCTCCGGCGGCAGCCTGATGGTCGGTGGCGCGGGACGGACCGACCTCCTGGGCGACGAGCTGACCGAAGAGCTCACCCGGGTGCAGTTTCGAACGATGCAGCGGCTCGCGAAACTGCCCGATTCGGTGCGGGTCCTCCCGACTCACGGCGCCGGCAGCTTCTGCGGGGTGGGAGGTCCGCGCACGAAGGACCGGGTCTCGACCATTGGCGAGGAGCGCACTCGGAACGCCGCACTCACCGCATCGAGCGAAGAGGAGTTCGTGCGAGAGCAGCTGTCCGGCCTGCTCGACTATCCGCTCTATTACCGGCACATGGCTCCGATCAACCGGGCGGGCCCGACACCCCTCGCCGAGCTTCGAACGCCGGAAGGGCTCTCCGCGGAGCAGGTCGCCACGCGACTCGAACGAGGGGTTTGGGCGGTGGACGCGCGCAGCGGCTCGGAATTCGCGCGTGCGCACGTCCCCGGCGCGGTGAACGTAGAGCTCGCCGATAGCTTCGGCAGTTACGTCGGGTGGGTCGTGCCTTTCAACGATCCCCTCCTGTTGGTCCTGCCCGAACCAGAGGATGCCTCACTGGAGGAAGCCACCACGCAGCTCTGGCGGGTCGGCTACGAGCGAATCCAGGGCTACCTCGCGGGCGGGATGGAGGCGTGGGCGGCAAGCCTCCCGGTCAGCAGGTACGGCGTGGCCGGGTTGGAGGATCTGTGCCGGGCGTACCGGTCAGGCGCGGCCAAACACATCCTGGACGTTCGCCAGAACCGCGAATGGGATCGGGGCCACATTCCGGAGAGCCAGCACATCTTCGTGGGCGATCTGGCGGATCGCATCGCCGAGGTTCCCCGAGACGACGAGGTCTGGGCGATCTGTGCCAGCGGCCAGCGCTCCTCCATTGCGGCGAGCATCCTGGATCGCGAGGGAATCCCCGTCCGCCTCGTGGACGGAACCGGCGTGCCGGACTTCCTCAAACACTGCCTGTAAGAGAGGCTCCTGAGGTAGCCTTGGAGGTCCCGTGGCGTCCCTTCAGCACGTCGATCCGACCGCATCGAATCTCCGGGCAGACCGCGAGAGCGCTCCACCCGCCGTCCTGCTGTCCAACGTGACGCGGGTCTTTGGGGTGGTGCCCGGTGTGGTTCGAGCGACCATGATCATTCAACCGGGGGAGTGCGTCCTGATTCGCGGGCCGAATGGAGCCGGCAAGACCACCCTTCTTCGGATCATCGCCACCGCGATATCGCCGACGTATGGCACCGGTGCGGTGTTCGGCTTCGACCTGGTCGAGGAACGGGAGACGATCAGGCGACGCACAGAGCTCCTCGGCCACCGCACTCGTCTCTACGACGACCTGTCCGGCCGCGAGAACCTGGCGTTCACGTGCTCCCTCCACGGTCTTGATCCGGGTGGCATCCACCCAGCGCTGGAGCGGGTGGGCCTTGCCGACGTGGCCGACGAGCGGGTCCGGCGGTATTCGCAGGGGATGCGTCAACGCCTGGCGCTGGCGCGGGTCCTGCTTCGGGCCCCGGACCTGCTCCTGCTCGACGAGCCGTACGCGGCGCTCGACGAAGAGGCGAGGGAGTTGGTGGACCAGGTGATCGGCGAAGCGAAGAGCGCCGGGCGAACCGTTGTGCTCGCGACCCACGACCCGACCAAGGTATCGATGGCGAACCGGGTGCTGTTCATGGACGGCGGAAGGATCCTCCCCGAACTTGCCTCCTCGCCGGTGGTGGACGGACCCGTCGCATGAACCTTCTGCGACAGGCCGGCCTCATCGCCCGCAAGGACCTGACGATCGAGATCCGCGGCCGGTACGGTCTGGCGGCTGTCCTTCCCTTCGCGGTCACGCTCCTGGTCACCTTCGGCCTCTCGTTGGGTCCAGGACGGACGCTGCTCGAAACGATCGCTCCCGGTCTGTTGTGGCTCGCCGTTCTGTTCGCTTCCGTTCTGGCGTTCCGCCAGGCGTATCAGTCCGAGGGTGAGGATGGGGCGCTCGACGGACTGGTGCTCTCGCCGGTGGACCGAGCTGCGATCTTTCTGGGAAAGGGAGCGGCGGTCGCCGCCCAGCTTCTCGTTCTTGAAGTCACGGTCATCCTTCTCGTCACGGCGCTGTTCGGCCTCTCCGTCGGCGAGGAGCTCGCTCCGCTCGCAGCGGCATTCGTCCTCGGAACCATCGGGCTTGCTGCCGTGGGAAGTCTGTTTGGTGCCGTCTCGGAGTCTCCTCGCGCGAGGGAGGGTGTGTTTCCGCTCCTGGTCCTCCCGCTCGCCACGCCCGTCCTGGTGGCGGGCGTCAAGGCAACCGAGCTCGCGGCGCAGGGCCGAGGCGCCGAAGCGGCGTCGTGGCTGGGCCTCTTGGTCGCGTTCGATCTGGTCGTCGTCTCGGTCGGCACACTGGTGTTCGGCTACCTGTTGGAGGACTGATGAGCGCGACCGAACGGCTCATGGGCCGGATGACGGCTCGTTCGGCCGAAGTCCTCCTCGGCTGGGCTGCGCTGGCGGCGCTCGCCGCAAGCGCCGTGATGTCGCTCGCCGTGGCCCCGCCCGATGCGGAACAGGGGAACGTGCAGCGGTTGATGTACGTGCACGTACCGGCGGCCTGGCTGGCATATCTGGCGTTCGCCGTGGTGTTCGTGGCGAGCATCGCCTATCTCAAGACGAAGCGGACCCGGTGGGACCGGCTGGCGGCCGCGTCGGCGGAGGTAGGGGTCCTGTTCACGGGGCTCACCATCGTTTTGGGGTCGTTGTGGGGAAAGCCGGTGTGGGGGACGTGGTGGACGTGGGATCCTCGGCTGACCACGACGGCGATCCTGTTGCTCATCTACGTCGGATACCTGGCGGTGCGGCGGTTGCCGGATAGTCCGCCCCGCAGGGCTCGCTGGGCCGCCGTCGTCGGAATCGTGGGGTTCGTCGATGTTCCGATCGTTCACCTGTCGGTGGTGTGGTGGCGCGGGTTGCACCAGGGCCCGAGCGTCCGGCTGCTCGACGCTCCGACCATCGCTCCAGTCATGCTGACGGCACTTCTGGTGGGTGTGCTCGCCTTCACCCTCACGTATCTCTACTTGGTGGTGCTGCGTCTTCGCGTGGGACGGTTGGAGGACCGAGCACTTGCCGAAGCGCTCTCGCCTCGCCTCGGCGAGCCGGCTCACGCGCTGATGGCCGAAGCTGAGGTCGGTTCCGGTGGCTAACGTCGAATACGTCGTCGCCGGCTATGTGGTGACCGCTCTGGCGCTCGGGCTGTACGTCCTGCGGCTGCATCAGCGGGCGCGAGCGGCCGCGCGGCGGACGAAAGCCATCGCCGGCAAGCGAGACCGGTAGCAGCCCGTGAAGCGCGGAAGGGTAATCCTGGTTCTCCTCATCGTCCTCGGCAGCCTCGGATGGGTGGCGGCGCGAGCCGTGTCGGGGAACCTCGTGTACTACGTCACGCCGACGGAAGTGCTCTCGAAGCGCGACGCGGCCGTCGGCGATCGAATCCGCCTCGGGGGTCTTGTCGATCGCGGTTCGGTCAGCAAGGTTGGAGACCGTGTTCGATTCGTCGTATCCGACGGGACCACTCGAATGACGGTCATAGCGACCGGCGCGGTCCCGGCGCTGTTCCGCCCGGGACAAGGCGTGATCGTCGAAGGCGTGTACGGCTCGGACGGTGCCTTTCATGCGGACACGGTCCTGGTCAAGCACGCGGAGGTCTATCGCCCGCCTCGACCCGGTGAGACACCGGAGTCGGCGAAGATAGAAGGGGCCGGGTAGCGGATGAACCGGCTCGGTCCGTTCGCGCTTGCCCTCGGATTCGCGCTGGCGGTCTACGGCACGGCCGCGTCGGTGATCGGCGCGCGGAGGAACCGGCCAGTGCTGATCGAAAGCGCCCGAACCGGCGCCTACTCGCTCCTTGCGATGGTCGCGGCGGCAAACGGGGCGATGCTCGCGGCGATCCTGGCCAACGACTTCTCCCTTGCCTATGTGGCGAACAACTCGAGCAGGGCCACACCGACGTTCTTCAAGGTCCTGTCGCTCTGGTCTGCGGACGAGGGGTCGCTCCTGCTGTGGAACCTGGTCCTCGCTGGGTTCATCGCCGCGGTGGCCTTTCGGTTCCGAGGACGCCGGCCCGAGACGTTCCCGTGGGCGATGGCGGTGATGTACGCCGTGTCGGCGTTCTACCTGCTTATCGTCCTTGCCGCGGCGAATCCGTTCGCTTCGCTTGCGGTGACGCCGGCCGACGGACGCGGTCCGCTACCACTCCTTCAGAACCATCCGCTCATGGCGGTGCACCCGCCCATGCTGTACCTGGGATTCATCGGGTTCACCGTCCCGTTTGCCTTCGCCATGGCCGCGCTGATCACCGGCCGGCTTTCCGACGAATGGATCCGGACGACCAGACGTTGGACGCTCGTGGCGTGGATCTTCCTGACCGTCGGCCTGGTTCTGGGTGCCCTCTGGTCGTACGGCGTCCTCGGTTGGGGAGGCTATTGGGCCTGGGATCCCGTCGAGAACGTGGCCCTCCTTCCGTGGCTGGTGGCCACGGCCTTTCTCCACTCGGTGATGATCCAGGAGCGCCGCGGCATGCTGAAGGTCTGGAACCTCTCCCTGATCGTCGGGGCGTTCGCTCTCACAACGTTCGGCACGTTCCTCACCCGCGGAAGCATCCTTTCGTCGGTGCACGCCTTCGCCCAGTCGCTGGTCGGGCCGCTGTATCTCGGGTTCCTTGTCGTCGTTCTGGCGGGCGGGTTCGGCCTGATCGCCGTTCGATCCTGGCGGCTTCGATCGGTCGGACGGATGGAGTCGCCGCTTTCTCGGGAGGCGGCGTTTCTCGGGAACAACCTGGTGCTGCTGATGCTCACGTTCGTCGTGCTGCTCGGCACGATCTTTCCGTTGGTCGTCGAAGCCGTCGCCAACCGTCAATCTTCGGTGGGCGGTCCCTACTTCAACCAGACCACGGCGCCGCTGCTCCTCTTGCTTCTGTTCCTCATGGGCGTCGGACCGCTCCTTCCGTGGCGGCGTGCGTCTCATGACCAGCTCCGCCGGCGACTCACCGTTCCGTCCCTGGCCGGCGCCGTGACGACCCTCGCGGTTGCGGTGTCCGGCGTTCGGAACGTCGCCGCCGTGGCGGCGTTCGGCCTTGCCGCCTTCGTCCTCGCCGCAAACGTGGGCGACATCGTTCGGGGTGTTCGGTCGTTCGCCCGATCTACCGGACTCCCGCCGGCCCGGGCGGTCGTCGGCGCGGTCGCCCGGAACCGCCGGCTCTACGGCGGCCTGGTCGTCCATATCGGCGTCGTGGCGGCAGCCATCGGGATCACGGCCTCGTCGGCGTTCGGGACCGAAACGGAGTTCACCTTGGCCCGGGGCGAGCGCGTCACGTTCGCCGGTTATGACCTCGTCTACGAGGGCCAGCGAACGCTCCGCCAGCCACAGAGAACGGTGGTGGTCGCCGACGTCGCCGTCGCGCGAGGCGGTGAGCCGCTCGGCCGGCTCACGCCTTCATTGAATCTATATCCGGGGGCGTCCGAGCCAATCGGGACGCCGTCGATCAGATACGGGGCGCTTCGTGATCTCTACGCGGCGGTTACGGCGTTCGATCCCGGCGGCGAAGACGCGACGTTTCGGTTCTTCCTCAACCCGGGCGTGACGTGGCTGTGGGTTGGGGGTGCGGTGATCACGCTCGGCGGCGTCCTGGCCACGTGGCCGGGCCGGCGAAGAACGTCACCCATCGAGCCCCCGCTTCGCGAACGTCAGTTGGCGGGTGCACGATGAGTGTCAGGGTCGAAGGATCGGTCGGCCAGGAACCGCCGGAGCTTGATGAAGCCGACCGGCCCATCGCTCGTCGCCGGCCGTGGGTCATAGCGGGAGCCGTGGCGATCGCCGTAGCGCTTCTTGGCTCGCTGCTTTCGTTCGGGCTCTCCCGTGATCCGGCCGTTCTGCGTTCGCCGCTCATCGGCCGCCGTGCGCCGGACTTCGCCCTTCAGACGCTCGACGGTTCGGGGACGGTTCGCCTGTCGGGTCTTCGAGGCCAAGTGGTCGTCATCAACTTCTGGGCGTCATGGTGCCGGGACTGCCGCGTCGAGCACCCTGCGCTGACCGCGGCGTGGCAGAGGTACCGGGATTCTGGAGCCGTGGTGCTGGGCGTGGCGTTCCATGATCGAAAGGAGGATTCGACGGCATTCGCTCGCGAGCTCTCCATCGACTATCCGCTCTTGCAGGACCCCGATTCGCGAACGGCGCTGGCCTACGGCGTCTATGGGATCCCCGAGACGTTCTTCGTGAGCCCCGATGGGCGCGTGGCACACAAGCACATCGGGGCCGTTCCCTACGAGGTCCTCAGCGGGCAGATCACCCGGCTGCTGAGTGAACGGGGAGACCGATGACGCTCGGGACGAATTCCCGATCGCCGCGCCGTTCTATTCATGCCGCAGTCGTGGCGGCTGCGCTCCTCATCTCCGGCGTGGCCCTTGGATTCGTCGCTGCTCGTGGGCCCGAGCCGCCCCGCTCGCTCCCCGAGCAGGTTCGAGCGGTCGCGTCCACGCTTCGCTGTCCGGTGTGCCAGAACCTCTCCGTCGCGGATTCGCCCTCGCCGCTGGCTCGGGAGATGAGGGCAACGATCGGCCGCGAGCTCACGGCGGGGCGGACACCGGAGCAAATCAGAGCTCGGTTCGTGGATGCCTACGGCGAATGGATCCTGCTCGCGCCGCCGCGGCGAGGGCTGAACCTGGTCGCGTGGATCGCTCCAGCGATCCTCCTTGCAGCAGGGCTGATTGCGGCTGTTGTTGCCGTTCGGCGGTGGACGACGCGGCGTGTCGAGCCCGTCGAATCGCGAGCTGGCGAGAGCACGTCACGTTCGGGCATGCCGGACGTCGTTTCGCCCGATGACCGACGGATGCTCGAGCATGCGCTTTCCGCTCTTCCGGAGGAGCCGGCGTGACCGGCGTCGTCATCTCCGTCTGCGTGCTGCTCGCCGCCGTGGCCGCGGCGGGCGTGCTCCGACCGTTCGGTCGCCGGGTCGAGCCGCTCGATCCGTTGCCGGACGCGGCAGAAGAGGAGCGCCGAAGCGCGCTCCGCGCGCTTCGTGACCTGGAGCGGGACCGAGAGTCCGGCTCCATCGAAGAAGACGAGTACCAAACGCTCCGGGCCGAAACCGAAGCGCGAGCGGTGGCCACGCTTCGTTCGGTAAACGCACTCAGCGCCGCGAGCGCGCTCAAGCCGAGGGCCGCCGAGCAGCCACCGTGGAGCGGAAACGGGTCGGGTACGGTGTCCCGTCGCCGGCGGATTGTCCCCACCGTTCTGCTGAGCGGACTCGTCGCCGCGGCCGTGGTGTCCGTCTTGCTGTCCACCGCGCGACCTCGTCCCCCCGGTCAGCCATTCACGGGTGGAATCCCCGGTTCGACCAGTGACGCCGGCTCCCCGGCATCGGCGATCAGGTTCTTCGAGCAGCGGGTTCAGCAATACCCGGGCGACCTCGCCGCCCGTCTGGACCTTGCCGAGCGATACCTCCAGGCAGGTCGAATGCGGCCGGCCATTGATCAGTACCTCGCGGCGCTGCAAATCGATCCCCGCAACACCGAGGCCCGCGCCACGCTCGGGTTCGTCGTGTACCGAGCCGGCCGAACCGCGGAGGGGCTGAGGATCGTCAACGAGGCGCTGGCGGCGGATCCGTCCTATCCCGAAGCGCTCTTCTACAAGGGAGTGATCCTGCTTCAGGGAATGGAGCGGCCGGCACCTGCGGCGGAGGCGTTCAGCGCGTATCTGCGGGCGGCGCCGTTTGGAGCGCAACGAGCGGAGGCTCGAAGGTTCCTGACCGAAGCGCAGCGCGCCGCGGCGTCCGACTGAGTCGACTCTCAGCTGGGGGCCGAATCGCCCGGCTTCGAACGAGTCGGATGCGTGAAGCTCACCACCGTCGAGACGACTCGGAAGCCGAGCCGCTCATACAGCCTCTGAGGTGCGCCGTCCTTCTCGGCCAATAGATGCACCAGGCCATCGCCGCTGCTGAGGCTCTCGTCGACGACTCTTCTGACCAAGGCGCTCGCCACGCCGCGCCGTCGAAATTCCGGCATGGTGACGACGGAGGGCAGGTAACCCACGCCGGCCACTGATTGGAGCGTGGCCAGCCCGGCCTTCCGCCGGCCGACGAACCCGACGAAGAAGCGCATTCCGCGCGGAACGAAGACGTCGAGGTCCCGGCGGTAGAACTGGTCGACCACTTCGGGGGTGTAGTCGGTTTGCTCACCGAAGTCGTCTCGACTGGCTCGATACCAGTCCAGGAAATCCTGGTCGAGATCAACGACTTCGCGGACTTCGGGTTCATCGTGGCGAGGGGCAGGGCCGGGCGCTTCGAACAGCATCACCACGTCGTGCTTCTCTTCGGCGCCTTCGGCTCTGATCTGATCCACGGCAGGTGCGTTCTGGGCCGCCCAGAACTCGATGTGTTCGTGGGGACTCCCGGCCCATTCGAGCGCCGGCAGCAGCTCCTTCCTCACCTCCGCGAGGGTGAGGTCGCCCACCTCCTCGAGGACGCCGGCGCGGTTCGCGTCGTAGATCAGTCGAAACCGCTGGTCCGCGAAGACCGTGCCCCAGTGCGTTCGCCGCGCGTAATCGGTTGCCTCGCGCTCGTACCAGAACGGAAGCAGGGGAGTCGGGAGTGACACCGGCCGAGCTTAGCGATGGAAGCGGCGCGGTACGCTCCGTCGAGATGGGGAGGCGAAACCGATGTGCCGAGCCCTGAAGATTCTCTGCGCTGCTCCGACGCCGGAACGGTTGGCCGAGATCAAACGCGCCACCGTCAGCGTGCAATGGGAGCTTGTCGGCGGCGCCACGTCGGTGGACGAGGTGGCCGCGCAGGTCGAAGAGTGGAACCCCGACGTCGTCGTTCTGGATCGAGGATTGGGGCCCGACGCGGAAACGAGGGCGCGCGAGGCGAAAGACACGGTTCGGATCGTCGTCGTGGAAGCCGCAGATGGGGACTCAATACGAGAGGCAATCATCGGTCTGCCTCAACCGGGCGGCCCAGTGCGGACCTGAAGAAAATTCGTCGAAAAAGTCCCTGATTGTGACTTTTTTCATAGCGCGACGTCCGGAGCGTTCTTACGATCGAACCTATGTTCGATACAGCTAGCGGCACAACGGTGCCGGTATCCGTCTTCGACGAAGACTCGTCATTCGAGGGCAGCGCATCGCCGCTTCATCGGCTCGATGAAGCGACCAGGGCGATCGCATCGGCGTCCGCGGAAGCTTTGGCAGCGGTGGCCGATTTCGACGATGAGAAGCGTTGGCGGCACGACGGGAGCACCTCCATGACCTCATGGCTCGCCGCGCGGTACGGCTTCTCTTGGGGAACCGCTCGAGAGTGGGTCCGGGTAGCCAGAGCTCTTCGTTCCCTCCCTGCCATCGCTCGTGCCTTTGCTCGAGGTGAGCTGTCGTGGGATCAGGTTCGCTCGCTCACCAAGTTCGTCACGCCGGAGTGCGATGCAGAGTGGGCAAGGCGGGCTGGTTGCATGAGTCCGGCGGCCCCTGAGCGCGAGGCTTCGCGCCACCAGAAGCTTACCGAGCGGGAGGTCACGGATCTCCACCGCCTGAGGCGCCTTTCAATGTGGTGGGATGAGGAGCGACCCCTGATGTACTTCGAGGGAACGCTGGCCTCCGATCAGGGCGCTGCTTTCAAGGAAGTCCTGGAGCGCCGAGCCCAGAAGATCATGATTTCCGACGACCCGGTCTGGGGTTCTCAGGAGGCCCGTCTGGCGGACGCCCTCGTCGAGCTGGTGTGCGAAACGAAGGAAGGAGATCCGGCACCAGCCACGATGGTGGTGCACGCGGACGCGTCGATCCTCGCAGGACACGACGGGGAGACCGGGCCGTGGCTCGCCGAGACGATCTCGGGTACTCGCCTGGCGTCAGAAACCGTCCGACGCCTCGCGTGTGACGCGCGAGTTGAGTGGATGCTCGAGCGTGAAGGTCGACCCGTTGGGATTGGACGCCGCGGGCGGACGGTGCCATCGGCAGTGATGCGAGCGCTTCGGTTCAGGGATTGTGGATGCCGCTTCCCCGGGTGCAATCGGCGTGCGTTCGTACAAGCGCACCACGTCGTTCACTGGGCGAATGGCGGCGGCACCGATCTGGACAACCTCGTCCTCCTCTGTCACGCGCACCATCGGCTCGTCCACGAAGAGGGATGGAGAATCAGCGGCCACCCCGGAAAAGACCTTCGGTTTCATGATCCACGCGGACGGCCGGTCCACGCACGATCGCCGTAGCTAGCCGAGAGAAGCGCCCCAATTAGCCCCGAGTACCATGGAAGTGTGCCAAAACAAGTTCTCCTGGCCTCGCCTCGTGGCTACTGCGCTGGAGTCGAGCGCGCCGTTGACACCGTCGAGCGTGCCCTTCGGATCTACGGCCGACCGGTCTACGTCCGCAAGCAGATAGTCCACAACAGCCATGTGGTTCGCGATCTGGAGGAAAAGGGCGCGATCTTCGTCGAGGATGAAAGCGAGGTTCCGTCCGGCTCGGTCGTGATTCTGTCCGCGCACGGCGTCGCGCCCGAGGTGTACGCCAACGCCAGGCGCCGGAGGCTTTCGGTAATCGACGCGACCTGTCCACTGGTCACCAAGGTCCATCTCGAGGCGAGGCGGTTCGCGCGCGAGGGATACACCATCCTTCTGATCGGGCACGAAGGGCACGAAGAGGTGATCGGAACCAGCGGTGAGGCCCCAGCGAACACGATCCTGGTCGGGTCACCCGACGAAGCAAGGACGGTTGAGGTTCCAGATCCAAACAAAGTCGCGTACCTCTCTCAGACGACGCTCTCGGTCGACGAAACGAACGAGGTCATCGACGTCCTTCGTGAGCGGTTTCCGGCAGTGCAGGGGCCGCCGCGAGACGACATTTGCTACGCCACGCAGAACCGGCAGGAGGCCGTCAAGGATCTGGCCAACCGCTCCGACGTGATTCTCGTGATTGGGTCAGATAACTCGTCCAACTCGAAGCGACTGGTCGAGGTGGCTCGGTCCATCGGAACGCCGGCCCACCTGATCGATGACGAAAGGGATATCGATCCGGCGTGGCTGAAAGACGCCGAAACCATCGGCGTCACGTCCGGAGCATCGGCGCCCGAGTGGCTGGTCGAACGGGTCCTCGAGTATCTCCAACGACATGGAGCGACGGAGGTCGAGGAGCTCCACACGCTCGAGGAGCACATGCAGTTCTCGCTGCCGGCTCCGGTTCGCGAACTTCAGGTGATCTCGCCGGCCTGAGGGCCGCGGTAGCTAGGCTTCTTCTGCGACGGCGACCGTCGCTCGAGCCAGCGATTCGAGCGCGGCGACTCCCTCTTCTGGCCCGATCGAGATGAGCCGGTCCTCCGCACGCAATTCGAGACTCGGGCGCGGCTGGTAGATCCACCGCCTCCCGCGCTGCAGCGCGAGGACGAACATCCCTGTTTCGGTCTCCAACGAGAGCTGGCCGAGTGGACGCCCCTCGGCCCGCGATCCTTCCTCGACCACGGTCTGGGCGGCGACCTCCTCTGTCTCTTCGAGGGCCATACGGATCACAGGGTGTAGCTCCTCGCCCTGTTCCACGAGCCAGGTCATGTCCCGCGTGGCGTCAAAGATTCGCTCGGTGGCGTCACCCAGGCGCAACAGGCCCCGAAGTTCGTCCGGGTTTCGCGCTTCTGGAGCCGCCTTGAGGACCCACGACTCCAGCTCGTCGTGAAGGATGTCCGACCGCGTCTCCAGCGTTGCCACCTCCGCGGCCAGGGCTGGGTCGTTGAAGATCAGCGACGAGTAGGCCAGTCCAACCGCCACCTCGGCCGCGTTCTTCATTTCGACCAGGATGTCCACGGCCCGGTCGAGTTCGGTGAGAGGTGGCATCTCGGTGGCCGGGGGTTCTGGAAGAGCCGGTGCTCCCGCCAGCTCGCGAATGAGCGCCACTCCCTCTTCAGGCCCCTGGTAGAGCAGCACGTCGCCCTCCGAGATCACGCTGTCCGCCTGCGGGTCGAATTCCCACTCGGCGCCTCGACGGATCGCCAGGAGCCACATGCCGGTCTCCTTCGGGAGCATGAGGTCCTTCAATGACCGGCCAACGCACGAAGCACCCTCACGAACCCGAACACGGCCCACGATCTCGTCGGCGTGCCGAAGGTCCGGGCGGAGAACGTCAGGGATCCCGAGCTTCGCCTGTACGACCCGAGCGATGTCCGACGCCGCCTCTCCCATCTTCTCGATGGCCACCCCGATCTGGAGCACGCCACCCATCGCCTCGGCGTCCTCCGGCGACCGAGCCGCCAGCATCGCGATCTCGCGAAGCCGCCGGAGGTACGTGTCCAGCTGTTCCTCCAGGACCTCGACTTCCTCGGCCAGCGCCCCATCGTTGAAGAAGACTGCCGCGTAGGCCAGGTCAACCATGAGCTCGCTGACGTCCTTGGCCTCGATCAGGAGCTCTTTGACGTTTCGAGGTTGCTCGCCGTCAGGCATGGAGCGCCACCCCGAACAAGGTGAAAGTGAGGATGAACGCGATCACCCCGGAGAGGTCCATGACGCTCGTGATGACCGGCACCGAGTGGTTGTCCGGATCCAGTCGGAACCTCGTTGTGATGATGGCGACGTAGTAGCTCACGATGATGGCGATGGCGGTGGCCACCATGCCGGCCACCAGCGTCCCGAGGACCATCGTACCCGCTCCGGGGTGGGCGGTGTCCGTGAGGGCGCTGTATCCGTAGCCGATTCCGCCCATGAATGCGAAGACGACCACCGCGAATCCGACCACGAGCGTCGCGTCGAGATAGGCGAGCCCCTGCGGCAGGCCGGTGGGAGAGATCAACCCAAGTTGAAGCTTCGATGACAGACGCGAAGAGAGAATCCCTCCCAGGCTTCCCGCCGAGGCCACGAACGAAGGCACCAGGAGCAGCAGCGCCGGAAGGGCGGCGAACTGGTGCAGTCGGGCTTCGATCACGGTTCCGGCCAGGATGTCGAGCAGAGGCGTCAGAACGATTACGGCTGCCATTTCGATGAACGCCCGTCTGGCCAGCGGCAGGTCGGTCACGAACCCTCGAAGCGCGGCGTAGATCCCCAGCACGATGCAGAGGATGGCCAGGGTCGTGTTGAGCCATCCGATCCTGGTCAGGAACGTCGCCAGATACAGCACCGGGACGGTCAGCATGTCCGCCGCGGCCGTCACAACCGGGGTCGAAACCGCGTCCAGGTCGTACCGCCTTCGATACGACAGCACGGATAGCCAGACGGTCAACAGCAGGATGATCGTCGAGTCGATGATCCCTCCGACCACCGCGATGGTCACGAACTTGAGCAACGAGATGGAAGGCAGTCCGAACGCGAGCGCCGAGAGCTTCGCCAGGACGGCCAGGTACAGCGACGACGAGATCGTCGACATGACTGCCACGTAGACGTTCTGATAGAGGACGCCGGTCCGCTCGGCGGTCACCTCGAACAGCCCGACGTGGGTGCTGGTCCCGAGGCGAGCCCCCATCGCTCCGAAGATGGTTCCGCGCATGCCCAGAGCGGCAGGAATGAGAATCAACAGCCCCGGGAGCTCTCGCAGCGTTTGGGTGATGTTCGCGAGCGTGATGCCCGCGACGAAGGACGTTACGACGCCAAAGAGGAGCGCAACGAAGCCGTGCCGAAGGGTCCTTCGCTCGGAGCGGACGTAGTCGATGAGCCGCCCGGCGCGAGGCCGGCGGAGAACCGGAGCCCGTAGTCCTCGGAGCCAGCGCAACGGTGCGAAGGCCATAACGGCACGCCCATCCGCAGAACACCTCCAGTCAGGGAAGGGATCGAAGGACCCGACCGAGTATCTATCGTGCCATTCGGAGCCACAATGAGGTATGGCCGGCCGCCGGACGAATTTGGCGCTATTGGTGCTGTTGGCCGCAGCACTGGCGACCGGTGGTCTCGCGTACGGGATCGGCACGGAGTGGTCGAGGTGGGCGGCCATCGCCCATGGCGTGGCCGGCCTCGGGATCGTCGTGCTCACGCCGTGGAAGTCGGTGATCGCGCGGCGCGGCCTTCGCCGCCGGCGTCCCGGCTCATGGGCCTCGATTTCCCTGGCCGTGGCCTTGGGCCTGGCGCTCGTCGCCGGCATGGCCCACAGCACCGGACTCCTCAGGAGCGCCGCCGGCGTTACGGCCATGCAGATTCACGTGGGTGCTGCACTCACCTCTATTCCGTTCGCGCTCTGGCACCTGTTCGCCAGGCCGGTCCGGCCGCACAGAACCGATTTCTCCAGGAGAGCGCTCCTTCGGGGGGCCGCACTCGGCGCGGCTTCGTTCGCCGCATACGGCGCGCTGTCTGGTCTTGTCTGGGTGACGCGTCTGCCCGGCCGCGCTCGCCGCTTCACCGGCTCATACGAGACCGGGTCATTCCGTCCCGATGCGATGCCGGTGACACAGTGGCTGAACGATTCCGTCCCCGAGGTCGACGGGGCCTCGTGGGTCCTCTCGATCAGGCAGAACGGGCGAGAGGTGCGCCGTCTCTCGTTGGATGACCTCGACCAGCAACGTGAGCGCGTTCGGGCGACGATCGACTGCACCGGTGGGTGGTTTGCCACACAGGTATGGGAGGGGGTCCGACTGGACGCGCTCCTGGGCAGAGATCTGCAGGGCAGGAGCATCGAGGTTCGCTCCGCGACCGGCTATGCCAGGCGGTACCCGGCCCGTGATGCGTCGATGTTGTGGCTAGCCACTCGGGTCGGTGACGCTCCGCTGTCGCCCGGGCACGGATACCCGGCGCGGCTGGTCGCGCCAGGCCGCCGTGGCTTTTGGTGGGTCAAGTGGGTTGCATCCATTGAGGTAACCGACGCCCCGTGGTGGCTTCAGCCGCCGTTCCCCCTTACCTGACCCGGCCCAGGGCCGCCCGACTTTTGTCTCGAACATCCACAATCGGCTTGCTATGCACCGGCTTCTCGGCCTAGCGTCATGCCCGCAAAAGCTCGCCATCGTTCCTCGATGGAAGGAGGCGGTATGCAAGAAGCAGGTGGAATGGGCGCGGCGCGCCCAGGGTACGGCCGGGGCGGCATGGGTGTGGTTCGAGCCTACGCCCTGATCTTCGGCATCGTCTACGCCGCGGTGGCGCTCCTCGAGCTGATCCTCGGAGACGACGGCCTGGAGATCGGCGGGGCGCAGATCCTTCAGTTGGAGCCGCTCCAGAA
Source organism: Actinomycetota bacterium (assembly GCA_036259835.1). GTDB lineage: Bacteria > Actinomycetota > UBA4738 > UBA4738 > UBA4738 > JALYGK01. Next base: position 37,436 of record DATABA010000156.1, read on the forward strand.
CGCCGTCCACTGGATCATTGCCGTCGTGGTCCTGGGCTCGTTCTTCGCCGGGGAGAACGCGGCCCGGATGGTCGCCCGGATCGTCGGCATCGTGCTGGTGGTCCTCGCGATCTACGGATTCGTGGCCCCCGACAGCCTCGGCGATCTGTTGGGATACGAGGGTGATATCCCGGCGGCCTACAACTGGATCCACTTGCTCTCGGGGCTCGTCGCGCTCTTCGCTGGTTTCTTCGCGAGCCGGACGTACGCGAGCCGGCCGGCGGCAGCCTGAGGCCGATCGGGACGAGACCACAGAGCCTTATCTCCGCGAGGAGGGGGCGAAACGCCGTTTCCGCGGACAGCGGGACCCGGCCGACTCGAGTCGTCCTTGGGTCGCTGTCCGCGGGGGCGGCGACGATTCATTTCGCCGTCGCTCCTGAGCACTTTCGGGAGGATTTCCGGTTCGGACTCTTCTTCGTTGGCGTCGCCACTCTTCAGCTCGCGTGGGCGGCCGCCATCCTCGCTCGCGGCTCGAGGACGATTTACGCCGGTGGCGCCGTCGGGAACGCGTTGATCCTCGCCGTCTGGGCGCTCTCCAGGACCACCGGGCTTCCGATCGGACCGGTGGCCTGGACTCCCGAGCCCATCGGCCTCCTCGATTCGCTCGCCACTGGGTACCAAGCCGTCGTGCTTGCCGGATCGATGTATTCGTTTACCCGATCACCCATTCGAGAATTCGGGGCGCCGCTCCAACCGGGATCGCGTAGCGCAATCGTCGTGTACGTGCTTCCGGCGCTTGCTTTCCTTTTGGGGGGCGGCCATGACCACGGGCTGGGTGTCGTGCCGCATTTGGATCTCCACCTCGGGCATCACTTCTTCCACCTGGTCTTCTTTGGCGGTGCTTCGTTCATCTTCGCTCTCTACGTGACCTTCCTGGTCCGGGACGACGGCTGGCCGAAGTTCTCGTGGCGGCTGGATCCGGACGCATTCGAGCGGTGGTGATCGAGTTCACGGACTGGGCGAAGGAGATCCTCAACAAGTCCCAGGCTGCCGCCTCGCGCTTCAACCCGAACGTGAAGATCCGTCTGGCCCGCGTCGGCGGGTCCGTTCAGGCTGTACTGGCAGAAGGGCCGGAGCCCGGCGACCAGTCCGCGCGCGTGGAAGGGATGACGCTGTACGTCGAAGAGGGGCTCGAGGGGCTCGTCGACGTGGAGGAACCGCATGACCGGCTGGTGTTGAAGCCGCTCGGTTCGCCGCCCAACGCCCGAGGCCACTAACCGTTTTCGGCTACGGCCTCGATCTCCCGCGCCAAGGCGATGTCTTTCTCGGTGACGCCGTTCTCGGTCCACGTGTGAAGCGCCACGCGCACGCGGTTGTAGTGGTTTTCCAGATCGGGGTGATGGTTGGCCGCCTCGGCCCGTTCGGCCAGCCGATTGATAAATGCAACCGCGTCGAGAAACGTGGCGAACTTGTAGTTCTTGAAGATTTCTCCGCGGTCGAACCGCCAGCCGGCGAGGTCGTTTCGGGCCAGCGCCTCGGCGATTTCCTGGTCCGACAGCTTCGGCATGGGTCCCGTTCCTCCGTCGAAAAATGTGCCACATTGTGACGGAACGGTCCGAATCTTGCCCCGAGAACAGCCCGATGAGGTGATGAGCTGATGGAGACCAGGCCCTTTTACGTTGCCGGCGACTGGAGGACGGGCGACGAGACGCTCGACGTCCAGAGCCCGTACGACCAGAGCGTCGTTGCCACACTCGGTGTCCCCACGCCGGAGGACGTCGAGGAAGCCGTGGCCAAGGCGACCGAGACGTTTCGCGAGTCCCGGCACCTCCCGACCCACGTTCGCTCGGAGTCCCTCATGCACATATCGCAGGGAATCGCCAAGCGCGTGGATGAGCTGGCCGAGCTTGTTGCGCGTGAAGGTGGAAAGCCCATCAAGTGGGCGAAGGTCGAAGTGAATCGGGCGGTGTCGACGTTTCGCTGGGCGGGAGAGGAGGCCCGGCGGATGAATGGCGAGTTGCTCCCGCTGGACACCGAAGCGAGTCTGGGAAGCCGCGCCGGCCTCGTTCGTCGGTTCGCCGTGGGGCCGGTACTCGCCATCACGCCATTCAACTTTCCGGTGAACCTGGTGGCGCACAAGATGGCGCCCGCCCTGGCCGTCGGGGCACCGATCGTGGTCAAGCCCGCCGGCGCCACACCGCTCGGCGCCATCGGCCTCGCCGAGCTGTTCGACGAAACCGATTTTCCGAAGGGAATGCTCTCCGTCCTTCCCATCACGAGCGACCGAGCCGAAGCGCTGGTGCGCGATACTCGGTTCAAGAAGCTCTCGTTCACCGGCTCCACCGAAGTGGGGTGGAAGCTGAAGGGTCTGGATCCCCGTAAACGCGCCACGCTGGAGCTCGGCGGGAACGCCGGGGTAATCGTCCATTCCGACGCCGACCTCGACCACGCCGCGGGAAGGGTCGCGGTCGGCGGCTATTACCAGGCCGGCCAATCGTGTATCGCCGTCCAGCGCGTCTTCGTCCAGTCCGAGGTGTACGACGACTTCATCGCCCGGCTGGTCAAGCAGGTCGAGAGCCTCAAGGTCGGTGACCCCCTGGACCCGTCCGTCGACGTTGGCCCGCTCATTGACGCCGGAGCCGTGGAGCGTGTCGACGCGTGGGTCAGCGAAGCCGCGCAGCAGGGCGCGGAGGTCCTGACGGGCGGCAAGCGGGAGGGCCCCTTTTATTACCCGACGGTCCTGGCGAAGACGACTCCTGAGATGAAAGTCCGATGCATGGAGGTGTTCGGACCGGTCATCACCGTGGAGCCGTATCAGACGTTCGAGGACGCGCTTGCCCAGGTGAACGACTCTGAGTACGGGCTTCAGGCCGGCGTGTTCACGTCCTCCATCGAACGAGCCATGCTGGCGCACAGAGAGCTCGAAGTCGGCGGGGTCATCGTGAACGACGTTTCGGCGTTCCGGGCCGACCAGATGCCGTACGGCGGTGCGAAGGATTCCGGTTATGGGAGGGAAGGACTTCGCTACGCCATGCACGAGATGACCGAACCGAGAATCATGGTCCTCTCGGGCGTTCCGCTCTAAGTCGCGGGTTCGGCCACCGGGGCGTCGGCGACGTCCTGATCTCGCTTGCGAAGGAGCGAGCTGAGGATCTGTGCGTCGCGTGGCGCGGCCGCCAAGGGGTCGTTGTTGAAGAAGATGTAGGTGTCGCGCGCCGGTAGCTCCGCGATGCGGTCGGCCCACCGAGCGAGCTTCGAACGCGGGTAGGCGGGATGGAACGGCCGGCCCTGATGAAACCGAATGTAGGACCATCCCCCCGTCACGATGGGTTCGACGCGAGCGCCGGGCCGGTCCGCCAGCACCCATGCCGCTCCCGCGCCGTCCAGCGCGGTGTAGACCTCATCCCGGTTCCAGCTCTCGTCGCGGAATTCGAACGCCGATTTGATCTGAGCCGGCAGCAGCGACAGGAACTCGCGCAGCAGGTCGACATCAACCTTGAACCGGGGAGGAAGCTGGAACAGGACCGGACCGAGCTTCTCGTTGAGCCGGCTGGCCCGCGACCAGAACAGGTCCACTGAGTCTTTGGCGTTACGAAGCCGCCGTATATGGGTGATATAGCGGCTGGCCTTGATCACGAACACGAAGCCATGGGGAGTCGCGTCGCGCCACTTGTCGAACGTTTCCTCCTTTGGCAGCTGGTAGAAGGAGTTGTTGACCTCCACCACCGGGAACACGGTCACGTAGTGCGACAGCCACGCCCGCTGGGGAAGCTTCTGCGGGTAGAACGTGCCCTTCCACGAGCCGTACTGCCAGCCGCTCGTCCCGACGTAGATCACGGCCGGTCGACCCGAGCGGCGTCCTCGTACACTTGATGCGGCACAGGAGGAATCATGGTCGTCCTCATTCTGATCCTGCTCATCCTCGCCATCACCGGAGCGCTCGGCTTCGTTCTCAAGGTCGCCGTGGGAGTGGCGGTCGGGATCGTGCTTGCCTCGGTGCTCTTGGTCTCACTTGCGGTGTGGCGTATTCGCCGAACCTTCCTCGGTCCGCGACCCACAGCGCAGCGCTGGCGGCGGATCCCTCGCTCCCGAGTGGAGGTCCTGGACCCGCCGCGCTACCCGCGCGACAACTGACCGCCCAGTAGCGCTTCCTCGGCGAAGTCGCCGACGATCTTCGCCGTTTCCCGTTCCCGGCGCCAGAAGAAATGATCGGCGTCAGAAACGGTTCGTACCGTCGCGTGCGGGAGCTTCCGGCTGAGGGCTCGGAGCTCGGGGAGTGGGCAGAACTGATCCGCCTCGCCGGAAAGCAGGAGAACGGGCCGGTCGAAGCCCTTCAGTTCGGCTCGCCCCGGCCACTCGGGGAGCTGGATGGGCGCCTCGCCGAGCGGCGGTCCAAGAAGAGCCAGGGCGGAGATGCGTTCGTCGCCGAGAGCGGTGGAGAGCGCGACGTGCGCGCCAAACGACCAGCCACAGACGAGCGTTGGCCCGTCTACGCGCTGTCGAACGGTGCCCACCGCGGCCCGCACGTCCGCTTTCTCCGCGGTTCCCTCTCCATACGTCCCCTCCGACCCCATGACGCCTCTGAAGTTGAAGACGAGGACCGCAAGGCCGCGGGCGGCCAGGTCGTTGCGAATCGCCCAGAGCAACGGGTGATCCTTGCTCCCACCGTGTCTCGGGTGTGGGTGACAGAGGACGGCCGAGGCAGCCGCCGAGCCTTCCGGAAGCCGAAGCTCGCCCTCCAGGTGAAGGCCATCCTCGGTGCGGAATCGGATGGGATCCATGAGGTGTCACGCTCCGCGAATGGGACGATGGGCCCATGACCATACCGTCCACCGCCCAGAACGAGGCAGAGTCGCCGACGCTTCGCCGTGGAACGGGAGTGGTCCTGCGAGACCCTCTGCCGCGGCATCAGCTCGTGCAGGTGGTCCAAACCGCGGAGGAGACCGGGTACTCGTCGGTCTTCGTTCCCGAGATCGCCGCGAGGGAGGCATTCGCGACGCTGGCCAGCCTCGGCTCGGCGACTTCGCGAATCCGGCTCGGGACCGGCGTTGTGACGGTGCAGGCCCGCTCGCCGGTGACCACGGCCATGGGCGCCGCGACGCTGCAGGAGCTTTCCGCCGGCAGGTTCGTCCTTGGGCTCGGGGCGGGAACCGCGCCGAACCCGCTCCGCGCCGTGGAGGAGTACGCCGGGGTGGTGAGGGCGCTTCTCTCGGGACAGATGGTGACCCACGAGCGACTGGGTATTTCGGACTTCGCGTTGGGCCTTCCACTGGAACGACCTCCTCAAATCTGGCTCGCCGCGCTCGGGGACCGCATGATCTCTCTGGGCGGCCGGATCGCCGACGGTGTCCTCCTCAACTGGTGCACACCGGAACGCGTTGCCCGGGCGCGGGAAATGATCAACACCTCCGCGACCGAGGCAGGCCGAACCCCCTCCGACGTGACGGTGGCGGTCTACGTTCGCTCCTGCCTCGGAGTGGAGGACGGCGTGGCGTACGAGGCGCTTCGGGCAGCCGCCGCGCAATACGCCGCAATCCCGCATTACGCCAAACAGCTCGTCCAGATGGGGCTTGGCGAAGAGTCGCGCATCGCAGCTCGGGCACTGGAGAGCGGCCGGCTCGTGGAGGTTCCGGACCGGCTCGTTCGAGGTCTGACGGTCATGGGCGGCAGGCGAGACGCCCTTGCCCGGTTCGACGCCTACCGGCGTGCCGGAGCGGACCTGGTGCTGTGCTACCCGGTTCCGGCGCTCGACCCCTTTTCATCGATTCTCGGGACCGTCCTGGCCGCCGCACCGTCACCGGCCCTGGAGCGCTGAGGAGAAGGCCTCCATGTTCGGGTTGCGAACCCTCCGTCCGTGGGTAGACTGCTATTTGTACGGCCAGCACCGTGGAAAAGGGGGAAATGGATGACGTACGACATCTGCGAGCCATGCATCGACGTGAAAGACCGGGCATGCGTGGACGAGTGCCCGGTGGACTGCATCTACGAGGGTGGCCGCATGCTGTACATCCATCCCGACGAGTGCGTCGACTGCGGTGCGTGTGAGCCGGTCTGCCCCGTAACCGCGATCTTCTACGAGGACGACGTCCCCGCGGAGTGGAAGGTCTACCACCAGGTCAACGCCGAGTTCTTCAGCGACGAGATCAGCGGGATCGGCTCGCCCGGAGGGGCGGCGCAGGTGGGGCCTGTCGACAAGGACCACCCGCTGGTGGCGAGCTTCCAGACCGGCTAGCCCGAAGGGCGGCTCAGCCGGCTCTCAGTAACGACTCAGGCGGGCTCGGGGCCCTTCTTCGCGGATGGCGCGATTCCGGTCCCGAGTTGATCTCCGTTGCCGTCGCCGTTCGGCAGGACGCCCGGGAACGACCATTCGTCTGGCAGCTCTCCCTGGGGCCAACGGTTTCGCTGCTTCGCGGCGAGCTTCTCCATGAGAGCAAGGGCTCCGGGGTCTTCCCTCCCCGGTCGCCACTCGATGATGCCGGCCTCGAGTGCGTCGCGCCAGATTTGTTCGCCCCGCTCTGTCCTGATCACGGTGAGCGTCCATCCGTCGCTCTGACCCAGTCCCCCAAACGAGATATCAGAGTGCTCCGCCGCGAAGTCCGGACATTTCAGGCACCCGGGCCGCGTGTGCGCGTGTGCCTTCTTCAGCGAATACGTGTGCTCCTGTCCGTCGCTGGTGTAGAAGAGCAGCTTCCCTTTCACGTTCACGCGAACCACGTCATCGAGGTCCAGCCCCATTTCGTCCTGGGCGATGGCGACGTTCAGGCCCTCATAGGTGAACGTCTTCGAACACAGCAGGCCGAACGTCCACGCCAAACGCTTCCGCCATTTGTTGACCCGCCGGGCCTCCAGCGCGCCGGTCACACTGGACTGACACGACATTCCAACCAGCGCGAGCTTCGAGAGACCCATCTCCGCCGCCTTCACCATCGCCAGCGGGTTCGCCGAGTAGGTGTAGCGCGAACCGGCGGTCGCGAGCACCCCTTCGACGTCGGTCACCACCGTCGGTTCGGCATCCCACGGCCGCTCGTCAGAAAGCTTCGACGTGAGCGCTCCGTCTATCTGTCCCGTTTCGAGACCCCAGATGAGGAGCGCCGAGACCACGCCGCCGTCCTGACCCTGGGCCAGCACCCGGGGGTCCGTGGCCCGGGCGAGGATGACGTCGCGATGGACCCCGACGATCTCCTCGGGAAGCCGCGTCCGGCCGAAGAGCAGGCGGTCGATCTCCGGTTCCCATTCGCGGAACCGAGGGCATGCCCTGGTGCAGATGTCGCATCCGCGGTCGCCATGGGAGCACCGGTCGGGCCCCTCGTCCATCAACTGGACGGGTTTGTAGTCCTCGTATCCCAGGACGTGGAACGGACAGACGACCACGCATGCGGAGCAACCGGTGCAAAGCCCGGTGACGACGACCTCGTCATAGAGGTTCCGCCACTGCGTCTTGTCGGCCGACGAGGGCATCGACGCAAGTATAGGTTCGGGTCACCCCCTCTTTCCGGTTGGTTCGCTTCCTCCTGTTAGGCTCCGGCCGATGTCGCGACGCCGAACCGAGAATGCTCGATCCTGAAGCAGTCCAGGCCGCGCTGCTCGCTGCGGCCGGCGAAATGCAGGCGCTCATGAATCACTTCGGGCTTGCCGCGAAGTCGAGCGCCGGAATGAAGTTCGGGTTCGAGTCGGACCTTCGGGCCTTTCTCCGCCGCGCGCTTCAGTTCGGGCAGCCGGAGCTGGTCTCGGTCGACACGCCGCTGGGAACCGGAGTCCTCGAACGGCCGACCGACGTCGTGGTTTCAACCCGAGCCAAGGTGCCGCAGTTGGCCGTGGAGCTTCAATGGCATCCACGAGGCGAGGACCACGTGAGCTTCGCGAACGACGCCATGTCGGATGTCCTGAAGATGGCGTACGCGAAGGCGACGAACGCGGTTGAGCAGGCCGCCGTCCTGTTGGCGGCTCCGGCGCGCTTCTGGCGGTGGCTTCCGGGCTACGCGCACGACCGGGCCGGGTACGAGGTCCTCACGCCGGACCAGGACACGCCGGCGAACACGAAAACCGAGTTCCTTTCCCGGGCAGCGTGGAGTTTCGTGTTCTCGGAATGGCCAGAGGCGCAGAGCCCCGAGCGGCTGTGGACGGCGCTGCTCTCGGACGCTGGCGTTCGGTCGCCGTGGGCAGATGTCGAACTGCGGCTGCTCGAAGTGAAGGGGTTGGGACCGGTGCGGTCGGTGAGGGGTACGGGCTGACCTAGACCGAGAACGATTCGCCGCAGGCGCACTCGTGCACCGCCTGCGGGTTGTTTACCTTGAATCCGCCGCCCAGGAGGGCGTCGTTGAATTCCAGCGTCGAGCCCGCCAGGATCGGGGCGCTCTTCGGGTCGACCAGGACCTTGATGCCGTGCGCTTCGATCACGGTGTCGTCGGCGACCGGCGCTTCCTCGAACGAGAGCTTGTAACCGAAACCGGAACAGCCTCCCGCCACGACGCGGACGCGGAGGCATGGATCGCTGTATCCCTCGCGCTGAGCGAGGGTCGTTGCCTTCGCCGCGGCCTGTTCGGTGACGAGGAGGACCTGTGTGTCGGTCGCGCTGTCCATGTCCCGATGATACCGCTCAGTACTATGGCCGAACTGATGACGTCGCTGGAAACGCTTCAGGAACTTCGACCGCGCCTCGACTCGTCCCCGATCGAGGAGCTCCCGGACGACGCCGCGCTCGCCGCCGTTCTGGTCCCGGTGCTCGCGGCAGGGCCAAACCTCAGAGTGGTCTTCACCAAGCGAAGCGACACGCTATCTCGACACGCGGGCGAGATCTCCTTTCCGGGCGGCCTTGCCGACGACGGCGAGAACGCGGCTGCGGCTGCGCTTCGTGAAGCACAAGAGGAACTTGGACTGCGTCCCTCCGACGTGGAGCTGCTCGGCGCGCTCCCATCTGTGCACACCAGGGTCACCGGGATCCTGATCGTCCCGTTCGTGGGACTGCTCCATAGGGATCCGGCGTTCAGCCCGAACGCTGACGAGATCGCCGATGTCCTGGAGTTCTCGCTTTCGGACCTCATCGCGGCGGCGTCCGAGCGCGAGTTCGAACACGAAGGAGTGATGTACCTGACGGAGGTGTTCGAAATGAACGGACACGTGATCTGGGGCGCCACGGCTCGGATCCTCTCCTCATTCCTTCAACTTCTGAGACCACCCGGAGGTATCCATGAGTGACCCCGAGCCGTTCCTCCTGAAACGTCACATGCCGCCGGACGATCGACTTCGCCAGCTCCTCACCGAAGCGCGAACCATCGCGGTGGTCGGCCTCTCGTCGAGCCCGTCGCGGGCTTCCCACAGCGTGGCCCGCTACCTCCAGAATCACGGGTACCGAATCATCCCGGTCAACCCACACGAAACCGAGGTTCTGGGGGAGCGGGCGTACGCCTCGTTGGCCGACATCCCCGAGAGGGTCGACGTGGTGGACGTTTTTCGCCGGCCCGAGTACACGGTCGACGTCGCCGAGGATGCGGTGAAGGTCGGTGCGAAGCTCTTCTGGCTCCAAAGCGGCATCGTCAACCAGGAAGCCGAGCGCATCGCGCGAGAAGGCGGACTCGACGTCGTGATGGACGCGTGCATGAAGATCGAACATCAGAGATTGGGGGTGTAGGCATGCAGAAGTGGGAGTACTTCGTCGCGCCGCTCCTGCCGCACAACCCGGGGGAGATCCTCAACAACTTCGGAGAGGATGGCTGGGAGCTGGTCGGCGTGGTTTCGCAGGAGACCCCGGCCGGCGGCACGTCGCTCGTGGCCTACCTGAAGCGTCCGAAGGGCTAAGCCGCTGCGCCAAGAACCACCAGGCCTCCGGCTCTCTCCCCGAGCCCGCCTGCGCTACCGCTTCGACAACCTGGTCGCCTCGGGGACCAGACCGCTGATCATCGGGCTGGCGGTGGCGACCGTGGTGCTGATCGTCACGGCAGCCGTCGTTCAGGCGATTCTCGGGATAACGGTCGACGGCAAGCGGCTGGGATTTCTGGAAGCGCTGTGGGTCGCGCTGCTCCGGACGCTCGACCCCGGGACCATGGCGGACGACGTCGGCTGGCCGTTTCGCGTGATCTCGCTCATCGTCACGCTGGGCGGCGTCCTCATCGTGTCCTCGCTCATCGGTCTGTTGGCGAACGGGATCAACCAGCGGGTGATGGAGCTGGGACGAGGAAGGACGCTGGTGGCCGAAACCGGTCACACGTTGATCCTGGGGTGGTCGCCCGCAGTGTTCACGATCCTCTCGGAGCTGGTCCTGGCGAACCGGAACCTCCGTCGTGCGTCGGTGGTCGTTCTCGCGCCGTTCGACAAGTCGGAGATGGAGCAGGAACTGAAGACTCGAGTTCGCGACCGTGGTCCGACTCGAATCATCGTCCGCACCGGCTCGCCGTACGAGGCTGCTGATCTGAGCATCGTCAATCCAACCGCGGCCAAGGCGATCGTCGTTCTCAGGCCCGATGAGGATGATGGCGACGCCTTCGTGGTGAAGACGGTTCTTGCGCTGATCAGCTCGAAGCTGTTGCTTCCGGGCACCGCGTGCATTGCGGAGACGAACGATCAATCGATGGCCGAGGGCTTGCGACAGGTCGTGCCCGAATCGGTGGACGTGGTGCAGTCCCAGGGAATCATGGCCCGGGTTACCGCTCAGGTCTGCCGCCAGCCGGGCTTGGGGAAGGCCTATCAAGATCTTCTGGACTTCGGCGGCGACGAGATCTACTTCCGCCGCGAGTCGTCGGTTCGAGGGATGACGTTCGGGGACGCCCTCCTTTGCTTCGAGGACTCCAGCATCATCGGGCTCCGACGCCGAGATGGGGCGGTTGTGCTCAACCCGCCCATGGAAACGGTCATCGCTCAGGAGGACGAAGTGATCGCCGTCGCCGAAGACGATGACCGGATCCGGTTCACCGGCAGGGCTTCGTACGAACCGAAGGTCACGGTACGTACCGGCGGTGAGCCTTCGGAGTCTCAGCCGGAGCGGTTTTTGATCCTGGGGTGGAACGAGCTTGCACCGCGCGTCATCCGTGAGTTGGACCACTATGTGTCTTCGGGATCGGAGGTCCTGGTGGTTCCGAACGGCTCATCCCCCGATGAGGGAGACGTGTCGGGAGGGCTTCGAAACATCAAACTGGAGTGGCGTGATTCGCCGATCGATGCGGAGTCTCTCGACAGCGACCTCGGAGGAAGCCATCCCCCCGACCATGTGCTGCTCCTTTCCGATCGTCGGCAAGGAAGCGAAGCTACGGCCGACGCGAGAGCGCTGATGACCTTGCTTCAGATTCGTCAGTGGATCCAGAAGAGCGGGCACGACGTGAATGTGGTGTTGGAGCTCTTGGACGAACGTGATGTGGCCCTTGTCCCGCCATCGCCGGCGGAGGAGTTCATCGTGAGCGAGCAGTTCACGAGCCTTCTCATGGCGCAACTCTCGGAGAACGCCGAGGTCGGCCACGTCTTTTCAGATCTCCTCGATGAGGCGGGGTCCGAGCTCTACCTCAAACCGGCGAACCTCTACGCGCCATCGCACGAGGTCGCGTTCGGAGACGTGGTGGCCGCGGCGCGCGATCGAGGCGAGGTGGCTCTGGGCTATCGGTCCACGTCTCGCCGGAGCGGCTTCGAGCAAGCGCCAGGCGTTGTCCTAAACCCCACGAAATCCTCCCGAGTGGCACTCGGGGCAAGGGATTCTGTTCTGGTTCTCGCGAATAGTGAGTGGTAGGGAACCCTAGATTCCTACCTGCATTGGAAGCCCCTACTACCTACTCGCAGCCCCATCCGTCGCCGTCCGAGTCGAGACCGAACGGGTCTGAGCCCACGACTTGAACGCGGCCGGTGTACTCGGGGCCATTCCCAGAGCCACCTGCGCAGTCGTAGTCGGAAGCGTCAGGCTTTAGACACGCGCCCTTGTAGGACGCGTGACAGCTCGGACTAGAAGAAGTGCTCTCAGTCGATGAACCTGTTGATGGCTTGTCATTTGAGGGTGGGTCTGGCGTAACTTTCGGCTTCGGAAGCGGAACGGCGACTGAGAGTGTGACCTTCGAGTCGAGCTGCATCAGAGACCCGGCTTCAGGACTCTGAGAGAGGACGGTTCCCGCGGGCTCTGCAGATGGGATGTCCTTGACACTCAGCTTCCATCCTTGATCCTCTATGTCGCTTTTAACATCTCCAAGCTTCTTCCCGACCAGTGACATCAACGGACTTGTGGCGTTGAGCTCGGCCTCTAGCTGTTTGACCTGGCCATTCAGGTTCAGAACCTCAGCCTCGAGTTCGCTAACTGATTGAGCCAAATCCGCGTTCTCTGCTGAGAGACGCGCCTCGCTGCTCTCAGCGGCCGCGAGAGACGACCTAAGTGCGGAGAGTTCTCCGTCGGCGCGCGTCCGATTGTCGGCCTCGTTTGAGGCAGCGATACCGGCTCCGGCGATCAGCCCAACGAAGAGGCAGAGCAACGCAGAAACGATCGACCATCTGCGCCGCGGTTTTGCGTGCCCGTTCGAAGTTGGGGCGGCCGTCAGCTGGAGGTGGGCAGTGCGAGTGGACTTCATGCGGGCTCCTCAGTGGGCGGACTCCGAAGTAAACCATCCGTTTAGCCGATGAGCCCATAGCCTCAAGGGGCCATTTTCAGAGGCCGGTCGGACTAGTCGCTTCTCCGGCCGGGTTATCAGGACACAGCGTGAATTCGTTCAGGACAGAGCTTGTTTGAGGTCCTCCAGTAGGTCATCGGGGTGTTCGATCCCGACGGACAAACGCACGAGCGTCCCCGACACCTCGAGCGGGGATCCCGCCACGCTGGCGTGGGTCATCTTCGCCGGGTGCTCGATGAGCGATTCCACGCCGCCCAGCGACTCGCCCAGGAAGAACAGCTGGGTCCGCTTGCACACCTCGAGCGCTTCTTCCTCGGTCTTCGTCTCGAAGGACACCATTCCGCCGAACGCCTTCATCTGCCGGGCGGCGACATCGTGGTCGGGGTGTGAGGGCAGTCCCGGGTAATAGACGTTCTTGACCCGCGGATGGCCGGAGAGGAACTCCGCGATGAGGGCGGCGTTCCGGCAGTGCGCCTCCATTCGGACCGCAAGCGTCTTGACTCCTCGAAGGACCAGGAAGCAGTCCAACGGGCCGGGAACGGCTCCGGCGGCGTTCTGCAGGAACGACAGACGCTCCTGCATCTCCGGCGTCGTGGTCACGGCGACGCCACCCACCACGTCCGAGTGACCGCCCAGGTACTTGGTGGCCGAGTGAATGACCGCGTCGGCTCCGAGCGTGATCGGCTGCTGAAGGTACGGAGTCGCGAAGGTGTTGTCGACGACGCACCACGCCCCCGCCTCGTGCGCTATGTCTGCCACGGCGGCAATGTCGACGATCTTCAGCAGAGGGTTGGTCGGTGTCTCCACCCACACCACGCGCGTCTCCTCGCGGGTCGCCTTGCGAAGCGCCTCGAGGTCGGCGAGATCCACAGTGTCGAACTCGAGCCCCCACTCCGAGAGGACCCGCGCGACCAGTCGGTAGGTCCCGCCGTACACGTCGTCGCCGAGAACGACGTGGTCCCCGGCCTTCAGGAGTTGCAGGAAGGTCGCTTCGGCGGCCATCCCGGATGCAAAGCACAGCGCCCCATGGCCCTGTTCCAGCGCGGCGATTGCCGTTTCCAAAACGGTGCGCGTGGGGTTCCCGGTTCGGGCGTACTCGTAGCCTCTGTGCTCGCCGACGGCTTCCTGTACGTACGTCGACGTCTGGTAGATCGGAACGTTGACCGCGCCGTACGTCGGTTCGGGGTCCTGTCCCGCATGGATGGCTTGCGTCTCGAACTTCACGACACCTCCCGAACATAACGTGGTGAGACAAGCGCCCGGACGGGGACGACGATAACGCCCTCCTCCGGGTCGCCCGGTGCATAGAACGAGCCGTCGAGTGCGAAGAGTCCGGTCAGAGCGGCCAGCGCTGCGTCGACCTGATCGGGGCCAACGAGCCGATCGGCGTCGACGCCTTCGTTGGTCAGGACGTCTCTTCGCCAGTGAAGACGGGCCCGCCGCGTCGGACCGAGGCGGCCGGCAAGCGTCACGGCGCTTGCGTGCGGGAACACTTCGATCGCCGTCCCATCCGCTGAACCGGTGCGGTATCTCGAGTACCCACACGCCTCGGCGATCCCGAACGCCCTGAAGCCAACCACCATCCAGTCGTAGAAGCGGTTACGCATGCCGCGATCTTCGGTCGGTGTACCGAAACACAGGATTCCGGCCGCCCGGATCTGGCGTTCGGTCTCCCGCGAGCCTCCACTGCGAGCCCACGCCGGCGGAGAGTCGATGGCGATGACGTGGGGAGCGGTCTCCTTGATGAGCGCCGGCAACTCGTTCACCTGCATCCCTCGTTGCGCCTGGAGCGGAACCCGCCGGTCGTCCAGAACTACCGCGTCGAGCCCCTTCCGCACCCCGACGTCGATGCCGAGTGAGCGCAATCCGCTCAGGTCCTGCTTCGCTCTCGATGCGCCAGGAACTCCAAGAGGTCTGCCCGGGTGAGGATGCCCAGGGCCTCGCCACCCTTCGCCACGATCACCGCGGGGGCCTGCTGGAACTCCGCGAAGGCGACCTCCAGCGGGTCGTCGAACTCGACGAGCGGAAGCGGCGGCCCCATCACCTCGGCGACGTCGGCCTGGAGCGAGTCCGGGTCCCGGAAGATGCGGTCGAGGAGGTTGCGTTCCTGGATAGCTCCGACGAACGCGGTGACGTCGTTCGAATCCTCCCGAACCACGGGCGCCTGAGAGATTCCGTACTCCTGAAGACGGTCGACGGCTTGGCGAACCCTGTCGTGCGCGCCGATTCTCACCAGCATGGGCACCGGACCGCTTCGCGACGCGAGGACCTCCTCCACCCGAATGACCTCGGGCCGCGCCAGGAACCCGTACTGGAGGAGCCACGAATCGGAGTACAGCTTCGACAGGTAGTTGCGGCCGGTGTCCGGAAAGATCACGACGATGACCGCGTCCGCGGACAACTCTCGTGCAACCAGCAGCGCGGCGAACACGGCGGTTCCGGTCGATCCACCGACCAGGATCCCTTCCTGCCGTGTGATGGCCCGAGCAGTGAGGAACGAGTCGCGGTCAGATACGCGGATGTAGCGATCGACCATCGAGGGATCGAAGGTTTCGGGCCAGAAGTCCTCGCCGATCCCTTCAACCAGATACGGCCGGGGCTGGTCGCCCGAGAACACCGACCCTTCCGGATCGGCGCCGACGATCTGGATCTCCGACTTCTTCTCCTTCAAGTACTTCGCCACGCCGCTGATCGTTCCGCCCGTCCCAACGCCAGCTACCAGAACATCGATCTTCCCTTCGGTTTGCTCCCAGATCTCCGGGCCGGTTGTCTCGTAGTGCGCCTTCGGGTTCTCCTGGTTGAAGTACTGGTTGGGCTGAAACGCGCCGGGGATCTCCTCCGACAGGCGGTCGGCCACGCGGTAATAGGACTCGGGAGACTCGGGCGCCACGGCGGTCGGGGTGATGACCACTTCGGCCCCGTATGCGCGAAGCAGCGCCACCTTCTCCTGGCTCATCTTGTCCGGCATGACGAAGATGCACTTGTAGCCCTTGATGGCAGCGGCGATGGCGAGGCCGTGGCCGGTGTTACCCGACGTCGGTTCGACGATTGTTCCACCGGGTTTCAGCAAGCCCGCTTGCTCGGCCGCCTCGATCATTCGGAGACCGATTCGGTCCTTCACGCTCCCGCCGGGGTTGAGCATCTCCAGCTTTGCGAGGATGGTCGGCTTGACGCCCCGGGTGACGGACCGCAGTCGCACCAGCGGCGTGTTTCCGACTACGTCGAGAAACGTTTCGTGGAATTTCATGCCGGCTGGCCTGCTGTGTTGCCGAACCGCGAACGCGAGTCAGGCCGTCGAATCGACGGCAACCCGGCAGCTGACTGTTCCTCGAGGCGTCCCATCAAGGTTGAAAAGTATCCTCGTATGGTACGCCTGTCCGGGTTGCACATTGCTGACGACGCCCGAGCTTCGGGCGATCACGCCGCCCGCCGAATCACTCAGCGTTGCGGACAGCGAGACCACCAGATGCGCGCGACTGCTTTTCACCATGACATTCGCCGTTGCGGTGGTGAGCGCCGGGTCTACCGAGCAGCTGTTCACCGCCGCCGAGACACCCGCCTCACCTGCACCTCCGGCTTGCTGCACGGCTTGCGTGCAGGCCGAAAGGAGCACGCCGATCAGTAGTATTCCGATTCGCGTCGTCACAACTGAACGGTTGACCCGGAACTTCGTCCGACCGACCTTCATATGACTAGGTATCGACTGGAACCGTCGCCAACTGAGATGCGGACCATGGCGAACTCCGCTCTGGAGTTCATCGTTGGGTTCATCGAGGATCTGCCGGATGCGCCCGCCGCAGATACCGAAGGCGCCGAAGAGCTCCTGGCGAAGCTACGGCGGCCCCCGCCCGCGACCGGTCTGCCCTTCGATCACATCCTGGACGACGTCGAGGCGGGCGCCGCCAAGGGGTTCAACACGGCCGGACCCGGCTACCTGGCATTCATCCCCGGTGGAGGACTTTTTGCCGCGGCGCTGGCCGATTTCCTGGCGTGCAGCGTCAACCGCTACGTGAACGTGTGGAGCGCCGCCCCTGCCTTCGCGCAGATCGAGGCGACGGTCATCAGATGGCTCTGCGATCTCTTTGACTATCCCGAAACCGCCCGAGGCATCCTGACCTCCGGTGGCTCAATGGCCAACTTCTCTGCCATCGTCACCGCCCGCCGAAGCCTGCTGCCGGAAGACTTCCTGAAGGGAACCATGTACGTCTCCGACCAGACCCATGCGTCGGTGGCCAAGTCGGCAGTCCTGGCCGGATTTCCGCTTCGAAACATCCGGGAGGTTCCAAGCACGTCCAACCTGCGAATCGATGTGTCCACGGTAAGGCGGATGGTGCTCGAAGACCGGCAAAGCGGGCTTCAGCCGTTCCTGATCGTCGCGAACGCCGGGACCACCAATACGGGGGCCGTCGACCGGATCGACGAGATCGTCGACTTCGCCCGAGGCGAGCGCCTTTGGGTTCACGTGGATGGCGCCTACGGCGGGTTTTTCCAATTGACCGATAGGGGCCGGCGAGCGTTCCAGGGCATCGAAGGGGCCGACTCCATCACGCTGGATCCGCACAAGGGGATGTTCCTTCCGTACGGAACGGGGAGCCTGTTGGTTCGCGACGGTCAGCTGCTGCGCCAGGCGCATCAGGTCCAGGCCGCGTACCTCCAGGACCTGGCGCCCGAATCGGCGATTCCAAACTTCGCCGATTACTCCCCGGAGTTGTCCCGGGAGTTTCGAGGACTGCGCGTGTGGCTCCCGCTCCAGCTCCACGGCGTCAACGCCTTCCGAGAGGCGTTGGACGAGAAGCTCGACCTCGCCCGGGCGATCTACGAGGCGCTGGCCGACGCGCCGGGGTTCGAAGTTCCATGGGAGCCCGAGCTGACGGTGGTGCCCTTCCGTTACGTTCCCAAGACTGGAGACGCCGAGGCGTTCAATCGCGCCCTACTGGAACGAATCAATGCGTCCAAGCGAGTCTTCCTGTCGAGCACCACGATCGGGGACCGATTCATCCTCCGGGCGTGTGTGGTGAGTCATCGAACGCACCGGGACCGAATCGAGGAGGCGATCACGATCATCAAGAGCGCCGCGGAGGACCTGGAACGCTCGGCCTAACGAGCTTTGCAGTTCGAGAACTGTGTGAAGCTACGTTCCCCGGGCCCCGGGCGCGCCGCCTTCGGGCGGGAGCAGAACCATCTGCGGCGTGGTGTAGAAGAGGCGAGTACACGTATCGAGGCCCGAGGACGGAATGCCGCAATCGGCGTACGCCTCGACGTCGGCACGCTTCCAGCGATATCCCGTTACCGGGATTGGATCGACGCCACCGACCACCATCACGTCGGTGAAGACGATCAGCCACTCACCCATCGTTTCGTCCGCGGCGAACGCGCCGAACATTCGCCGTTGGGCGGGCGTCATTACGGTTCCCCACTTGTTTTCCGGAGAAGCGCGCTCCGTGAACTTCAGCGCGACCGTGCCATGCTCCGATCTCAGCGCTTCGACGTTGAGCCGAGGCCGCGTTCCGATCATCGAGACGAGGCGCTTGCTGGACCGCTGAATATCGAGCTCGGGCAGCCCGACCATCTGATACCACTCTCGAAGTTTCAGGGGGTCGAACCGCGGGCCCTCCGGCTCGGCCTTGGGAGCCTCTGTACGGGCTCGTGACTCCTTGGCCTGTGACTCGCGCGCCGGCTCCCGTGTTTGCCGTCGTTCGGGGAAAGTCCTGGTGCTCTCACAGGCGACGCCAACGAGGACGGCAAGGGCCAGCAGCATCGGCACACCGATCTGGCGCCCGCCACGCACCATCCGATTAGGGTACACCGGCCCGAAGGGATTCGATAGCCTCGGCGACCGTTTCGACGCCGACGCCCGCTACACAGGCCGGGTGGCGAAGCGCTCCGCAGGGCGGGTCGTGCATCACGCCGCAGGGGCTGCACGGGAGGTCCACTCGCACGATCCGCTGGTTCTCCGGCTGACACCACGGCGCGGCCAACGCGGGATTTCCGGGGCCGTACAGCCCGACGACGGCAGTCCCGAGCATCGCCGCGAGATGAAGCGGTCCACTATCGGACGCGACGACCAACGCAGCCTCCGCCAGGAGAGCGGCGAATCCACCCAGGGACAGCGGCGGCATGCCGACGGCGCTGCGCCCACTCTGAAGGACGACCTGCTCGACGAGCTCTCGTTCGCCCGCTCCTCCCGTGACGATCGGAGCGAAACCGAATCGCCGATGGAGATGTGAGGCAAGAGCGCCCCACCGCTCGGAGGGCCAGTTCTTGAGCTGCCAGCCCGTTCCGGGATGGAGGATGACCGGCCGCGTTCCGGTCTTACTTTTCACGCGGGCGATCGCCTCTTCGGCTTCTGTGTGGTCCTCTCGTGAGGGGACGAAAACGCGGTCTGTCAGTGACGGAATCGACGGGGCGTTCATCGAAGCAATCTCTCCGTTCAGTGAAGCGAGCGCCATGGTCATGACGTCGTGAGCGAGCCACACCGCGTGGCGGTTCGGCGTCTCCGGCACCGTGTCGGTGAGGAAACGGTCCATCCCGTCGTGCTCGAACCCGACGCGAACCGGGACGCGCGCTGCCCGAACGAGCGATCCGGACCAACGATCACCGGGCCGAAGGAGGACTGCGACATCGAACCGGTCGCGGAGCGTCAATGCCGCCGCGTCCGAGAGCTCCCCCTCCGCGCGCTCGGTGGGTGCATGTGGTGGCGGGAACGGCAGAGAAATGGTTTCGTCGACGTCCGGGGACCGATCGGTTAGGCGCTCGAGACCCTCGGCGACGAGGTAGGTCAGATGCGCGCGTGGGAGCGATCGTTTGAGGGCGGCAGTCGCCGGCAGGGTGAGTAGGACGTCGCCCAGGTGGTCGGGCCGGATGAGGAGAATCCTGGGGTCATCCATCGGCGCCCGGCGGGCCGGGTGTTCCGGTCGTCGCATCCTCGCGGACCTCGGCTTCGGCCTCTTTGATCTCCTCTTCGATCTGCGCAGGCGACTTGAGCCGGTCCCGCCCCGCCCGCCGGCTTCGCCACAGCTGGAGCAGCCCGAGGGCGACCGAAACCCCAACCACCCACCACTGGTACTCCCCGATGAAGTCGAGCACCGAGTCCAGGGGCTGCTCGAGGGCTTCCGCGAAGGCCCGAACTACGATGAGGCGAACGATGGTGCCGCCCACGTTCAGCACGGCGAACACCGCCGGTCGCATGCCGGTCGTCCCGGCGAGCAGGCAAATGAACCCGTTCGGGGCCAGCGCCACGATCGGATACGCGGCCTTGGCGAACCAACGCTCGAGAACTCGGACGGCCGCGCCGCTTTCGCCTCCGTGCCGCTCCATCCAGCGCAACGCCGCCTCGCCGTACCACCGCCCGAGGAGGTAATACAGCGGATCCGTGAGGACCAAGCGGAAGAACCCGACCAGGAAGAACGGCACCGGGTCGATCTGGTTCGAGGCGAGCGTGAGGTACCGGAGCCGCGGATTCAGAAACATCTGAAGCAGGGGGTGATCGGTGATGATGGCCGCGGCGAACCAGTCGGCGAAGATGCCCGCCGCCGTGAGCACGACGATCGGAGTTAGAAGTAGGGTCAGCTTTCGCCGAGCCAAGGGGAACACCTTAGCGCAGCGGCACGTTGTACCTGCTGAGAGCACTCATCGAGGAGGCGATATGGAGCGCAAGACACAGGACCTTCCAAAGACCGAAGAGGAGTGGAAGGAGCGCCTCACCCCCGAGCAGTTCCAGATCCTTCGGCGAAAGGGAACCGAGCGGGCATTCACGGGTAAGTACTGGAACGTCCACGACGACGGCATCTATCGCTGCGCCGGTTGCGGGGCGGAGCTCTTCGACGCGCATACCAAGTTTGAGTCCGGCACCGGGTGGCCGAGCTTCTACGAGCCCGCGAACCGTGCCAACGTGGAACTTCATCCGGACACGAGCTATGGGATGGTTCGAACCGAGGTGACGTGCAAGAACTGCGGCGGGCACCTGGGCCACGTCTTCGACGACGGTCCCGCGCCGACTGGACAGCGGTATTGCATCAACTCGGCGGCCCTGGAACTGGATCGATCCAAAGCGTAAGCGGTTCCTGAAGGAACAGACAGATGACCAAGGTTCGCTACGAGCCCGAGCCACCGCTTGCCGTCGTCACCATCGACCGTCCCGAGGTGCGCAATGCCGTCGACCCGGAAACGGCCGAAGCGCTGGTCGAAGCGTTCGCTGCGTTCGACGCTGATCCGTCGCTCAGCGTGGCGATCTTCACCGGCGCGGGCGGGCACTTCTGCGGGGGGTTCGACCTGAAAGCGCTCGCTCGAGGCGACACGTCGATCCGGGTGGAGGGCCGCTCGCCGATGGGACCGGCCAGGATGCTTCTCTCCAAGCCGGTGATTGCGGCGGTGGAGGGCTACGCGGTGGGCGGAGGGTTCGAGCTGGCGCTGTGGTGCGACCTGCGGGTTGCGTCCCGATCAGCGGTGTTCGGCGTGTTCAACCGGAGATTCGGCGTGCCGTTGATCGATGGGGGCACGGTTCGACTGCCCCGCCTGATCGGTCACAGCCGAGCGATGGACGTCATCCTCACCGGGCGCGCCGTCTCGGCGGATGAGGCCTTCGCCATCGGGCTTGTCAACCGCCTGGTTGACTCCGGTCGGGCGATGGAAACGGCCGTCGCCCTGGGACAGGAGCTGTCGAGGCTCCCACAGACGTGTTTGAGGTCCGACCGGCTCTCGGCGCACGAGCAGTGGCCGATGCCGATCGATGAAGCGATCGCCAACGAATGGCGACGAGGCGTCGAGGTGATCGCTTCAGGGGAGAGCACGGCCGGTGCCGCCCGTTTTGCGGAAGGCGCCGGCCGTCACGGCGAAGCCGGCGTCTGAACGCGGGCCGGCGAGCGGTTCAGGCCGATCCACTCGTCGACCCGCTCCCACCAGTCGTAGAGCCAGTCGTTTTGCTCTTCTGAGCCGACAGGTATGTCGGTGAACTGAACGCGCCAGTAGCGCACCTGCACCGGCCGCTCCAGCGGCACGCTTCGCCACAACGCCGACAGCGCGCTCAGGTCCTCCAGACCGGTATGCGCCACGAAGATCACATCGGCTTCTTTCGCGGTGGAGAGAGCGGCGATCGCCCCACCGGTGTAGGGCGGGAGCACGTGATGCATTCGTTCCGCCTGCTCGGCTTCATCGTGCAGGCCCTTCTTCCTGAGCTTCG